>CAZXSW010000003.1:9283-89274 GCA_964642615.1 uncultured Rikenellaceae bacterium | reverse complement strand
CGGCTTGAATGATTCGGGCCTTACATAGACAAGATCATGAATTTCCTTAAACAGGCCATTACCAAGGGCTGACTCAGAATAAAGAATAGTATCTGCAGTTTTAACCGTACCCAGGTGTATGTTATGATTTTCATCGGTATGACTTACCGGTCTTATCTGAAGTAAGTTGAATATCACCGGAGTTCCTGGTGGTGTCTCAAGGTTGGCTGCAAACTCGATCTCTATATGGTTGTTCATCTTGCGATGACCAAGCTCAAGAAGGGTGTTAAGTATTTTGGCAAGAGGAAATGACTTGTGCTGGAGAATCCCTGCAAAAGTGATAACCTTCGGACCCGGATACATTACTCCGTCACGGAGTATGTTATTATTCCTGTCGTATGTAGAGGCTACAAGCTTCATAGCTCGCTGGTCGGCCACATCATTGATCCCCAGTCTCAGTATGTTAACCCCGTCATCGGTAGAAGGAACAAAACTCTCAATCCTCAGATCGAGGGCACGAAACTCTTTCTGGGTATCTCTCAGTGCACTTTCAGGGGATGACAGCTGCAGGACCTTCCTCGGATGCCTGGGACAGAACCTGAGAGAAAGACCTCCATCAACTATCAGTTTCCCAAGCCCGAAAGCTAAATTGGCAATACCATCCTCCACCCTTTCAGACCCGATGGGATAATAGTTGATCGATCGTGCAACCCCCGAGATTGTGGGATAAAAGATTTCGCCATGCCTGTTACCGCACACTTCCTGAAGTATAATTCCCATCTTCTCCTCATCGATTACATTTGCCGTGGCTGCCATATACGCCTTGCTTGCCTTGTAGAACACCGAGGCGTATACTTCCTTTACAGCATCCGACAAAGCCTTTACCATCAGCTTATTGTCATGGATCCTGGGTATCATATAAGTTGAATATATGCCGGCAAAAGGCTGATAATGTGAATCCTCAAGCTTACTCGACGACCTTACGGCTATGGGATGGGTCCTCGAGATATTAAGGAAGGCATAGAAATCCTGATAGACCCATCCGGGCAACTCAGCATTAAGGAATTTTTCAAGAATTTCGCTGTCAGGAAGATCGGAAAGGGCAACTGAATACAGATTATTATGATCCATGAACTCGTCGAAGATATCCGTACTCAGAACTACAGTTCTGGGTATCGTTATCAAAACATCCGAAAACTTGCTGAACAGCTTGTGATCCTTAATTAAACGATTTATAAAAGCCAGTCCACGGGCCTTTCCACCTATCGATCCCTCCCCTATTCTTGAGAATATCTGGTACTCATCGAAGCTTGTCCTGTCAAACTTTGCTATTACTCCCCGTCCTTTTCCCAGCCTGAAACTTGATATTGCCACATAGAGGAATCTCCTCATCTCATCCATAGTTTCGAAATCCTCTTTTCTGATGTACTTAAACATCTGGGCAACAGGGAAAAGAGCTCTGGCATTAAGCCATTTTGAAAAATGGTTACGATTGGCGTGATACTCGAGGGTCTGGTCAGGAATAGTAAGCAGTTTCTGCTGAAGACTCTGAAGGTCAGTGGCAATTGCGATTGACTCCATAGTCTCGGGATTCCTGAAGACAAAGGGACCAAATGCCAGGTTCTGAATTATAAAATTCCTCAGCTCGAGAGATAGCGTCTTGGAATATTTGTGCAGAAAGCCGGCCCCAAGGTCCTCTGCCCTTATCCTGTGATCTGAATTTGATGACTGCAGCAGGAAGGGGACATTATCATCATCGGCCATCACGGCCCTGCAAAGCTCAAGACCAGCATCCTCATCGTTTATACCGTCCCTCTTGTAGCTTATATCTGAAATAAGCCCCAGAACATTGTACTTGTACTTCCTGTAAAGGGTCAGGGCATCATTGTAGTTATCGGCAAAGAGTATCTTGGGACGTCCCCTCATCTTCATCATCTTCTGATGTTCATTAAGGGCTTCCCTTTGAAAATCGAGTGATTGCTGCAGTACTATTCTGTAAATACTGGGAAGATATGAAGAGATATACCTTATTGAGTTCTCAACCAGGATAATTGCCTGAACCCCTATATTCTCTATATCGTGGTCAGCATTCATCTTATCCTCGATAAGCTTGATTATGGCAAGGATAAGCGAAGCATCCCCAAGCCAGCAGAAGACATAGTCGATGGCACTGAGGTCCTCGCCCACAAGCCTTAGCGAGACTTCCCTTGAGAAATAGGTAAGTACAACTATGGGTATCTTTTCATATCTCTGCTTAATCTGTTTTGCCAGTGCAAAAATATCTGTACCTCTGAGGCTTAGCATTGAGATCACCAGATCTATTTTCCCTTCCTCGAGTATTCTGAATGCATCTTCGGCATTGTCGGTCTGGACAAACGAAGGTGGACGACTGAGGTTAAGTGAGACATATTCATTGAAGATCTGCTCATCGATCCTGCCGTCTTCCTCAAGCATATAGCTGTCGTAGTTACTACAGATCATAAGGACCCTGTGAATACGCTTCTGCATCAACAGATTGAACGGAGTATCCGTAAAATCATACTTCTGAAGATCGAGTATCCCTTCTATAATGGTCATACCTTTCTCTTTATTTGTTTATTGAAATAACGGCAATCCGTTTCTTCCCATCCATCTTTATAACAAGCGGCTTTTCAAACCTCACATGAGTAAAAAACCTGCCACTCTCACACACCTCCTGCTGTCTGAGTTTTTCCCAGGCTATAGTACCTTCCTCCGATTCGGGATTGACCGACAGATATCCCACGTTCATGGAAGTCACATTATGAAAGAAATGAGAACCCAGTGAAGCGTCGATGTGATAACCCGGGAGAGTGACTTCGGTTATCACCTTTGCATTTGAGATCTGGGGCCATGCCACAGGTATGCCGAGAAACCTGTCCCTTGTACCCCATCTTCCCGGCCCTATCAGTACATACCTGCGGTGCTCACTCATCATCTTCTGATTCATGGCATCAATCTCATCGCTCATGCTGGTTGTCAGAAGATTGCTGAACTTATCCGGCTCAAGATATATCACATCGGTGATGTCGTTTATAAGACCGTTCCCCATGCTTTTTGTACTGAAAAGGATAAGGTCATCCTGGTTTATTGAATCGGGGTCGATACTGTATTCTGCCCTGTTGCCTGTTACAGGTTTGATCTGCAACAGGTAAAATGAAGAATTTCCGTCAGCATCCTTTGAAAGGTCGACAGCATACTCGATCTCGACCTGTGTACCGCATGCTTCGGCAACCAGATCAAGGATAGTCCGGAGTGTTGTTGCAAGAGGGATGTAGTTGTATTTCAGAATGTCGGCAAAATTCACAACGCGAGGACCGGGATAATCAAGACCTGCAGTAATGGTATTATTATCGGGGTTGAGAACCGAAGCGCAGTGATTCAGGGTTCCGTGCTTTTCAGCCTCAGAGATATCGAGGGTCACAAGGCCTGCACTTTCCCCCTCAAGCAGGTTAATATCTTTCTTTGCCATATCAACGGCATAAAATACCACCTGGGAGTTTTTATAAAGATCTTCCTGGGAGATTATATCTATCTCCGGGTATGCAGGAGAGAAGCGGTAAGCCCTTTCTCCCTCAACAACGTACTGACCCAGACCCACGCCGATGACTGAAAAGCCATCAGAGGGTTTCATATGTGAAACGGGATAGAAATTAAACGACTGGGCCGTTCCGCTGATATGAGGATAATAGGCATCATCAAACCTGTTACCGGCCACCTCCTGGATCACAACAGCCATCTTTTCGTTTTCAACCTTATGGTTGATAGCTTCGAAATAGTTCCTTGCATTTTTCGAATATACCGACACAAAAACAGACTTTATGGCATCCGAGAGTTGCCTCAGCCTTACCTCGGGGTCGGGATGGTTGTTTGGAAGCAGATAGGTCTCAAAGATTCCTGAAAAAGGCTGGGTGATAGAGTCTTCGAAAAGACTTGACGACCTTACTGCCAGTGGCTTAAGCATATGTTTAAGGTAGACTCTCAGCTTTTTCTCAAGGGTATAGCTCAGACTGCCTGTTATGAACAGGTTTTTAAGAACCGTGAAATCTTTCTCTTCCTGGATCTTCTCCCATAAGTGATTCCTCTCCATAAACATATCAAACTCATCGGTGCCTATTATGGCCGTGGCAGGAGTTTTTATATTTATACCTGGCAGGAGTTTTCCTATACCGAAGCTATAGATAAGAGTGTTTATAAAGGCCAGCCCTCTTCCTTTACCCCCCAGTGAGCCTGGTGAAAGGGAAATAACATTTGTCTCATCCAGCACCGCCGACTCCTCGAAATTGATAATCTTTCCCTTGTTGAGTTCCCTTTTGCGTTTTCTTGCCAGGTCGAGCAGGAATTCGCGGAGCTCCTTAAGATCCCTGAAGTCGGATAGCTTAAGAGGGTTGATCATCCTGGCGATCTTCACCTCTCCCCTGGCCATGAGCCAAAGCGAAAAATGGTTCCTGATGGCATGATAGGCAAGCGAGTCTTCAGGGACTGTCTCAAGATAAGCCTCAAACTCCTTCATCGACTTGGCCACAGCTATCTGCCGTCCGGCATTGTCGCGGTAAACAAAATGTCCGAAACCAAGATAGTAGTTGATGAACGACTTCAGATCCTGAAGCAGGGTCGCGGAGTTCTTATTTATGAAAGTAGATTTAAGGGTATAGGCCGATTTTGCATTTTCGGGGTCAGACGACTGCAGAACGGTGGGCAGGTTTGGCATCTCCTGCTTTATATACCTGATTAGGTCGTGGCCGGCACTGTTGTTCATCACACCGTTTCGGTGAAAACTCATATCTGAAATCACACAAAGCAGGCTATCCTTGTATTTGTTGATTATTGCCATTGAATCTTCCCAGTTTGAAGCAAGAAGAATCTTGGGCCTTGCCCTGAGTTTAAGAACCTTATACAGTTCATCAGTTGAAACATCTTCTATAAGTTTCCGTGTCTGCTCCATTACCTGGGTATAGAGCATGGGCAGATATGCCGAGTAATACTCGGCCGAGTCTTCAACAATAAGTATTATCCTGGTGAGGCCTTTTTTTGTATCATTCTCTACATTCACCTTGTCTTCAAGCAGGTTGACCATTGCAAAGAACACCTTCGATTCTCCTGTCCATACAAAATAGTTATCGAAGGGAACACCCAGCGCCCTCTGGTTTCTTATAAAGTCAACATCGGCAGGATTGTTTAAAAGCAGAAAGGCCGGCAGGTAGGGATATTTCTCTTTTATCTTCCTGCAGAGTGAAAGAGGGGCCTCCCTGTGAACACCTATCATTATGATGATCATATCATAATGCCTCGATTTAAGCCTTCTGAACACTTCCTCCTCCCCTGACACCCCTGTTACCCTGGGCAGTGATGTCAGGCTCATCTGATAATATTCTCCAAGCATAAGGTCTGAAAAACGTCCCTCCCCTTCAATTGAATAGGCATCATAGAGGTTTGCCACCAGCAGGATCTCCTTTACCTTAAAAGGCTGCAGGTCGTGGAACACATCCCTTTCCGCATTGTGACGCTCGAGGAAACGCTGAAGAAGCTTACGGCTGACCGTTCCTCCGGGCTTCGATTCGTCATCTTCTGTGGTGGCCGGACTGTAATGCGAGTCGTTTGCCTTGTAACTGTTTATATACCCTGTGAGCAGGCTGGCAATATTACGGAGCAGATCCCTCTCTTCCTTCAGGAAAGGGCCTTCATCTTCAAAACTGAACTCTTTGGTGTAGTAGATCTCTATTGATCCTTTTTCATCACCTATAGTGGTGAATTCCTGGTACATCTTCCATACTGACTCCTTGAAATAAGGTGTTTCACAGGTTTTATCCTGATAACGTATCCGGGCCGAGGTGAACTCCGGATATTGCCATGCCGCGGGGAGGAGAAGGGTTATCTGTTGCAGGGTTTCCTCAATAGGCTTGCCTTCCCTGAGTATGTATGTGGTCTGGTTAATACAGCCCAGTTCCTTCAGCCTCTCCTGCTGATCATGGATCAGTCTCCTGTATTCAGGCGGGATATGATTCGGTTTGCTCATCAGTGGTAAAGCCGTAAGATCGGCTTTTAAAATTAACAAAAATAGGATTACATGGCCTCTTACAGCTTCCTGATTAACCTAACCGCTAAAAATGATACCCGGGCATTAGGTGAAAAAATTAAAAAAACCCGTCAGGGATCCATCAGTGAACAGTCCAGGTCGAACCTGAATGGAACAGATCATTAATATTCTTAATTGCCGATTCTGCTTTTACCTTTCTTATCTGTCCGGCCACCTCTTCTTCATAGGTGGGGGCAGCAACAGCCCTTATAACACCAAAAGCAACCGGATACACCGGATATTTCATGTTTGCCAGCATATAGTGGATGCCGGGGTTGGGTTCGGTAACGTCATGGACAAGCAGGTCCTTTTCTGTATAGCCATCCTTTACGAGATCAACAACCTTTAGTTTTAAACCATCAAGAACCAGCCCTTTATTATTATCCTTTCCAAAGATCATTGGTTTTCCTTGCCTGAGGATGATTGCGCGGTCATCTCTTACCTCCCTGGCATCAATTTTATCATGGATACCATCGTTGAAGATGACGCAGTTCTGCAGGACCTCGATTACTGAAGTGCCCTTATGCCTGGCGGCATCAATATATATCTGTGTCGAAAGGGTTACGTTGGCATCTATGGTTCTGGCAAAAAACCTGCCCATGGCTCCTATAACAAGTTCCCCCACCGAGAAAGGCTCCTCAACCGAACCATAGGGAGAGGTCTTGGTAACCAGCCCCCTGGCCGAAGTAGGAGAATACTGTCCCTTGGTGAGTCCGTATATCTCGTTGTTAAAAAGGATTATATTTATGTCAATGTTCCTCCTTACGGCATGAATAAAATGATTACCCCCGATGGCCAGTGCATCACCGTCGCCTGTGATCTGCCACACCGAGAGGTCAGGGTTGGCGGTCTTAACCCCGGTGGCAATGGCTGGTGCCCTTCCGTGGATACTATGAAAGCCGTAGGTATTCATATAGTAGGGAAACCTCGAGGAGCAGCCTATTCCTGAGATAAAGGCAAACTTCTCCTTAGGGATTCCCAGTTCAGACAGGGCTTTCTGAACGGCATTCAGAATGGCATGGTCACCACAGCCGGGGCACCATCTCACTTCCTGGTCGCTCTTAAAATCCCTGGGAGAATAGCTGTATGTTTCTGATCCTGTCATTATTGAAGCTCCTCCAGTATTTTGATACACTTTTCCTTTATCTCCTGAATGGTAAAGGGAACGCCCTGTACCTTGTTTATCTGATCATACGAGAACTCCTGGTGTTTCATCCTTAAATAACCTGCAAACTGTCCGAGGTTAAGTTCGCATACCAGGATCCTTCTGAACCTGCGGAACACTTCCTTTACATTTTGAGGAAGGGGATTTATATAGTTGAAATTCACAAGGCTTATTTTTCTTCCCTCTTCCTGAAGCTCCCTTACGGCAGTTATAAGATAACCATATTTGCCTCCCCAGCCGACAACAAGCAAGTCGCCCGATTCTTCACCCTGAACACTTAAATCAGGAATATCACGGGCAATACGTTCTACTTTTTCAGCTCTTATCCTTACCATCTCTTCGTGATTCTCCGGCGTATAGGAAACTGTCCCACGGATGGTTTTCTCCAGTCCTCCTATCCTGTGTTCAAGTCCGGGTGTTCCGGCGACAGCCCATTTTCTTGCCAGTTTATCCTCATCACGCCTGTAGGGAAGAAATGGTGTCTCTGCCGGATCGGCAAACGGGGGATTTATGACAGGAAGCTCGTCTGCCGGGGGGATACGCCATGGTTCGGTACCGTTGGCAAGGTAGCTGTCGGTAAGAAGTATTACCGGGGTCATATGTTCGACCGCTATTCTGGCGGCTTCAAAGGCAAAATGGAAACAGTTGGCCGGAGTACTTGCTGCCAGAACTACAACCGGACTTTCACCGTTACGCCCGTAAAGGGCCTGAAAAAGGTCTGACTGTTCTGTTTTGGTAGGTAATCCGGTCGAGGGGCCGGCTCTCTGGACATCGACAACAACCACTGGTAACTCGGCCATCACTGCCAGACCTATGGCTTCTGATTTAAGTGCCATACCCGGACCCGATGTTGAGGTTACAGCCAGTTTACCTGCAAAACTGGCTCCCAGGGCTGCACAGATACCTGCTATCTCGTCCTCGGCCTGAAAACTGATAACTCCCAGATCCTTACGCGCGGCCAGTTCTTCAAGGATACCGGTAGCCGGGGTTATAGGGTAGGAACCAATAAAAAGACCCAGACCCGACTTCTCAGCAGCTGCCAGAAAACCCCAGGCTGTTGCCAGGTTACCGCATATATTCCTGTAGTTTCCGGGAGCAATGGGGGCAGGAAGTATCTTGTAAACCGGGTTTAAGGCTTCAATGGTCTCAGCATAGTAATATCCTGACCTGAGTGCCTTTTTGTTGGCTTTAACAATATCAGGCTTCTTCCCGAATTTCTTCTCAAAATACTCCTCGGTATGCTTCAGTTTTCTGTTGAACAACCAGTAAACCATTCCCAGGGCAAACATATTCTTGGTCCTGAGAACCGACTTCGGATCGAGTCCGAAATCCTTAAGCGCCTCCTTAACCATCGACGATATAGGGGCCGCTATTATATTGCAGTTATCAAGTTTTTCCTCCTTTACAGGGTCTTCCTCATACCCAGCCTTCTTTATGTTCTTTTCTGTAAAGCTGTTCTCATCATAGATAATAATACCTTTCGGCCTGACCCACCTGGCATTAGCCTTAATGGCAGCTGGGTTCATTGCCACAAGTACATCGGCATAATCGCCGGGAGTGTTGACCTGTGAATGCCCAAGGTGAACCTGAAAACCCGAAACCCCTCCGACAGTACCCTGAGGGGCCCTTATCTCAGCAGGATAATCGGGGTAGGTCGTAAGATCATTCCCGTACAGGGCAGCGGTATCTGAAAAAAGAGTCCCCGTCAGCTGCATGCCATCACCTGAATCACCCGAGAACCTGATCACAACCTCTTCCCTGACAATAATCTCAGTTTTTCTATTCATAATTCCTTATGATTACCCTTACCTTTGGGATTCTTATTTTGCTCAAAATTACCTTTTTAAAGCCGCAAATTCGTATAAAAAACAGATTTGGCTTATGATATTGATCATATTTGTCCGTTTTAACAATCTGCTTTATGCCAGGCAAGGCCGTATAAACATATATCAATGATAATCAAATAATAACTATCATCAGTCAAAACGACGAATGAGAATACAGGCTTTCAGCTCCAGATATCGGCTTTCCTGAGGTTTATCTCCCTTTCAAAAAACATCCTTGCTATCTTTTCAAAGAAAGGAGTATAGTCTGATACAAAGAACTGATCATCACCCCTTTCCCTGTCGCTGAGAAGGTTGTTTCTTTCAAGGGTCTGCTTAAGGATTTCAGAAACACTTCTGCCCGAATCAATAATTTCAATATTAAAATTGAAATACTTGTTTATCTGATTTCTTATTATGGGATAGTGAGTGCAGCCCAGAATAAGGGCTTCTATTCCCCTTAGGGTTTCGTTTGAAAGATATGTCCTTATTATGGCATTGCTTATATCGTCGAATATAAAACCCTCTTCAATCATCGGAACAAGAAGGGGAGTTGCCATTGAGACTACAGTGGTGGCAGGATTTTTTTCAGTTAGTTTCTGTTCATAAGTCCCTGAACTTATTGTTCTTTTTGTTCCTATGACACCTATCCTCGAGAAATTCCTTGTGCCTGTATATTCGACTACCGGATCGATCACATCTATCAGGATTGTCTTATCGCTGAATTCCTTTCTGAGCGTTGCGAAGGCGGAGGCAGAAGCCGAATTACATGCAACCAGTACCACTTTGGCATCGAAGGTAAGGAGAAACTCTGTGATCCTGGCCGAATAGAACTGAATTGCCTCCGCCGATTTGTCACCATACGGCAGATGGGCCGTGTCACCAAAATAGATAATGCTTTCTCCGGGGAGCAGCTGCTTAACAGCATGGGCGACCGTGAGTCCGCCGACTCCAGAATCAAATATCCCGATTGGTCTGTTTTTCACCTTAGTAAGGTATTAAAAAAATGACCATCCCGCTAAGGATGGTCACCGGATATTTTAAGAAAATTTATTTTATACCAAGTTTGGTCTTTACAAGAGCAATCACGTTAGAGCTTAAGGATTCGTCGAAATAAGCGAGTTGGCCGGACGAGACATCAAAAATATACACGAACCCATTTTCCTTTCCGACACTCTGGATAGCCGTATCTGCTTTAACAGTGATGGGCTGGAAGAGTTCAGCCTGCTTGTTCTGAAGATCCATGGAAGCTTTTTCCTGAAACTCCTGGATTCTGCGGTTCATATCATAAAGTTCCTGCTCCTTTGTCTGCCTGACAATGTCAGTATAGTTCTGAGCTTCCTTTGTGTAGGCATCATTTTTATTATTGAACTCAACTGTCAGAAGTTCGAGTGCATTTATAAGTTCGTCCCTAAAATTCTGAAGCTCAATATTGGCTGATTCGTATTCAGGCATTGCCTGTATGAGCTCAGTCCTGTTGATATGTCCGAATTTGAGGCTCTGGGCATTCACCTCCTGTGCTGAGAATGAACAAATAATGACAAAAACCACTAAACTTATTATTTTCTTCATTTTTTCCTGTTTTAATAATTGGTGCAAAAGTAATTATTTAATTCTTATAACCTAATGTTTCAAGTACCTGATCGCTTATATCAAATTTCGGATTTGCAAATAAGATATTGCCTCCTGCCGAGCTGTCGAAGATGACTGCATAGCTGCCATCAACAGCAATAGTTTTTATCGCCTTTAGTATTTCATCCTGAATAGGTTTTATAAGTTCTTCCCTTTTCTTAAAGAGTTCTCCTTCCATTCCGAAATACTTATTCTGAAGATCCTTGATCTCCTTTTCCTTGTTTACTATAGCCTCTTCCCTCCTGGTTTTCATATCCTGGGAAAGAAGTACCGATTCACTCTGATAGGCCTTGAACATCTGTTCAACGACAGCATATCCGTCTGAAATCTCTTTTTCCCATTGCTTTGAAAGGTTGTCGAGTTGTTCCTGGGCGGTGTTGAACGCAGGTATATTTTTTCTGATGTAATCAGAATCGACAAAGGCATATTTCTGGGCAAAGGTAAAAGCAGATGTCAATAAGAACATCGCCAATATTACGCCTGATTTTTTCATTTTAATACTTTTAAATTTTACAATTAGAACTGCTGACCAATGACAAAATGGAATTGTGATTTGTTAGCATCCCTGTACTGGGTGGGATCGGGAACTTCATCAAACCCGTATCCCCAGTCAACACCAAGCATACCAAACATAGGGAGGTTGGCCCTCAGGCCAATACCAGCCGATCTGTTCATTCTGAAAGGATTATACTCCTTTAGTGAATACCAGGCACGGCCTGCCTCGAGAAAGGCCAGACCATAAATTGTTGCCTGCTGGTTAAGTGATATAGGATACCTCAGTTCGAAGGTAATCTTTGAATAGACGTTCCCCGACGAGACTTCGTTTACTGTCGGAGTAAGGGAGCCGTTTTCATAACCTCTGAGTGCTATAACCTCTCTCCCGTAGAAGCTGTAGCCGGTCATCCCGTCACCTCCGATGTAGAAATTCTCGAAGGGAGAGGGCCCAATGTCCTTATTGTAGTACCCAAGGTACCCGAATGCAAACCGGGTATTAAGGACAAGCTTTTTGTCGCGCGAAACGGGATAATAGTAGTCAGCCTTGAAGTTCCATTTGTGGAACTCTATCCAGTTGTATTTGATCTCATCTTCAGCATTGATCATATTCCTTCCGCTTATGAGAGTATATGGGGGTGTAGCCTGGAGGGAAAGGGTGAATGAAGAGCCTTCGCGCGGGTAAATAAGGTTCGGACTTGTCGAGAACCTTGTCAGTCGTCCCGTTACGCTGAGCAGGTTTGAAGATCCGTTCTCGAAAAGGAATTTGTATACATTATAGTTATCAAGGTTATATCTCTGGTAGTTAACCTCTCCGTATACTGAAAAGAAGTCGTCGGGCCATTCGAGTCTTTTCCCGAGTCCGACTGTTGCTCCGTCTATTATCATGGATTGTCTTCCGTCCTCATTCTTCTTCTTGCCGTTGGTCATAAGCGACCTGTAAACCGACAGAGTGAATGAATTTGGCTTTCTTCCTCCAAGCCAGGGTTCAGAGAATGACATGTTGTACGACTGGTAAATACGGCCATTCGACTGGGCCCTTATGCTAAGTGACTGTCCGTCACCCGAAGGATAAGGCCTCCACTCGTTAAGCTTGAAGAAGTTGCGCATGGCAAAGTTGTTAAACCTAACCCCAACGGTTCCCACAAGCATACCTGCTCCCCAGCCTCCCGACACCTCGAACTGATCATTGGCTTTTTCTTCGAGCTGGTACAGAAGATCTACGGTACCGTTGGTTGGATCAGGAAGAGGAAGGGGATTGATCTTTTCAGGATCGAAGTGCCCGAGAACGCCAAGCTGCCTGATCGACCTTATGATCTTGTCCTTGCTGAACAGATCCCCTGGCAGTGTGTATAGTTCACGCCGGGCGACATGTTCATTGGTCCTGGTGTTTCCTGAAATAATTATATTATTGAGATATGCCTGGTCTCCCTCGAAAATCCTTATTTCAAGATCTATAGAGTCACCTTCTATATTTGCCTCAACAGGTGTAAGTCTCGAAAAAAGGTAGCCGTAATCCTGGTAAAGAGAACTTACGGCATCCTGGGCTCCGGCTGTACCATTGAGCCTGTCACTGAGAAGAGACTGGTTATATACGGTACCTGGTTCGATATTAAGAACTCTTTCCAGGTCTTTCCTGTCATAAACACTGTTTCCAACCCAGTCAATATTCCTGAGATAATACTGCGTTCCTTCATCAACCTTAATGACAAGGGCCACCCTGTCTTCAGAAACGGGGTATACCGAGTCGGAAAGGATAGTGAAATCCTTGAACCCGTTATCGTTATAGAAAGTAAGAAGGTTATCTTTGTCTTCATCAAACTTGTCCCCTATGTATTTGGATGCCTTGAAGAAATTGATGTTTTTCTTTTTCGTGTTCTTAAAAGAACGGCGCAGTCTCTTATCATCAAAATTCTCATTACCCTCGAACATTATCTCTGCAATCTTGACCCTTTCCATCTTGTCAACATTGATTGTCAGAAGAATATTATTAGGCTGATCCGGATCATCCTTCTGAACAAAGTCGACCTTAGCATTAAGAAATCCCTTTTCAACAAAATGTTCGGTGATTATTTTTTCTGCATTACTGAGAAGATAGGAGGTAAGCTGCGAACCGACAGGAAGGCTTATTTTCTCATTCAGATCCTGCATCTCACTTTTCTTCAGGCCTGTAAAATTCACAGAAGAGATCCTTGGCCTCTCCTGCAGGAAGATATCGAGGAAAGCTGTATCTGAACGCACACTGGTTATGCTTATCCGTACATCCGAAAACAGTCCCTGCTTCCATAGTTTCTCAACTGCCGTGGTTATTGATTCTCCCGGTATGGTGACAGTCTGACCCGGCCGGAGCCCTGAGATGCTGACGAGGGCATTTATATCCAGAAACCTTATACCTGAAACCGATACTCCTCCGATAACATAGTCATCGGGTCTGGCGTAGTCGGCAATTCCTTGTGGTTCCTGTCCGCCAGCCTCCAGGATTGTCATCATAAGGCAAAAAGCAGCAATGATTCCTTTACTAGTTCTCAAAAACATCATTTCTTAATTTTCCAATAGCTGTTCACTCGTCTTTCCAAATCTTCTTTCTCGTCTCTGGAACTCTATTATTGCTTCGTAGAATTCCTCCTTACCAAAATCAGGCCAAAGTACTTCAGGGAAATACAATTCAGCATAGGCCAGCTGCCAGAGCAGAAAATTGCTCAGGCGCAGCTCCCCGCTGGTTCTTATCATCAACTCAGGATCAGGTATATGGGAGGTAGTCAGGTAGTCTCCGAACATTTTCTCGTCAATGTTATCCGGATCCAGTGTACCTTCCCTTACCTCAGCAGCCAGCCGCCGGGCAGCCTCTGTAAGCTCCCAGCGTGAGCTGTAGCTCATTGCAATAATAAGATTGAGTCCGCTTGCCCCTGAAGTCAGTCTGATGGTTTCCTCAAGCTTCTCCCTTACATCTTCTGTAAGCCTTTTCACATCGCCGATGGCTGAGAGCCTTATGTTGTTCTTCATAAGTGTCCCCTTTTCATTTGTAAGCGACTGTACCATTATACCCATAAGTGCTGAAACTTCATCATCGGGCCGGCCCCAGTTTTCTGTTGAAAAAGCATAAAGGGTCAGATGGCGGACATTGAGCTCCACAGCTGCTTCGACAACACGTCTTACGGCTTCAACTCCTTCCCTGTGTCCGAATATCCTCTCCATTCCTCTCTGCTGGGCCCATCTTCCGTTCCCATCCATAATTATAGCCACATGCGAGGGTATTTTATCGCGGTTAATCTGAGAAATAAGAGACATACCTATCTTTTTCTTTTTTTATCCACATCATTATATGCCGGGCATCCAACCATCCTGTTAAAAAACTTCCAGGTAAAAGCTATGCCGGCAAATGAATACCAGTCATTATTATGAATCCAGGACTTATCAGCCCGGTCAATATAACCCACATCATCTTCAAGGCCGTCAAAGTTATCATAAAATGTTTTACGAAAACCATACTCGGCTTCCAAACCCAGATTTTTATGAATGTTGACCTTAAATCCCAGGGCAAAAGGAATAACCGGAGTGTAGGTTGTCGCTACAGTGTTTATAAAGACTATTCCGGCACCGGCTGCCATGTAGGGAGTATAATTCCACTTTTTTCCCTGGGTGGAATAAGGCAGGAAGTTGAATTCAAACTGAAGTGCCCACTCTCCTATGGTTCCTGAGAAGGAACCTGCTCTCAAGGTCTGGAATTCATTACTGAAGTCAAGATCATCCCCGCTAAGGCTGCCAATATATATATTTGTACGCAGTGAATGCCTGGGGTGGAAATTGTACCTGTAAAATACTCCGGCAGCAGGACCCGGAGAATACAGGAAACGGGAAGGATTTATATCCCCGAAATATGAGGAGGTTCCAACAAAGAGACCAAAGTCAGCCTGTCGCTGGCCGGAAACGGCCTGCGATAAACCAATTAGCAAAAAAATCCAACATACTTTTTTCATTAAACTGAATCCGGCTCTTTATCATCTGAAAGATGGCAGTCCGCGAGGACCTGTCTTTACCTTATAGGTAATGGTGAAATTCAAAAAATAGTAAACGTCGTTCGCGGTCGAATATTGTGAGGTATAGCCGTCAATAAAGTCAGTGAAAGTATATCTGCCCCCCAGTTCCAGTCCGAAATTAATATTTGGGGTATAAATAAGTGAAGCACCCAGCCCGACCGGTATCAGGCCGGCTAACCCGCTTTCCTTCATTCCATAATCAACAAGGGGTTGGTTGCCGTTAACATCGTAGTATACTCCCCCGAAACCCGAAAAGGCATAGAAGTCAAGTGAAGACAGCAATTTCCAGAAGCCCCTTCCCCTGAGAAAGAGGTAGCTGCTTTCCGACCTGTTCTTTATAAAATAATACTCAGCCATCAGAGCCGGCTCCAGAATAATGGTTGTAGCCTCCATTGCTCTCCCCTCATTCGACCCCCATGTGTCAATTCCGTGCAGCATCCCTGCCGTTCCGCTGATTCTGGCATTAAGAGTTCTGGTCAGACGGTATTTAATGTTACCGTTTACGTTAAACATTGTCTGTCTGTAACTTATATCTCTGAAGCCAAGCAGGTTCTTTGACCTGGAATAGCCACCGATATCATTAAAGAAAAACGAAGGCCCTACCCCCAGAGAGGTCTCCCATCTCTTCCATTTCCACAGCTGGGCTGATGAAAATGGTGCAGTGACACACAGAACCATGACAAGAAGGAGGAACCGTTTCATTGCGACTATTTTTAAATTGCTTTTACAAATATAATAATCAAATATAAAACAAATATAAGCAACTTCTCCCGAAGCCTCAGTTCCTTCTGTCGGCTCCCCACATAAGCCTGTTTCTCAGTGTCCCGAAAAAATCGGTTCCCTTCAGCATTACAGTCTTAAGCTTGAAAGCCGACCTCCTGATCCGGATCTCTTCAGTAAAAGGCAGCCTTACAGAATTAAAATCACATGTTGCCATATATTCATCACTTCTTCCTTCCATCACCATCCTCAGTACACTTTCACCTGAAATCACAATGGGCCTGATAGTCAGATTATGAGGTGAGATGGGTGAAATAATTATACTTTCGTCCTCGGGTGATAAGATAGGCCCCCCTACACTCAGATTATAGGCAGTTGATCCGGTAGCTGTGGAGAATATCAGTCCGTCAGCCCAGTAAGTATTTATGTATGAATCATCAACATAAACATTAATGGTGATCATACCGGGATCAGCCTTTTGAATTGTAATATCGTTAAGTGCTGTTGACAAACCCTGACCGAAAAGACTCCCAGGACTGACAATCTCAAGAAGCGATCTCTCAATAAGGCTGTACTCTCCCCTGCACAGCAGTTCAATTGAGTTGTCTATCTCTTCTCTTGAAATATTGGCCAGAAAACCCATCCTGCCTGTATTCACTCCTGCTATAGGAATCCCCGAATCCCTGACCTTCATAACTGTCTCCAGAAAGGTTCCGTCACCGCCAACACTTAAAACAAGATCGGGAAGTACTGTGAGATCATGTATATCTGAAAACCTTTCGGCTTTTTCAAATTTATGACATTCAACCGTGCCTGCTGCTTTCTGGTAAAGAGCTATCTCAATACCCCTCCTGCAGAATCCCCTTATAAGGTCATTAACCCCTTCAATGGTCTTCTGGTTCGAATCCTTGCTGTATATGGCAATCTTCCCCAGCATAAGCTATATATTGAGATACTTCATTAAAAGATCAAACCTCTCTGAATAAAAACTATCCATAGTATCATCTGTCGTTACCCAGGTCCTGACTTCATAATTATAACGTTCAAAGGTCCTGATGACCGAAGCAAGATCACCTGAATTAACCTTGATGGTTATCTCGAGCCTGGTCGAATCCCTGGGAGATGTAATATACAGACTGAGTACCTTTATATTGTTTCCTTCAATTATCTGGGCAATCTGCGACAGGGAATAATCCCTCTCGATAAGCTCCAGGACAATGATCCCTCCCGGCTGATCCATTGATGAAATACCGGCTATATGCCTCACAAGATCGTTGGTTGTTATAACTCCTTTATAGTGGTCCTTATTATCGAGAACAGGGACAACCGAGAGATGAAGCCGTGCTGCAAGACCAATAACCTCAAAGAGGTGCTGGCCGGTGGTGACATACGGTTTAAGAAGAGTAAGCTCATGATTGCCTATGGGCTCCTCAGGCCGGTTCATATCATAAATATCATTGTCAGATATCAATCCCAGAAAATCCTGGTTATTGACTATAGGAAGATGCGAAATCCTGAAAATCTCCATCCAGTTGAGGGCCGTCTGCCCCGAATCCGAAGTCCGGAGAGGTGGTATCACATCAGATATAAGGTCTATTGCTAACATTAAGTATCTGAAATATCTTAATTTTAATCTAAAATAGTAAAAAAAAAGTCACATATTGTATTTTTGCGCAGCAATATAAAATTGCGTGAATTCAAATATTGACAATAATGACAAAGTTAAGTGTAAATATTAACAAGATCGCCACCATTCGCAACGCAAGAGGGGGAAATATTCCTAATATAAAGGCTGCAGCAATAAACTGTGAGCTTTTCGGAGCCGACGGAATTACCGTTCATCCTCGTCCCGACGAACGTCATATCCGTTATGCCGACGTTCTTGAGATAAGGCCTGTTATAAAAACCGAATTCAACATCGAAGGCTATCCTTCTGATAAATTCATGGATCTCGTTCTTTCATCAAGACCCGACCAGGTAACCCTTGTACCCGATACCCACGATGCTATCACCTCCAATGCAGGATGGGACACGGTTCGTTACAAACTACTGTTGACTGATATCGTTACCGAGATGAAAAAGGCTGGCATCAGGACATCAATATTTGTTGGAACTGAAACTGTTTTCATCGAAAATGCTGCCCTTACAGGTGCGGAAAGAGTTGAGCTTTACACTGAACCCTATGCCACAGAATTCAGTCACGACGCACCCGCAGCAGTAAAACCTTTCGTTGAAGCTGCCATGGTGGCACGTGAATCGGGACTCGGCCTTAACGCAGGTCACGATCTTAACCTTGACAACCTTCACTTTTTCTGCCAGAGCATACCCTGGCTCGATGAAGTCTCAATAGGCCATGCCCTTATTTCAGACGCCCTGTACCTTGGACTTGAGAATACTATCCAGATGTACAGGAGACAAATAAGCGGCTGATTATGAAACTATTCTTCAGGAAATACGGCTCGGGCCCCCCGCTTGTCATTCTTCACGGACTATACGGTTCATCCGACAACTGGATAAGCATTGCAGGAAAAGCTGCTGAACGCTTCACGGTTTATCTTCCCGATGCCCGCAACCATGGCCATTCGCCCCACGACAGCATCCACGACTACGATACTATGGCCGCCGATCTGCATGAGTTGACAACTGACCTTGGACTGAAGGAATTTTTCCTGGCAGGTCACAGCATGGGAGGGAAAACTGCAGTAAGCTTCTCTGTTAAATGGCCAGGAATGATAAAGGGCCTGCTTGTTGCTGATATCTCTCCCTTCACCCCACTGACAGGTTACGACGAATTCTATAAGCAGCATATGCTTATACTTAAAGCCATCAGGTCGGTGGATGCAGGATCAGTAAAAACAAGGAATGAAGCTGATGCCCTTCTTTCGCAACAAATTGACTCAGAAAAGATAAGGTCTATGCTGCTCAAGAACCTCGAAAGAGTAAGGGGTAACGGGTTCAGATGGAAACTTAATACGGATGCGCTGTATAACAATATAAAGAAGATAATCGACGGCTTCGGCCGCGACGAAATCTACCCGGTCACCGGCTTCCCGGTCGTGTTTCTGAGAGGCACACTCTCTGATTACCTGCCCGAAAGTGACATCAGGTTTATTGAAAGGCTGTTCCCTGCCTCAGAGATCATCAGCCTCGAAGGGGCGGGCCACTGGATACATACGGAAAGACCCGGGGATGTGCTGAATCACCTGTTCAGCCTTGCCGGATAGCCGAATCAGTGATTAGTGACCGACTCCACATTGGCATCATCAATCTCACCCAGATTCATAATCCTTAGCAGTATCCTTGCCACTGCAAGCACATCCTTCTCACAATAGGTAACAATCCTGGTTATATCATGCGAGTTCCAGTACACCTCTCCCACCTCGCTGCCCCTGATATCGTCCTTGGGAGATGGCAGGCCAAGAACAGAGGTCAGCAGATCGAGGGATACAAAACTCCTGAAATCGCCAAACTTCCAGAGCTCCATAGTATCAAGCAGTTTGACCTCCCAGGGCTTCTTCCCTGCAATATTAAGGATCTCAGGTATCACCAGCCTGTTGATGACCATCCTACGGGCAATATACGGATAATCAAACTCCTTGCCGTTATGGGCACACAGTTGTGATTCTCTGCTCTTTGCAAAGCGGTTAAGCATAAGTGAGAAATCTGAGAGAATTGCTTTCTCATCATCACCGAAAAAGGATTTCAACCTGAAGCTGAAAGGATCCCTTCCTGTAATAACTCCGGCTGAGATACATATTATCTTTCCGAATTCGGCATAGATAGCCGCCCTGTCATAAACAGTTCCGGCAGTCTGATCGCCTGTCCTGAACTGGGTAGACTTCTTCTCCCACAACTCCTTTAAATGTTCTTCGAGCATATCAAAGGAGGGTACTGCAGGAACCGTTTCAATATCAAGAAACAAAATGTCTTCCGGTCTGATGTTTTCGGGCATGGGTTCAGTTGTTTTTTTCTTTAAGAAGATGTTTTTCAATTATTGATATCAGAACTTCTATCCCTACCAGGTTTTCTCCGCCTCCGGGAATAATTATATCGGCGTAACGCTTTGAAGGTTCAATGAACTGCAGATGGGAAGGTTTTACAGTAAGGTGATACCTATCCAGAACCATCATCAGGGTTCGCCCGCGCTCCAACATATCCCTCTGGATAACACGACCCAGCCTGTCGTCAGCATCAGCATCAACAAACACCTTAATATCAAGCATATCACGCAAACCGGGATCGGTAAGTATAAGAATCCCCTCAACCAGAACCACCCGTGAAGGAGCAATGGGCACGGTCTCTTCCGATCTGAGGCAGGTGAGATAGGAATAAACAGGCATCCTTATATTCCTCCCCTGCTTAAGCTCTTTCAGATGAGCGGTGAGCAGGCTGAATTCAACGGAGGCCGGATGGTCAAAATTAATAAGCTGCCTCTCCGAAAGCGGAATACCGGAGTTATCCCTGTAATATGAATCCTGCGGGATTACAACCACTTCGCTATTTGGAAAAGCTTCCATGACTTTTCTGACAACGGTTGTTTTTCCTGACCCTGTCCCCCCGGCAATTCCTACTGTAAGCATTTATTTATAATTTTGTTTTGTTAACTTAGACCAAAAATAGTAAAAATTGTCTGAGCCTTTTTTACATGTCGCAGTAAAAAGATTTAAGGTGTTCAGGCAGACAATGAGAAAATGATGTCAGATCTTTATCCACTCAAATTTGAACCCGTTCTCAGGGAAAAGCTATGGGGAGGCAGCAAGCTGGTTTCACACTACGGCAAGAAAGGAAATCCTGATTTATTGATCGGGGAAAGCTGGGAACTGTCGGGTGTTTCAGATCACCAGTCGGTCGTTTCCAACGGATTTCTTGCAGGCAACAACATCGAGGAACTCATTGAGGTTTACCTTGGCGATATATGCGGCGAGACGGTATATGAAAAGTTCGGTATCGAGTTCCCCCTGCTAATCAAACTCATTGAAGCCCGGGATGACCTCTCAATTCAGGTTCATCCTGGCGATGCTCTTGCCCGTGAGAGGCATGGTGCCTATGGCAAAACTGAGATGTGGTACATACTTGAAGCGGCCGGGAATTCAGTTATCTACACCGGATTTAACAGGACCGTTACCAGGGAACAGTATCTCAACGCCTTAAGGGAAGACAAGGTTGCAGGCCTTCTGAATGCTGAAAAAGCAAGTGCCGGGGATATCTTCTTCACTCCGGCCGGCAGAGTTCATTCGATAGGTGCAGGAGTCACACTTATAGAGATACAGCAAACATCTGACATCACCTACAGGATTTACGACTGGAACAGGAAAGACAAGGATGGCCTGACCCGTGAGCTACACACCGATCTGGCACTGGATGCCATCGACTTCACAGCCGCAGGTCAGGTTAAAATAAGGAAGGATCACGCAGAAAACAAGACCGAAAAACTGGTGGACTGCGATTATTTCACAACAAATGGCCTTCTCTTTAATAAAAGTATTGCACGCGATTATAACCTAATTGATTCTTTTATTGTTTATTTTTGTATTGAAGGACAATTCATGATAAAATGGGACGGCAAGGCCGAAATGGTCACAAGAGGTGAGACTGTGCTTCTTCCTGCACATATCAGGGAAGTGATTCTTGAACCTTTACCTTCAGCCCGGATACTTGAAATATATATTGATACAACCCGAATTCATTAACACATTTCATCTATCATGAAACCCACATGTAAGAAACAAACAAGCATGTATATAATCTTCAAACATATGGGTTACATCAGACCTTTAAAATCAAAATTTTTTACTGATGAAAATTTTTTACAACACTCTGATTACCCTGGCTATTGCCGGTTTTTTTGCCGCCTGTGCCGGCAGGGGCACAGCTAACAATGACCAGGTAAACCCGGCTGATACAGTTACCGTTCCCGACACCGGATTTACAGGGATAAAGCAATACTTCAGCAACGAAAAGCTATTCCAGGAGGTCACCTTCAGGAATGGTGTCAGACAGGGCCTGACAAAAGGCTTTTACCAGGGAGGCCAGCTTCGTGTTACCTTCTGGTACGAAAACGGGATACGCCAGGACAGTTCAAAATGGTACTACACCGAGGGACAGCTCTTCAGATCAACACCCTATAAAAATGACACCATCGACGGCATACAGGTCCAGTACTACAGAGACGGGAAGAAGAAAGCCATGTTAGGATATGAAAAGGGGTTGCGGACACCATTCCTGGAGGAATATGACAGAAAAGGCAGGAAAATACAGGGATATCCCGAAATAGTGGTAAACATCACCGATGATTACAACACCAGGGGAAGTTACAGGATAGATCTCTCATTGTCGGATGACTCAAAACAGGCAAAATTCTACCGGGGAGAGTTCAGTAACGGCAGGTTTGACACTACCCTTATCGAGCCTATAAAGACAACCGAAGGGAAAGGTTCCATTGTCCTTAAGAAATCAGGGACCCCCGGTGAGAATTATATAGGCGTCATCTCAGAGAAAATTACAGACTTCGGGAACAAACACCTGGGCTATAGAAGGATCGATCTCCCGTATAATGATCTGAAATAAGCTTCAGGATGATAATCCGGTCAGCAGTTTTCGTAACAAGCAGCCCCACTCTTAAACAGTGTCCCGCCCCCGACAAGCCCGAGTTCGGGTTTATCGGACGGTCGAACGTCGGGAAATCATCGCTTATCAACATGCTCACAGGCTTTTCAAGGCTTGCCAAAACATCGGGTCAACCCGGAAAAACAAGGAGCATAAACCATTTCCTTATTAATGAAAGCTGGTATCTTGTCGACCTGCCCGGTTATGGTTATGCAAAAGTGCCTGAGAAACTCAGGAAGGACTGGACACGAAGCTCCGAGGAATATATCCTTAAAAGGGATAACCTCGTTAGCTTGTTCGTCCTTATCGATTCACGGCTTAAACCTCAGAAATCAGATATCAGCTTTATGAGATTACTTGGAAACAGCCAGGTCCCTTTCTGCAGGGTTTTTACAAAAACCGACAAGATCTCCGGGGCAGAACTTGAAAAAACAGTCAGGCTTTGCGATGAAGCAATGCTTGAAGACTGGGAATCACTGCCTCCGACCTTCTTTACCTCTGCTGTCAGACCAGGAGGAAAAGAAGAAATACTGGCATATATCGAAGAATCTTTGAACAATTTTTCAAACACCGTATGATATAGCTGGGATTTTATAATTTTGTACTCTGATTTTTATTACCAAAACAGCAGGATAATGTATGGGAAGGCGCCTATGAAGCTTTTTTCGTGCAGGGCCTCAAGGGTACTGGCACAGAAAATAGCTGATGAACTTGGAATTGAACTCGGAAAGAGTTCTGTCACTGAATTCAGTGACGGTGAATTTCAACCTTGTTATGATGAATCGGTAAGGGGACAGATGGTCTTTATAGTCCAGTCTACAAACCCGCCTGCCGACAATATTTTCGAACTTCTCCTTATGATCGATGCTGCGAAAAGAGCTTCGGCCTATAAGGTGATAGCCATAATACCTTACTACGGTTTTGCACGGCAGGACCGCAAAGACAGGCCAAGAGTGTCGATAGGCTCAAAGCTGGCAGCCGACCTGCTCAGCACTGCAGGCGTCGACAGGGTAATTACTATGGACCTGCATGCCGATCAGATCCAGGGCTTCTTCGATGTGCCGGTCGACCACCTCTTCGGCTCAGCAATCTTTACCCCCTACATCCAGAACCTTCATCTCGAAAACCTTGCTGTTTCAGCCCCCGATATGGGCGGATCAAAAAGAGCAAATGCATACTCCCGACACCTTAAGTGTGAAATGGTTCTCTGCTACAAACTGAGAAAGAAACCAAACGTGGTGGAGGAAATGTCAATAATAGGAGATGTTGAAGGACGTGACGTCGTCATAATCGACGACATGATAGATACCGGCGGAACAATAGTCCTTGCCGCTGAAAAAATGAAGGAAAAGGGAGCCAAAAGCATAAGAGCCTTCGCAACCCATCCGATACTCTCGGGAAATGCAATAGAAAGAATCAATAACTCTCCAATTGAAGAACTGGTGGTTACCGACTCGGTGCCTTTCGTCAACAAATCTGAAAAAATAAAAGTGCTTTCCATAGCGAATATCTTCGCCACAACAATTCAGGCCGTTAACGAAAACAGATCCATAAGTTCATATTTTGTATTCTGATTCATTTGTAATATATTTGCACGCCGATTTTTTTACTAGTGTCAAACGTGTAATGGGGAGTTAACTGTTTAGTAACTCTGAGTAGCACAATAATTTATTTAAAATGAAGACAATTGAAATCAGTGGGTCGATCAGGACTGATCTTGGAAAGAAAAGCTCGAAGAAGCTCAGGAAAGCAGGAGATGTGCCTTGCGTCATTTACGAAAAGGACACGAACATCCATTTCCATGCTCATGAAAATAGTTTTATAAACCTGATTTATACTCCCGACGCCCACCTGGTCAAACTTAATCTCGAAGGAAAGGAATATAAAGCCGTTCTTAAGGATATTCAGTTTCATCCCGTCACCGACAAGATTTTACACATGGATTTCATCGAAGTGTCTGATGACAAGCCAGTTGTTATATCACTGCCCATCAAGGTGGTTGGCGATTCATTAGGTGTTAAGGCAGGTGGTAAACTTAGGATCAAGAAAAGAAACCTCAAAGTCAGGGGTTTCGTTAATGATATTCCTGATTATATTACCATTGATGTCACAAATGTTAAAATCCACCACTCAGTTAAAGTAGGTGACCTTTCATTTGATAAAATCGAATTCCTCGATCCTGGTATTACCACTATACTTACAATCGCCACATCGCGTGTAGTACAAAAAGGTGGTGAAGAAGAGACCGAAGCAGCTGCCGAAGCAGGTTCATCTGCTGAAGCTTCAGAAGATAAGAAATAACAGGGGTATCTTTACCCTAAATTCTTACAGGCACAATGAAATATCTCATAGTTGGCCTGGGTAACATAGGCAACGAATATAAGGATACACGACATAATGTTGGTTTCAGGGTGTTGGATGCCATTGCCATGGCATCCAACATCTCTTTTTCAGACAAACGGTATGGGATGGTCTGTGAAACCAGGTATAAGGGCCGCACCATTTTCCTTCTCAAACCTTCTACTTTTATGAATCTAAGCGGTAATGCCGTCAGTTACTGGCTCAAAAAGGAAAAGATCCCGGTTGAGAACCTCTGCGTTATTGTCGATGATATTGCCCTTCCCACAGGCAGCATACGAATGAGATCCGGAGGCGGGGACGGAGGCCATAACGGACTGAGTCACATAAACACGGTACTGGAGACCACCGGATATGCAAGAATAAGAATCGGTATAGGTAACGGCTTCCACAAAGGCAGCCAGGTCAACTATGTCCTTGGAGACTTCTCTGACGAAGAAAACAAAACTATTGACGAAAAAATGGACCTGGTCATCGATATGATCAGATCCTTTGTAACAGCCGGAGTCGAACTTACCATGACTGCCTTCAACAAAGCCGGGAAAAAACTCCCTCCCTCAGGCGAACAAAAGGAAGGGAACAAATAATCAACGGCTAA
Source organism: uncultured Rikenellaceae bacterium (assembly GCA_964642615.1). Lineage (GTDB taxonomy): Bacteria > Bacteroidota > Bacteroidia > Bacteroidales > VadinHA17 > LD21. The sequence goes on along the minus strand of CAZXSW010000003.1, from coordinate 63,770 downwards.
TCCAAAACAATGAGGCATGGAGACCACAGAAAACAAAGCTGTAAGGATAGACAAATTTCTTTATGCCGTCAGGCTCTTCAAAACAAGAAGCCTTGCCTCCCAGGAATGCCTCAAGGGAAGAATCTCTGTAAACGGGGTCCAGGTCAAACCCTCAAGAATGATAACAGCCGGAGAGATACTCAACATTAAAAGACCACCCGTTATACTGAGCTTCCGGGTTATTGCCACACTTGAAAACAGAATAGGGGCCAGACTTGTCAGTAACTATATCGAAGACCTTACTCCCGAGGAAGAGAAAATGAAACTTGAACTCAGACCATCATTTGCCTCAGGGTTCAGGGAAAAAGGAAGCGGCCGGCCTACAAAAAAGGAAAGAAGAAGCATCGACAGACTCAGGGAAGATCTTTTCTGAAATATTACCGGTGGTAAAAAGACTTATAATTTCCTCTGCCATAAAGAAAGTAAAACAAAAGAGGCAGGGCCGATTTCATATTTTAATAACTTGCACTCAACCTGACATAAAATAACATCATACCGGAGAATTACCTTAGACTGGAATTTAAATGGGGAGAAATACTATTGAAAAATACTCGGCCGGCTATGCCCTTCTGAAGCGGGTCGCCGGTTTCTGGCACGATAAGATCTTCTACAGGAAGATTATTGTTATGGGTCTTGAGAATATAGATCCCGGGGATACTATTATATATGCTCCCAATCACCAGAATGCACTTATGGATGCCCTCGCCGTCCTCTTTACACACAAAGGGCAGCCTGTATTCCTTGGAAGAGCTGATATCTTCAGAAAAAAAATAATAGCCTCCATTCTCTACTTCCTTAAAATCCTGCCCGTTTACCGCATAAGAGACGGTTACAGCAACCTCAAAGCCAACGACGAAATCTTTCATAAGACTGTCGATATTCTCAGAAACAAAAGCGGTCTTGTAATCCTTCCCGAAGGTGATCATGCTGGCTTCAGAAGACTCAGACAGCTCAAAAAAGGTATATGCAGAATAGCCTTCCAGGCAGAAGAGGCAACAGGCTACAGCCTTAATATTAAGATTATTCCTGTCGGAATTGAATATTCAAGCTATTCAAGGATAAGACCGGTACTATCGGTCGTCTATGGAAAACCTATCGAAGTATCCGCTTATACTGAACTGTACCGTACAAATCCGGATATGGCTATGAATGAGTTGAAAAAAAGACTGGCCATTGAGATGAAAAATATAATGGTCCACATCGAATCAAAAGATGACTATGAAGCCATTGATGAACTCAGGAGTATTGTAAACGGCCGCTTCAGTGATGATATTAAAAAACCCAAGATACTCAGAGACAGGGAGCTTATAGATAAACTAAACGCTATCCAGAGTACCGACAACAACCTTTACAATAAGATTTGTTCTCTAAGCCTGCTTGTCAGGGAAAAAACAAAACGCCTGAATACATCCTACAAGCTCCTTGATAAGAAAAAACACACCTCTGGATGGCTTATCGCAGGAATGGCAGGTCTCCTGGTCACCTTTCCCCTGTTCCTCTTCGGGAATATATTCAACCTTACTTTCCTTGGGCTGCCTGAGTTCAAGATCAGACAGATAAAAGACAAACAATTCCACAGCTCTGTCCGTTACGGACTCTCCCTGCTTCTTGCCTTCATCCTTCTTCCAATCTTCCTGGCCGTTTGTCTCCTCGTGTTTGCCAGGTGGTGGATAGCCCTAGCAATCTTCCTGTTAATACCTGTTACCGGACTCTTTGCATGGAACTACTACCTGCTTTTCAGGAGGATAACCGGGGGATTCAGGTTAAGAAAGCTGATCAGAAAAGGAGATGCCGGATACCTTGACCTGAGAAAAAACTACGATGAACTGTTAAGCCTTACAAGGAGCCTTTGAGATGAGCAGACAAGATTTCTTCGAAGGCAAGACAGCCTGGATCACCGGGGCATCTTCAGGCATAGGCGAAGCACTCGTATATCGCTTCCTCAGACACGGCGCATCTGTCATTGCTTCTTCAAACGATAAAGCCGGACTGGAAAGGTTGAAAGCTGCATCAGATAATGCAGGTGACAGGCTTAAGCTGGTCCCCTTCGACCTCCTCGATACTTCCCGCATCGAAGAACTGACAAAAAACGTTCTGGCCGAGACAGGGAAAATTGACTTTCTCCTCAATATCGGAGGTATAAGCCAGAGGGCACGGATAGAGGAGACTCCTCTCTGGCTCGACAGGAAAATCTTTGAGATCAATTACTTCGGAACCATTGCTCTGACCAAGGCAGTGCTTCCGTATATGATGCGTAACAAGGGAGGCCATATCCTGGCAACAAGCAGTATAACAGGAAGATTCGGGTTCCCTCTCAGATCAGCCTACTCGGCCTCAAAACAAGCCCTTCATGGTTTTTTTGAAACCCTATATCTCGAAAATAAAAAATACAATATAAAAACATCCGTTATTATACCAGGAAGGGTAAGGACAAATATATCACTTCATGCCCTCGATTCAGAAGGGAAAGAACACGGTAAAATGGACGATGGGCAGGCCGGGGGTATAACACCCGACAAGGCTGCCGGAATAATTATGAAAGGTATAATAAAGAACAAGAGGGAAATACTTGTTGGAAGCAGTGAATTACTCATGCTGTTTATACGACGATATCTGCCATGGCTGTTTTTCAGAATTGCAGATAAAATAAAATCAACCTGAAAGGAAAAAACTGAGTGGAATGAAAGAGTATGTTATTAGCGGAATCCAGCAGGTGGGAATTGGTGTCACTGATGTTAAAGATGCCTGGAACTGGTATATAAAACATTTCGGAATGGACTGCCGTATCTTTGAGGAAGAGGCTGAAGCAAAACTGATGCTCCCCTACACAGGAGGAAAACCACAAAACCGGCACGCTGTTCTGGCCCTCAACCTTCAAAGCGGAGGGGGGTTCGAAATATGGCAATACAAAAGAAGGGAACCCGTACATAAAAAAGAGGAGTTGCGAATCGGAGACTTCGGTATCCTGGTATGCAAAATAAAAACCGGAAATATTGCCCGGACCATCGATACTTTTTCAGAACAAGGTGTCAGCCTTCTTGGCCAGGCCCTGCCCGACCCAGCCGGTAATTTAAGTTTCTTCCTTAAAGATCCCTTCGGAAATTTATTTCAGATCGTTGAGGCCTCCGACTGGTTCATGAAGGAGAATAAACCAACAGGAGGAGCCTTCGGGGCCATTATCGGCGTGTCTGACATTGAAAAATCTGTAACTGTATATTCCGACATTCTGGGATACGACAAGGTACTCTACGATAAAACAGCCGTCTTCAACGACCTTGCAGGCCTGCCGGGAGGTGACATAAAGTGCCGGAGGATTCTGCTGTCAAGAACCAAACCCTTTGCCGGCCCTTTCAGCAAGGTTTTCGGCAACAGCCTTATTGAACTGATATCTCCTGTTGACAACCCCGGACAGAGAGCCTATGACGGACGGTTCTGGGGCGACCCCGGATTTATTCATCTTTGCTACGATATGAGAGGTATGGATGAACTCAAGAAATACTGCGAAAGCAAAAGCTTCCCTTTCATTGTCGACAGCAAGAAAAGCCATGAAGGAGATATTTTTGACATGGGCGATGCGGCAGGACATTTTTCATACATCGAAGATCCCGACGGAGTGCTTATCGAATTTGTTGAGACCCATAAACTGCCACTTTTAAAGAAACTGGGATGGTCTCTCGACCTCAGAAAACGCGATCCCCGGAAGTCCCTTCCGTCGTGGATGCTTAAAGCCCTAAGGTTCTCGAGAGTAAAACCCTCCTGAACTGACTGTCGGCCTTAAGAGGATGTAAGAGGTTCAGACCTTTGCTGACCTTATACTTTCCACCTCCCTGAAGACCCTCATAAGATTGCCGCCCCATACCTTTTCCAGGTCGCGGCGGGTATAACCCCTTTGCAACATCTCAATGGTGATATTCTTCATCTCTGAAACAGTCATGCAGCCCTCTACACCACCGCCTCCGTCAAAATCAGTGCCTATACCCACATGGTCAATCCCTATTACCTGAACAACATGATCAATATGATCAACTACATCCGAAACAGTAGCGTACTTCCTGTATATTTCCTGAATCTTCCTGTACTCAACCCTGAAAGCTGCTTTCTTTTCATCCGTAAGAGAAGAATACTCACCATACTGTCCGGTAAGCTCAGTCATCTTTTCTTCAAGCTCGGGATTAGGCTCAGGCGTCTTGATGTAACTGCTTAGAATACAAATCTGGACCACTCCACCGTTCTCCTTAAGCGAAAGCAACATATCGTCGGTGATATTACGGGGACTCGAACAAAGAGCCCTGCATGATGAATGGGAGGCAATGACAGGAGCCTCTGAAAGACTAATAACATCATAAAACGATTTATCCGAGACATGGGAGACATCTATCATCATCCCTATCCGGTTCATCTCCCTGATAACCTCACGTCCAAATGCTGAAAGTCCGTTATGCTCAGGTCCCTTCGGATCGCCTGATGAATCGCATATATCGTTATTAGTTGAATGACATAGAGTTATATATCTTGCTCCCAGGTCATAATATTCCCCGATTCTTCCCAGATCCTTTCCGGCCGGATACCCGTTCTCGAGTCCGATGAAAGCCGCAATCCTGCCTTCCTTCTTAAGCCTCAGGGCATCATCGGGAGTAAGGGCCAGCCCAGCCATACTGCTGTTTTTGGCTACATTGTTACGGATGTCTTTAAAGATGCCAAGCGCCTTGTTGTGAACAACGCTATATGCCGAATCATTCCTCGGTCCCTGGGCAATAAACACAGCAAAGAATTCGGCATCAAGCCCCCCTTCCTTCATGCGGGGAAAATCAACACAAACTTCATCCTGCCTTACCCCAAGATCAAACCCCGGATCCTCAAAATACATCGGAGTATCACAGTGGGTGTCGACAGTAAGCAGGGATTTATGCAGACTGTCTGCTTTCCTCAAAAAGCGCTCCTCATCCCCCTGACAACCGGAAAACAACACTATTATTAATAAATATCCGGCTAAATTTCTCATCTGTTCCTTGCACATTTTAAGGCGGCAATATACTCAGTTTTGTGCTCAAATTCCATATGGAACTACCTTATTTAACACATTTTAACAGTGAAAAAGCCCCTGATTTAAATATCAGGGGCAGCCATGAAAATAATAAAAAATGTGCCTTTTGGAGAGAAAAAAGCACTGGCTAAAGTTTTATCACCTTATATACATTGGTACCATTGCCCTTATTAAGACGCAGGAAATATAATCCGGGTGAAAGTGACTGCAGGTCAACCTCAATAATATCTTCAAATCCTTCTGACTGATCAGTTTTCACTACCCTGCCCTCATTATCCGTGATCACTATCCCTATCCTTCCTTCCGGAGGTTCGGAAAAACGGATCTTAAGTGTTTCAGAGGCCGGATTGGGATAGACAACAATGCCTGATTTTATAACTATATTCTCATCAATGGGTGTTACTGTAATCTTCTCCTGAAAACCATGGGTAAGCACAAGCTTCCCTTCCCCCGCCCTGAGTGTCGGAACCACCGTAGCTCCCAGCGACCAGTTAAGTGCAACACCCCTGCCGACGTAATTACCCCCGGCACTGGAAATCCTTTCCTGAACAGGTTGCTGGGCAACTGCCGCACAGAAAAAAAACAACAGAACAGATGTTAACAGATATCTCACAATCATTACTTAAGGCATCTGTAAAAATAACTGTTCCGGCGACAAAATCCAATTATTAATACCATATTTCAAAAGGAGAATTCAACAGGCTTGGTCTTTTCAGCAAAGCCTGCCAGACCCTCATCGAGCCACCGGGCAAATTCACCGGCTTTCATATTGGTACCCATGGGATCATTTACCGGATTACCTTGATGATCAGTAATTACATACAGGGGAAGTGCGTTTGTTTTGAATTTCGAAATCTCCAGATCTTCGTTGACCTTACCTATTGTCTTTTTTATCTTGCCATCAATAGCCGACTTAACCCATTCTTCTTCAGGAAGCTGGGTACGGTCATCAACGTACAGGGAAACAATGACAAAATTATCCCTCAGCCGTGCAAAAACCCCGGGGTCGGACCACACCCTGGCTTCCATAAGTTTACAATTTGCACAGGCATGTCCTTTAAAGTCGAGAAGAACCGGCTTACCCTGTTCCCTCGCACAGGCCAGTCCCTGTTCATAATCAAAATATCCCTTCAGACCCAGGGGCATGGTAAACCTGTCGGCATGTTTGGGTTCGGAACAAAGATCGCTCCCGAATATTGAAGAAACAATGAAACCATCAGCCTGACTGTTCTGTACAGGAGCCTGGGAAGATGAAATATACCTTGTGTCAGAAGGAGATGGCAGCATTGCCGACAATCCCGTAAGAGGTGCACCGAAAAGTCCGGTTACCAGGTATATAGTAAAAGTAAAAACTGCAATAACCGTAAACAGTCTGAAGGTGCCTATATGCGGAAGATCACTGTCGTGAGCAAACTTTATCTTTCCCAGCAGATAAAACCCAAGCAGGGAGAAAAGCACTATCCATACAGCAAGGTAAATATCCCTCGAAAGAAGCCTGAATGAATATACCGTATCGATGGTGAGAAGGAATTTCAGACTGAAGGCCAGCATAATGAATGCAAGTACAACCTTGACTGAATTCAGCCAGCTTCCCGATTTTGGAATCCTGTTCATCACCGAGGGGAAGAGTGCAAAGATGGTAAAGGGCAGTGCAAATGCGAGCCCAAAACCAAACATACCGATAGTCGGCCTCAGCACGTCACCGCTGGCTGCCTCGACAAGCAGTACACCTATAATTGGCCCAGTGCAGGAAAATGAAACAATGACCGTTGTCAGTCCGAGGAAAAATGAAGCAAGCAATCCCCCCCTGTCAACCCTCGAATCAGCTCCTGTAACCCATCTGTTAGGCAGGATTATCTCAAAAGCCCCGAAGAAAGAAACGGCAAAAAGAACAAAAAGCAGGAAGAAAAGGAGGTTGGGGATCCAGTGTGTGCTGAGGGCATTCGCTACTCCCGCACCGGCACTGGTAAGCGATACAATAACCCCCAGAAGCGAATAAATCAATACTATTGACAGACCGAAAACCAGGGCCCTTATCACCGACTTGCCCCTGCTCTCGCTTCCCTGCGAGAAAAAGGCAACAGTCATCGGTATCATAGGAAAGACACAGGGAGTAACAATACCTGCAAAACCTGCAAGCAGGGAGATAAGAAAGAATCCCAGGAGCTTTCCTCCCTGTCTGACCGGTGCAGATGATTCTGTTTCAGCCATGGGGTCCGGTGCCCTGGCCTCTGAAAGGGGGCTGCCTATATTCAACTCAAATTCAACGTCTTTGGGTGGAGAACATGTAACATTATTACAGGCCATGTAGTTGACCACACCCCTCACTGTAAAACCCTCATCAACAGCTGTTATCTTCTGCCTGAACTCGGCAAATCTGCTGAAGCTCCTGATATTCATTCTGAAAGCTTCATCAAAAGCCTCCTCAGGAGTGGTAACCTCCCAGGGATCTCCTTCAAAAACATATCCGGGAAGAGAGTCGAAAACCACTGATGTCGGAATGGGGCCACCTTCGGGTACCTCCATGGAGTAGATATGCGAACCGGCTTCAATTTCTGCCTTTATGACAATCTCATAACTGTCATCACCTGTCTTCTCATACGAGAACTCCCAGGTGGCAGGATCAAAGATCTGGGCGGATGCATTTAAAGCTCCTGTTACAGCAATCAGCAGTAAAACATGAAATTTTATCTTCTTCAGCATATTATCCGTATTGATTTTATGTAAAAATAATAAATCAATATATATAAACGGAAAAAGATGGCCCCTGGTTCAACGGCCATGATGTTCAGGTCAGATCTATCTCATTTCCATCACGATCGTAGAAATGATATTCAAGCATGTGATACGAGGTCACAGCCTGAACCTTAAGCATGATCCTGTATTTGAAATTCCATCTTCTGAAAAGCGGAAAAATCCCTCTCTTAAGGTAGGAAGCAACAAAGGGATGGACGTTGACGACTATCTTCCTTGTCTTAATCTTGCCTACAATAAATGAGAGATCCCGCTCCAATTCGTCTGTGAAAAGAATGGTGGGGCGTATTTCCCCTGTTCCCTGGCAGGCGGGGCATTTCTCGTTTGTAACCATATGCATCTCGGGCCTCACTCTCTGCCTGGTAATCTGCATGAGCCCGAATTTTGTCAGAGGGAGGATGTTGTGTTTTGTACGGTCACCAGCCATTACTTCCTTCATCCTGTCAAAAAGCTGTTGCTTGTTCTCGTTCGACTGCATATCAATGAAGTCGACGACTATAATTCCTCCCATATCACGCAACCTGAGCTGTCGCGCTATCTCAGTCGCAGCTTCAAGGTTTACTTCCAGGGCATTTGCTTCCTGGTCATTTCCCGACCTTGACCTGTTGCCACTGTTAACATCAATGACATGAAAAGCTTCGGTGTGCTCGATAATCAGATAAGCGCCATGTTTGAATGATACGGTCTTACCAAAGAGAGCCTTGATCTGCTTATTGATCCCGAAATGATCGAAAATGGGAAGTGATCCTTTATATAACTTTATTATCCTTTCCTTTTCCGGAGCAATCTCTTTTATATACCTCCTTATATCATCTGATATCGAAGCATCGTTTACATGAATATTGCTGAAAGTTCCGTTAAGCATGTCTCTAAGGATAGTAGAGGTCCTGTTCATCTCACCTATAAAGAGCCTAGCGGCCTTGGTCTCCTTGCGAAGCGCAATAAAAGCAGTCTCCCACTTGTTGACAAGCTCACGAAGTTCGGCATCCAGAACTGCTACCTTTTTACCTTCTGCAACAGTTCTTACAATAACTCCGTAGTTCTTTGGCTTAATGCTGTGCAGCAGGGTCTTGAGACGGTTTTTCTCTTCCTGGCTTTCAATCTTTGAAGATATTGAAACCTTGTCTGAAAAAGGCATAAGAACCAGATTCCTTCCTGCCAGCGAGATCTCCGAAGTAAGTCTGGGTCCTTTTGTTGAGATTGGCTCCTTGGCTATCTGAACAATAACAGTCTGGCCTACAGCAAGAACGTCAGCAATTTTCCCATCCTTGTCAATATCTGCCTCGTTTTTGAATTTGCTTACAGGCGGTACTTTCCCCTGTTTCTGGAGCGCCAGCGAATAGTATTTATGTTGTGACCTGAACTGGGCTCCCAGATCGAGATAATGCAGAAAAGCATCCCGTTCATATCCAACATTAATAAATGCCGCGTTTAACCCGGGCATGATCTTTTTAACTTTTCCCAGGTAAATATCTCCGACAGAAAATTTTACATTGCGTTTTTCCTTGTTCAGTTCAATGAGCTGCTTTTCTTCAAGCAGGGCAATAGAAACTTCGGAATCACCCGCATCAATGACTAGATCCTTGTTTACCACTTCACTATATTAATCTGAATTAATATATTATCAACTCCAGCCGACATATTAATACAATAAACCTAAAGATCGTCAGACCTTTAGGTTTAGTTATCCGATTATGACCGCTCAGTGATCTTTACTTCTTCTTATGTCTGTTCTTTCTCAAACGCTTTTTGCGTTTGTGAGTGGCCATCTTATGTCTTTTTCGTTTTTTACCGCTTGGCATAGAATATTATTTCTTTGGGTGTGATTTGACTTTATTTATAAATGATTTCGCCGGCTTAAAAGCAGGAATATTATGAGCAGGAATAATTATAGTAGTGTTCTTTGATATATTTCTGGCAGTTTTCTTGGCCCTTTTCTTTACAATAAAGCTTCCGAAACCTCTGAGATATACGTTATTACCGCTTACCATCGAATGTTTTATAGTTTCCATTAAGGCCTCAACAGTTTTCTGAACCGTCACCTTTTCTATACCAGTGTTTTTGGCAATTTCATTAACAATGTCTGCTTTAGTCATTTTCGTGAAGTTTAAAATTCAACAAATTATTTTGAGTTTTTCATTTTTTTCAACTGTGCAAATATAAAAATATTATTTGTTTAAAAAGAAACACTTACATAATAATATTTTTTTTTCTGTTTTTATTATTGCCTTAATTCCAATGATATAGATAAAAGAAGCATGAAGCCTGCCGGGCTTGCCATTTTTTAACTGAATAAAACACTGTTTAACTGAAGGTTTTGTAATGAATTGAAAATATGGAATATCTCCAAAACAATCTGCAGCGTTGCAACGAGCTGTTTTTTTCTTACCTTTACATTTTATAACCCTTATTTAACAATAAACACTCAACCACATGTCAATCAATAAGGTCATACTTGTCGGTAATGTCGGGAAAGACCCGGTGGTACGCTATTTCGACAAGGGTGTTGCAAAAGCTACATTTCCTCTGGCAACCAGCGAGTCATATACCAATCAGCAGGGAGAGTCAATTACTACAACTGAATGGCACAACATAGTTCTGTGGCGGGCCCTGGCCGAAGTGGCAGAGAAAAGTGTAAAAAAAGGCGCACAGGTCTACATAGTCGGCAAGATCAAAACCCGTTCCTACGTTGATAAGGATGGTAACAATAAATATATTACGGAGATCCTGGCAGATACTCTTCTGGTCCTCGATAAAAAACCGGCTGCCAGTTATCCTAAGGAAAAACAGGAATCCACGGACGGAAATAAGGAGAAACCAGTTACCGGGGAAGAATTCAATGAACCTCCTTCAGGCTACCAGCCTGAGAGTGAAGACGATCTTCCTTTTTAGGTTGCATTTAATGTACTGAATTTTGGAACCTGCATATTCTATTGCTTTCTTTTTTCCATTCATGGCAGGAGAAATACACACTCCTGATCCGACTCTTATTACCGGCTTCTCCATTCTGGTACTGCTTCTTGTTTCGTCAGCCCTGATTTCTGGTTCAGAAGTGGCTTTCTTCTCCCTCAGACCCGAGGACATTGAAAAACTCAGGACATCCAGATCAAAAAAAGCTGCAAGGGTGATCAGATTATACAGTATGCCCGAAAAACTCCTCAGCACCATCCTTGTAGCCAACAACACAGTCAATATAGCCATCGTTCTGCTATCGGCCTTCCTGAGTTCAAGACTTTTCGACTTCTCTGCAAACCCTACTCTGGGTTTCATTGTCGAAGCAGTTGTAATTACATTTATACTCCTTTTCTTCGGGGAAATAATGCCAAAAGTTTACTCCACAAGGAACCATACGGGAGTTTCGATGTTGATGTCCGGACCTCTTATCTTCCTGGAAAAGATATTCAGACCACTTTCTTCTTTGCTCATCCTTTCCACTTCGTTTGTAAGAAAAAGGAACTCGGCCAGACGCTCCAACCTGAGCCTTGATGACCTCTCAAGTGCTCTCGAACTTGCTTCAGACGATATCACAGAAGACGAAAAGATTCTTAAAGGAATAGTAAACTTCGGAAACACCAATGTCAACGAGATAATGTGCCCCAGAATAGATGTCACTGCCGTTGATATAAAATCAGGTTTCAGCACCATAATCAGTCTCCTTATCGAATCAGGCTTCTCGAGAATCCCTGTCTACTCAGGATCATTCGACTCAGTAAAGGGAATCCTCTACGCCAAAGACGTCCTGCCCTATACAGGAAACCCCGATAACTTCAAGTGGCAGTCTCTGGTCAGACCACCATACTTCGTACCCGAAACAAAAAAAATAAACGAACTGCTTAAAGAGTTTCAGATGAAAAAAATCCATATGGCAGTCGTTATTGATGAATACGGAGGCACAAGCGGAATAATCACACTCGAAGATATCCTCGAGGAAATAGTGGGAGAAATAACCGACGAAAGCGATGAGGATGAGACCATGTACAGGAAGATAAACGACACCACCTTCGTCTTTGAAGGAAAGATCCTGCTTAACGATTTCTTTAAGATAATCGAAACAGACGAGGACCCGTTTGAAGAAGTAAGGGGAGAATCAGAAACTCTCGCAGGACTCATTCTGGAACTCACAGGGGAAATACCTCAGAAGGGCCAGACCATAAATTACAGAAATTTTACCTTTAGGATTGAATCGGCCGACAAGAGAAGGATAAAGGAGATCAGGGTTGAAATAAAGGATGATGATGGCACTTCAAAAGACAATTAAGATACTTATATTGCTTGCACTGCTCCCGTCATTCGCGGGTTGCAGGGAGGTGATAGTACCAAGGCCCAGAGGACACTTCAGGATCAGCCTTCCCTCCAGGGAATATACAAGCGGCGGTGATTCACTGTTCGCCAGACATAATATTCCCTTTTCGTTTGAATATCCGGTGTACTCAGTACCCGGACCCGTCACTGAGGGCCCCGACCGCAACGGATGGTATAATATTGATTTCCCCCGCTTCAGGGCAAAGATCTACCTCACTTACAAGGCAATTGACAACGATCTGCCTGAACTTATAGAGCAGACATATACGATGAACGTTAAAAACCATATAACCCGGGCCGATGCCATCGATGAAAAGCTGATACGTAACGATGCTGAAAAAATCTATGGTGTCCTTTATAACCTTAAGGGTAATACAGCTACCGCTGTCCAGTTCTATGTCACCGACAGCACCACGAATTACCTGAGAGGATCATTGTACTTCGATGCGGTTCCAAATGCTGATTCACTTGCTCCGGTTATCGATTTCCTGAGGGAAGACGTAGTACATCTTGTTGAGACACTCAGATGGAGAAACAACTAATTTAATCCTTGCTGATGGGCTGTATTACGAAACATTTTCTCAACGAATATTCCATCCTCGGCGTCTGGAAAATAGAAGAGGACCTTAAAACCATGGAGGAGATGGTAAGCCTCGGCACGGAAGACAGGAAGAAATACAAAAGCTTCTCGAGCACCTCCAGAAAACTCGAATTCCTGAGCGTCAGAGCCCTGCTTGCCGAATTGCTTGGTAAGGAAGCTTCAATAGTATATAATAAGAATAACAAACCTTTCCTCAGGGACGGATCAAGATTCATATCCATATCACACTCAAATAAGCTTACTGCAATACTCTGCAGCACAAATGAGAAGGTGGGTATCGACCTTGAATATATGAGCTCAAACATAGGAGCCATATCATTCAAGTTTATTAACCGCAGGGAAAAGATAACCAGGGAACCCGATAAGAGGAAATATCATCTCTACCTTCACTGGTGCGCAAAAGAAGCTCTTTACAAAATATGCGACAAAGAGGGTATCAGCTTAAGAAGAAATATAACCATCGAGCCTTTTGAGGTAAAAGAATCGGGAGAGATAAAGGGTAAAGTCCATACAAAAAAGATAAACGACTCCTTCGACCTTTTCTATACAAGGTATAAAGATTATTCAATCGTCTGGACAAAAAAGAATTATGAAACCCACATGATTGAACCAAATCACAAACAAGTATGAATCTTGTTCATTATCAATCATGTGCGGTTCTCCCGCAGATGCGGGACCTTAAAAAAAATATATACGGATGAAAAGATATGACTTCCCGGCGCGACGGAGCCTTGGATTACTGATTGATCCCGACAAGGTCACCGACAACCGGTTGCCGGTCCTGATGAAAATAGCTTCCGAAGTCCGGCCCGACTATATCCTTGCAGGAGGCAGCCTTACTTTCAATGATACCGACCTTCTTATAGGCGAGATTAAGAAACTCTGCAACATCCCGGTAGTACTATTCCCGGGAAACCTGCTTCAGATGAGCAAAAGAGCCGACTTTATCCTTCTGCTTTCACTTATATCTGGACGAAACCCCGAACTGCTTATCGGTAATCATGTCATTGCTGCCCCCTACCTTTCTGACATCAGGGAAAAACTGATTCCAACAGGATATATCCTTGTGGGATGTGGCTCCAAAACCTCTGTCGAATATATGAGCCAGACGGTGGCGATACCTCCCGACAAGGATGAACTGGTCTTAGCAACTGCCCTGGCAGGTGAGATGCTCGGACTGGGAATGATCTACCTCGAGGGAGGAAGCGGGGCAAAGACATGTATTCCTCCATCTCTTATCTCTTCTGTCAGAAAAAGTATAACTGTTCCCCTGGCCGTTGGGGGAGGACTTAAAAACGGGAAGGACATTGAAAACGCCTACTCTGCAGGTGCCGACCTGGTTATAGTCGGGAACGGCTGTGAAGAAGATCCCGGCTTCCTCAGGGAAGCCTGCCGGATAAGAGACCTCCGCAACTAAGACAGCATACCTCTTATTTTACCTGAACAACTCATACATAGGCTCACCCGTGCACGCATTGGGATAGGGAATCCTGCACAAAGCCGAAAGCGTCGAAGCAATATCCGTTATATTAACCTTCCTGTTTACCACAGCCCTGTTTACACTCCATCCATACCAGATAAGCGGCACATGAGTGTCATATTCATAAGGTGAATTATGATTCGTCACCTGGTCACCAGTCCTGTCAATCCACCCCGGATTGAGAATAACAATTACATCGCCTGAACGCTGGGGACTGAAATTATTTACTATCTTCCTTAGATTCCCGTTGCCAAAATCATTGGCTTCAAATGCTGAATAGGGATAGGCGGCGGCTACCCCCGTAAACTGAATCAGAAAACGGGCTACCTTTTTCTGAATCTCCTCAAGCGCTATCCTCGAATCCTCAATCAAAGTCCTGTTAAGAAAAATCTGACCTTCATTGTAACCCTTTACCCAGTCACCCTCACCGTAAACCGCATTCATATAACTCCTGAGCAACTGCAAAGCCTGGTTCTGCCTGAAATAACCTGAAGGTATCCTGTGACTCTCAAGCACAGGAGGCAACTCAGATACACCATGCGCAGAAGTGAAATATATAAGCACATTCCTCTTCCCAAGCTTTTCATTAAGATATGTAATTAAGGTCTCAATATTCCTGTCGAGCCTCAGAAATGCATCTGCTGTTTCAACTGATGAGGGTCCGAAACGGTGACCAATATAGTCCATCGAAGAATAACATATTGACAAATAATCAGTTATATCATCAACTCCCAGCTCTTCCTTTTCAATAAGCCTTATAGCAAAATCAGTAGTGAGACGGTCGGAAGCAGGACTTTCCCTTAGCAGTGAGAAGTCGGGACGTTCATTCCTTCCCTGTTTCTGCCCCATCTTCCTGAAATCATACGGGAAGTAATTAACTCCGTTGAAACCGAATTCATATTTATTTGAATCGGGAAGACAGTCGGCATAGATTTCCTTTGACCTGAGAAGAGTCCAGGGTTCCGATAAATAATCATCTGAATAACGCATCGAATTAAAGTCATTAACCCATGCCGGAAGAGAATTAATGTAATATGTCGACGACATCCATGTGCCTGATATATTGTCAAACCAGAACGCTCCGTTGGCTGAGTGGCCTGCCGAGAGTATGGCTGTACTTTCCTTTACTCCTACCCCGAAGACCTTAGATCGGCCTCCTGACGATATCCTGAGTTCATCTGAAAAGGTTGATGCCTGAAGGTTTACGGGAGAATGGAGCCCTGCTTCATAACTTCCGCCTACAGGATTGACACTGACATCACTTGTGCAATAGATAAGTTCATTTTTAAGCGGAACATACCAGCTGTCGGATGTAATACCATGATAAGCTGGCTCGGTGCCAGATGCTATGGTGGCAAAACCCGGTGCTGCCTGGGTAAGGATATACTCATAGGAAGCATTTCTGAAGTAGGTCCCTTCATTCAGGAACCTTCTGATACCGTTCTCTGATAACCTGTCCCTGAATTTCTCAACCAGATCAAACCGTAACTGTTCAACGACAATGCCTATTACAAGCTTTGGCTTGTCAGGAGGAAGGTAAGCTCCCTGGCCTGAAAGATCCTTTGAAAAACAAAATATTATAATCAGAACAAAACATGCCCTTGCTGCAAATGCCAACTTCTTCATATGATTAACCCCATGCCTTAACTATTCAACAATAAAACCAACCAAGGGCAAAAGTAATTTTTTTAAAATTAGATACAATACTAACAGGCTAATTCATATATGCCATCAGGGGTGCCTGGCAATCATAAAGACAGCCTTCGACGACAACCGGCTTGTCTTATTTGTAAAACTGATTATATAAACACCCCTGCGAAGCCTGCTGATGTCAGTTGTTAAGGGATAATCACCTGAGACCACTGTTTCGTATTCAATTTCCTTCTTCCCGGAGATTGAAAAGATGGCTACCCTGAGTTCACCCCTCAGTGCTGATGGTAATACAGCCTTTATATATGTTGAGGCCGGATTGGGATAAAGAAACGGAGTTTCGGGATCAAGGGTATCCACCTCATTTATCAGAGGATGCATCTCAACCTCAAGGTCAGTCTTTTCATTTACGAGACTCTGGACCGTTATCACAGTATCCCTGTATCCCCTGGCAGCAAATTTCAGGGACCATGAACCCGGGGCTATCATCCTTATAAAACTTCCTGTAAGCGTGTCGGATTCTATCTGTGAGTTATCCCTGTCGTGATTATCAATTACTACAGAGGCAACAAGCGGCAAGCCTGTAATCCTGTCCCTGACCCTTCCGTGTATTCCGGTAAGCGCATTTTGCAGATAAGCCTCAAGAGACCTGTAATTCGCCTCCCAGATGAATTCAAGCTGTTCAACTGGCGAGACATAACTCCTGTGCACTTCAATTGTAACTTCACGGCCCCCAAGCTCCCAGGTTACATAATCCTGTCTGCCGCCATAAACCTTATACCACTGGTAGCCGTTTGTTATACCGTTATCAAGATCAGTCATGTACCCGGGCTCACTATATAAATGTACGGTATCAACATACCTCCTGCTTATTGCCCTGAACCATTCATCATCAGGATGAAGTCTTTCCCATCTGTCCCAGGGATAGTTGATAACTTCGGCGCCTGAATGCAGATTGGCAGATAGTACAAAGTTCCTCTCCTTCAGAAAAGCAATCATCTCAGCAGTCTCCTTCTGTATCCCGGTTGTCTGTGATTCAGGGTCGGGAAAATTACGGTTAAGGTCATAACCGTTTGCATTGAATCTCACTGGAAGTGTTATCTCGTCTCCGTCAGTATATGTCCCGTCGGGATTGGCCAGAGGATTGATCCATATCTCCAGTCCGTCGACCATACTCCCAATATCCTCGCGCACCTGGTAGTTTTCAAGCAGATGGGAGGCAAGTCTCAGAAGAAGTATAAACCCGGCAGTCTCATCTCCATGTATGGTTGAGGTAAGAAACACTTCGGGTTCATCTTCGTCGTAACCTGCATTATCCGAAATTTTAAGAGCATAAATTGCCCTTCCCATTACACTTGTTCCGATGGTGTCGAGGCGACAGAGCGTGGGATAGCTGTCGCATAAATAATTAAGTATTGAATCATACTGCTGCCAGGTGGGATAGCTTTGCCACTCCATGGCCTTTGCAGTGGTTTCTGCAGACAGTGGTCCCTTGAGGGCCTCTCTTTCAACGATAGTATAGTCCAGATTCATTGATATGAACCTGTCAATAGTAAGTGGCGACAGTCTGATAAAGATAGCTTCCCGGCCTGCTGATGAGACAGAGAAGTTGGTGGCCAGCTCATCTGTCATCTTGCTTCCCGGCCATGGCACAGATACTTCAGCCTGTCCCACCAGTCTGACCTGATCTCTCAGTATCTCATCCCTGTTCCCCTTCTGGGCAGAAGAGAAAACAGGCGCGAGGGCCAGGACCAAAGCAAGTATCTTATACAGCCTGGCCATGGATATCTATACATTGAATCTTATATGCAGTATATCCCCGTCACTGACTACATAATTCTTTCCCTCTATATTGAATTTCCCTGCTTCCTTGCAGGCATGCTCCGACCCAAGTGTGACAAAATCATCATACTTCATCACCTCAGCCCTTATAAAACCTCTTTCAAGATCGCTGTGAATAACCCCTGCAGCCTGGGGAGCTGTCATACCCTTTTTTATGGTCCAGGCCTTTATCTCCTTCGGACCAACTGTAAAAAAGGTCTGAAGGTTAAGCATCCTGTAAGCAGCCCTTACCAGCTTGTCAACTCCTGGTTCCTCAAGACCTGCATCTTTGAGAAAGGCTAAACGGTCGTCCCTGCTCTCAAGCTCAGCTATCTCAGCCTCGACGGCCCCTGCTATTACAAGTATCTCGGCATCCCCGTCCGAAAAATACTTCCTTACCTCGTCAACATAGCTGTTACCCGCGACAGCCGACTTCTCGTCGACATTACATACAAATATCACGGGTTTCATGGTTAGAAGGAACAGATCATCAACATATTTCCTGTCTTCTTCCTTCACATCAAGGGTACGGGCATTATTGAAGTTGCCTATATGAGCCCTGTACAGTTCAAGAACCTCACATCCGTGCTTTGCGTCCTTATCACCTGTTCTGGCAGCTTTCTCAAGCCTCTGAATCTTCTTTTCAACCGACTCAAGATCCTTAACCTGAAGTTCAAAGTCAATGGTCTCGAGATCGCGTACGGGGTCAACAGAACCGTCAATATGAGGAAGTGCCTCATTATCAAAGCAACGTAATACATGAATAAGGGCATCGGTGTTACGGATATCGCCAAGAAACTTATTACCGACACCCTCACCTTTGTTTGAACCCCTTGTAAGACCCGGGATATCTACTATCTCCACCGTGGTCGGCACTATTTTTTCTGTAACCTGATGCCTTTCAAGCTCGTAAAGTCGTGGATCAGGCACCTGTACAACGCCTATATTTGATTTGGTACCGCTGAAGGCAAAAGCGTTAGTCTCTCCCTTTGTATTTGAAATACAATTAAATATTGTGGTCTTGCCCACATTGGTAATACCGGTTATTCCGCACTGCAGAGCCATTATTTATCAGATTTTATATTTCACATCCCATCTAAAAGTAAGCAGTCTGGCCATCAACACTCACGATGTGCTTTAGCTCCTGCACCACTGGCTTTATTTCAAACGGTGCCCAAGCTCACACAGAGGCACACGCTCCTGGTCGCCTGTTTCCATCATTCGTATTGTTGCCTCGTTGCCGGCAATCTCATCCTCTCCTGCAAGAACGACAAAAGGGATCTTCTTTGAGGCGGCATACGACAACTGCTTTTTGAGCTTAACCGCATCGGGGTAAAGTTCAGTACTTATTCCGTTATCCCGTATGAGTTCAGTAAGTCTTAGAGCATATGGCAGTTCTTTCTCACCAAAGTTAATAATAAGTACCTTTGTGCCCCAGCCTGTCATTCCTTCAAACATGTTCTGATTGGAAAGGACATCATATATCCTGTCGGCTCCGAATGAGATGCCAACCCCTGAAACGCCATCCAGACCGAAGACTCCGGTGAGGTTATCATACCTGCCCCCACCGCATATACTGCCTATGGCCATATCTTTCGACTTAACCTCAATAATAGCGCCTGTGTAGTAGTTCAATCCCCTTGCAAGAGTAAGATCCAGTTCAACGGTATTGGCCAGGTCTGCACTTTCAATCAGTCCAAACAGAGTACGGAGTTCGGAAACTCCCTTTCTCCCTGTCTCTGAGAGTGATAATATCCTTTCAAGTTCTTCAAGTTTTGAAGAGGTGTCGCCACTCAGACCCAGCACCGGTTGAAGCTTATCAATGGCTGAACCTGAAACCCCTTTTGCAGCAAGTTCGAGATTCACTCCCCCGATACCTATCTTCTCAAGCTTGTCGATGGCTATTGTAATATCAGTGATCCGGGCATCCTCACCAATGTATCCAGCAATTCCGGCCAACACCTTTCTGTTGTTTATCTTTATGAGAACCTGCAGTTTAAGCCGTGAGAATACTTCATCTATTATCCTAACAAGTTCATATTCATTAAGCAGCGAATCACTTCCAACAATGTCGGCATCGCACTGAAAAAACTCACGATAGCGCCCTTTCTGAGGCCTGTCGGCCCTCCAAACAGGTTGTATCTGATACCTCCTGAAAGGAAAGACTATAGCATCGCGATGCTGAACCACAAAGCGGGCAAAGGGAACAGTAAGATCATACCTTAAGCCCTTTTCAGATATACGCGAAGCAACTGACAGGCTATCCTTCCCTGCCAGATCTTCATCTGAAACCGCAGAAAGATAATCACCCGAATTAAGAATACGGAATAAAAGCCTGTCGCCTTCCTCCCCGTATTTCCCCATGAGGGTGCTTATGTTTTCCATAGCAGGGGTTTCAATGGGCTGATATCCAAAAAGACTGAATACATTTTTTATGGTAGTGAAAATATAATCCCTTCGCAGGACCTCTTCAGTTGTGAAATCCCGGGTTCCTTTTGGTATTGAGGGTTTGGAAGACATTGAAAGCTGTATTAAACATTATGGTGAAAAGACAAAAGTAAAAGATAAAGTTAAATAAAAGATCAGGCACAACATTTTATGCCTGATCTTTTATAATTCAGCCTGCAATTACTTCACGATGACTGGTTTCCACTGCCTGTTACATAACAGGAGCGTCATTACTGGATAAAGGGAATGGAAAGAGGATATTTGAAATCTTCGCCTTTTGATGCCCGTACACTTGCAATAATTATGCAGATGACCTTGAGAACCACCAGTGTTATGATTATCGGAATACCGACAATAATAAAACAAAGAGGTACTGCAAGAACAGTGTAGAGAAGTATAGACATTTCAAAGTTCATCGACGCCTTGCCATTACGGTCAACCCACTGCGATTCATCCTTCCTCGACAACCAGCAGATGAGGGGACCAATAATACTTCCGAACGGAAAAAAGAATCCGGCAAATGCAGAAAGATGACATAACATTGCCCAGTTCCTTTCACTCTCTGATAATTCTATGATCGCTTTCATGACTTAGTTTGTTTACATAAAGACGGACCTTTGCAGGATTTGCTGCATCAATATCTCATCAAACGTTTAAGATCGGAGGGAAGAAGTCCGTTGGGATTACCAGCGTCAATAAGGTGCTGATTGTAGTAGTACATCTCCGAATCGTCGGTTCCAATAAGCATCTTGAAGCAGTAACCTGTTCCGGAATCATCAACAGGTCCCACCTTATGCAAAACAAGGGTACCGGGCCTCCTTTCATCAATGGCCTTTATTATCTCTTCTTCCTTAACAATACTGAACTGGTTACTGTATAAAGCCTTAATCTTTTCAATAGTGTTCACTGAAGGTGCCATGTCAGACTCCCTGGCAAGAATCGTCTTTTGTGCTATCGAGGGTATATTCTTATTATAATACCTCAGATATCTTCTTCCTGTTACTGAAGGGGCCTCTGAAATCATAAGTGCATGCTTCTGAATGAATCTCAGTACCGCACCGGTCTTATATCCGTAATCTATATCCTCCTCAGAAGAGGACGACAGCGGGATGGCACAGATCTCAGGCATCTGATTTATGTTGCTCACCTTCTTCCCCTGCAGAAGGTTAAGGTTATTATAGGCCGAACCTGATTTATCCCTGTCGTAGGTTGTCTCAGTAAGCACAATGAAAGAAAAGGAAGGGTCCCTCCTTCTCTCTTCAAATTCATCCTCATCAATAAACTCATAGGGCCTTATATCCCAGAATTCGGTTACTGCTTCCTTAATGAGTATGTTGTATGCCGAAAAAGCATCATCCTCAAGGACCACACAGGTCGTTGATTTCATGAAGTTTGCAATATCTTCACGACCCGGGAAAGGGGGCTGGGCCGCAACTGACAGTACAGAGAGGACCAGGAGAACAGGCAGACTTAGATATCTCATATCAATTTATTTATTTTCAGGAATATACAAGGGATTCTTTTCGTTGAAACGACGGACAAAAACGAACATCATCTCCTTTTTCTTTTTCCTTGGCAGCTGCACAAATTCCTCGTAAAGTTCTCCGTCTTTCATAAGAAACAACTCCGTGCTCTCAAGGTCAAACTCAGTCATCTTTCCGCTCTCGAAATCGATAAGGTACTGTTTTACCTCCGACCGGGCTGAGTTCTGACGGTAGGGAGAATAATACGATCCGTAGGGATAATAACTCCCGTACGAATACGGATTATAATAGGGCGAATAGAACGGGGAATAGTAGGGATCATAATAACCGTAGGGTGAATTATATCTGCTGTCGTACGAAATTACATCGGCTACAAAATGGCTTATGCTGCCGACAAAGGTTATCCTGTTGAAATTACCCTGGAGCTGGATATACAGGATCCCGTTCCTGGCATAACCCCATATATTACTCTTGTCGACCTCCTGCCTCAAGCCCATACTATCGTAAAAATAGATCTTGTCATTTTCAAAGAGATCTTTGAAAAACTCCTTGTCGTTGTAGTCTGCTGATGTCAGTATTTTGGCTTTGGGGACCGGGTCATTGAGCCTGACCTGGTCAAAATTCAGGTAAAT
Organism: uncultured Rikenellaceae bacterium; assembly: GCA_964642615.1. Taxonomy (GTDB): domain Bacteria; phylum Bacteroidota; class Bacteroidia; order Bacteroidales; family VadinHA17; genus LD21. The sequence continues at coordinate 41,515 of CAZXSW010000003.1, read as the reverse complement.
ACCGTCCCTGAACCTGAAATCAGGAGTGTATTTCACCATAGCCTTCTCCTCCTGCCCCAGAAGCATTACCGGAAATGACAAAACCACCAGTACAAGAACTACGTCAATCAATCTCAACGTGCTTTTCATCCGTTTATAATTTTAATTTTTCAGGTTCCCGCATAAGTGGGATAACCCATATGTATGACAATTAAATACATGGGTGTTCGTGTATGAAATACATGTGGGTTTCATATTGGCAAAGGTTTTATTTTCCTGTCTCAAATATTGTACCATAAAGACAAAAATAACCATTTACTTAAAAGGAGCTTACTAAAGGTAAATGTATATTCAATGCTTATTTTGTTTATTTTTACATATCTGCAAAACAGGAATCAGAAGATGAGACAGATTGAACCAAAATTAACTTCTCCCGGTTTAAATGAAGATAAGAATGATGAGCCTTTTGCCGCTGATCTGAAGAAAGCCGGAAACCTTTCAGTCATAGCTTTTCTTTGTCTTATTGCCGGACTTATACTGATAACCTTCAAACTGTTTCTTCCGGCCGGTCTGCTTGTTATTGCCGGGGCCCTGCTTTTCACTATGGTACTTAAAAAATACTCCCGTCTTCTGGCTGTCTTATCAGGAGATCTTGATGATCTGAAAAACCAGAACAGGAAGAAGGAAAATGTAATAACTGATTTCTCCCACAGGATCAGGGAACCTCTTAATAACCTTGTTGTTCTTTCCGATATCATGATGTCGTCTGATCTTCCTGCACGACAGAAAGAACTTATAGGAACCTTCGTGGCTTCGACCAGCAATATGGTTACAACAGTCAATGAGCTGACTATGCAATCGGCTGATGATGTAAGCTATGAGAAAAGGAGAAATATAAAATTCAACCTGCTTACCACCATCAGGAACACCATCGAGCTCTACAACCTCAAGGATGGCTCCGGTATCGACTTCATACTTAACAGGAAGGACCCGCGTGATTTCTATTGCTCGGGCGACCCTATCATTCTTAAACAGATCTTTCTCGACCTCTTTCATACAATCGAAAAACATGAAAAAGGCAGTCCCACCAAAGTCACGATAAACCTCACCAGGGAAAAGATGACTGATTCGGAGATGCATGTATCTTTCAGGGTTCAGACCGATAAAAGAATAGTATTTATCGATGAAGAACACCAGAAGAGAAATCTTGCTGCCAGGCTTATTTCATCGGGGCGGGGACATTATTCTCAGGAGTTCGGGAATAACCTGTCGGTTCTCAAGTTTCTTATGCCCTTCAAATACGCCAGTACCGATACCGGGCCCGTTGTTATCTACTCAGTCCCCGACTCGGGCAAGGCTTCACCGGCTCAGGGGACAGATCTTAAAAATGTGAAGGTCCTGCTTGTTGAAGATAATCTGATAAACCAGAAGATAACCCTGCTCTCGCTTAAGCCGCTTGTAAGTGAAATAGATACTGCTTCGAACGGAAAGGAAGCACTTGAGAGATGTGCCTCAACCAGATATGATCTTATTCTTATGGACATCCAGATGCCAGTTATGGACGGACTTGAGGCTGCATCAAGAATTAGGGAAAGTGAGGCAGGCACTGATTTGCATGTACCGATAATAGCCATTACAGCCAATGCTATGCTGGGCGATAAGGAAGAATGTCTTTCGGCCGGCATCGACGACTATATAAGCAAACCATTCCAGCCTTCACAGCTTATAGACAAGATTAAGAGTCTGTTCCCGTAAAACGTCAGGTCTGTCTTTATATCATTCCACCTTCACTGTGCCACGGCCATCAGCCTGCTCACCTGAACCCTGAATAAGTGTTCTGTAGGCCAGGGAGGGAGAAGGTATGAACTCACTGAAGCCATAGGATTTCCATTTCTTATCAACCTTTGCGCTTGTCTCAGCATCCATGGTGACCACATTGGGCCATCTCTCAGGGAAAGCTCCTTTTCTGCGGGCCTTTGAGGTACCATCAATCAACAAAACCTGCGGTGCAGGAAAATAATGATCCCTCACAGGGTCTGAATTACCCAGCAACTGCCAGGCCACCATGTGAAGGTTATTTACGTCAACCATTTTATCGACAAGAAGAACCAGACGGAAGCTGTTTATGCATTCTTCTCCGGCCAGGGCTAACCTGATGGCTTCAACATCTGTAGAGGCAGGTTCAGTGTCTGACGAAACAACCAGGACAGGCAGGCCAGCCTGGGTCAGACTACTGTTATAGTTTCCGTACAGGTTACTGGGTTTAAAGGAGGAGGGAGTAAGGCTTTTAGTGCCGGGTGAGGTACTGTCATTAGAATGCTCCCTGTCTTTAATTTCCTCGGGATATTTGACTGTGGCATCTATGCCAGCCTTTCCCCCGAACGACATTGCCGTGGCCGAATGGTCAAGGACATCAAGAGGCCCTTTGAACAACATAATATCGTGGCGGGGGTCAAAGTTCTCAAAGACATGACGTGCGAGCATGTCATAGTCCCTTATATCTGTATCTCCGCTTACTACAACGAAGTATTTTGTAAACATCATTTGTCCGGCTCCCGACAGCGAACTGATTACCTTCATGCCCTGGCCGGGGTATGATTTTCTTATTTTAACAATAAGCAGGTTATGGGCAATACCTGCGGGAGGCATATGGAAATCCTCGACCTCGGGTTGTATAGCCAGCCTGACAGGCTCAATGAATATACGTTCGGTAGCTTCGGCTATCCATGCGTCCTCCTGCGGAGGTATACCTACAATAGTAGCGGGATAGATGGCGTCGCGGGAGTGTGTGATGCATGTAACGTGGAACCGGGGGTACCAGTCGGCCAGGGAATAGAAGCCTGTGTGATCGCCAAAGGGACCTTCCCATACAAGGTCTTCGGAGGGGTCTACATATCCCTCAATGACTATATCGGCATCGGAGGGGACGTACAAATCGTTTGTAAGGCAGCGGACCATGCTTACCTTTTTCTTCCTCAGCCAGGCGGCAAGGATATACTCATCAATATTTTCAGGGAGGGGGGCGGTGGCGGCCCAGGCATATACGGGGTCGCCTCCCAGGGTAACAGTCACGGGCATCCTTCGGCCGGTTTTTTTCCATGCCTCAAAATGTGATGCTCCGGTTTTATGTCTCTGCCAGTGCATGGCAGTTGTTTTATTATCGAGGATCTGCATCCTGTACATACCGGCATTAACGTTTCCTGTTACGGGATGTACAGTGTGTACGACGGGAAGTGTTATATATCTTCCTCCATCGTAGGGCCAGCACTTCAGTACAGGCAATATTGAAAGGTCGGGGTTCATTATCACTACCTGCTGGCATTTCCCCCGGCCACCTGTTTTTGAAGGCAGCAGGCCGGCCAGGCGGGCCAGCTTTGGCAATGCAGTCAGTTTTCCGGCCAGTGATGTGCCGGCGGAGGAGAAATCCCTTAGCAGCTCAGGTATACCTGCGGCTGTGGTGGCAGGATCGCCTCCGAGGGCCAGGCTTATTCTTTCAGGGGAGCCATAGGCATTGATGAGCAGGGAGAAAGGGGTTCCTGTATCTTTGAAAAGCAGGGCTTTTCCCCTGCTTTTTGTTATCCTGTCGGTTATCTCGGTTATTTCAAGGACAGGGTCGGCAAAGGATTCAATAATATGAAGTTCATCCTTTTCTGCGAGAGTCTTGATAAAACCGGCAAGTCCTGAGTAAGCCATATGCTTTTTGTTTTTCAGTTATAAAGATAGCAATTATGCAGACACAGGGAGGGGTTAGCGGGCTTGGGTTATGGTGAGGCATGTGGCCGTGTTGAAGGTATGGGGTGGTGAAAAGTGCAGGACTCCGGTTTGAATGGCAGAGGGGTACAAAACAATAATGGGAACTATTCCGAGGATTAGTTCCCATTCGCTGGATGCAACCGAGGCTGCAGGCAGCGTCAGGTTACTGTTATTGTGACCGGCTGCATTTCCTGATACCAGATCTGGATTTGCAACCCATGGCTTTTGGGCTATGCCTTTTACGGCATTGCCTTCCGGCTTTCCTTTTGTCCGTTTCTAAGGCGGACTTCCGGGAAGAAGCGTCATTCAGGCTCCGTTGTCATTTCCCGAAGGATATGGTTTCCGGATCAGATTGTATCCGACCGGAGTCGGATTTCTCTGTTGCCCTGAGACTCAGTCGCTGAAAGAACGTTTCCGGTTTTCGTTGACTTGCCGGACATAGGAAACCGAAGTTTCCCGGCCCAGGCTTCGGCTCTTCTGATGCGCAGACCCGAGGGTCTGATCGGACCAGATTGTTTCTCACTTAAGAAAAAGTTTCCGATCCCACATCTTTTGAGCAGTCTTTTATCGCTCACCTGATATACCAAATTTAATATAAATGAGGATTGAATCCAAGAGTCTGTGGCTCATAGTTCTACACATGATATAAACAAAAGATATCAACAATTGTTAATAACTCCCGAAACTCTCTTCAGATGAGGGGCAGAGATAAAAAAGCAACACAGGGGATTGCCCTGTGTTGCAAAAAAAAACTGTAGGTCTGTGGGTTGGCCTGATCTTATCAGTTCCGCACTATTTTTTATAGCCATAAACGGCAAGGTCGCCGAGCATCTCCTCGATGCGGAGAAGCTGGTTGTATTTGGCGATCCTGTCAGTTCTGCTGCATGATCCAGTTTTAATCTGTCCCGAGTTTGTGGCGACAGCAATATCGGCAATGGTTGAGTCCTCAGTCTCGCCCGACCTGTGAGAGGTAACGGTTGTAAAGCCTGCCCTGTGGGCCATTTCGATGGCATTAAGGGTTTCTGTGAGTGATCCTATCTGGTTTACTTTTATGAGGATTGAGTTTGCGGAGCCCAGTTCTATTCCTTTTTTAAGGTATTCCACATTGGTTACAAAGAGGTCGTCGCCTACTATCTGGCATTTCTTTCCAATTCTATCTGTAAGCATTTTCCAGCCGTCCCAGTCACCTTCTGCCATTCCGTCCTCGATAGAGTCGATAGGGAACTGGCCAATGAGTTTCTCGAAGTAGTCGACCTGTTCTTTTGAGGTCCTTCTTGCGCCTTTTGGTCCTTCAAATTTGGCATAGTTATAAATACCGTCCTCATAGAATTCAGAGGCGGCTGCATCGAGTGCAATTTTGACGTCGACACCGGGTTTGTAGCCTGCTTCGGCAATTGCCTTCATAATTGTTTCGAGAGCGTCCTCAGTCCCGTCGAGTGTGGGAGCAAATCCTCCTTCATCACCAACTGCTGTACTCAGACCGCGTGCTTTAAGAACTTTCTTAAGAGCGTGGAATATTTCGGCACCCATTCTGAGGCCTTCTTTAAAGCTGGGGGCACCAACGGGTCTTATCATGAATTCCTGGAAGGCGATGGGAGCATCTGAATGTGAACCGCCGTTTATAATATTCATCATGGGGACCGGAATGGTAACGGCATTAGATCCTCCTATGTATCTGAACAAGGGAAGACCGTGATAAGAGGCAGCAGCTTTTGCCACAGCAAGTGAAACACCGAGGATGGCATTTGCGCCGAGGTTACTCTTGGTTTTGGTTCCGTCGAGTTCTATCATTTTAGTGTCAATACCAATCTGGTCAGTGACATCCATACCGGTTATTTCTTCTGCAATAACATTATTGACATTATGAACGGCTTTGAGAACACCTTTTCCAAGATAGCGCGATTTATCTCCATCGCGAAGCTCCAGAGCTTCGTTTTCACCTGTTGATGCACCTGATGGAACAGCTGCCCTGCCCAGGTAACCACTGGCTGTCATAACATCAACTTCAATTGTCGGATTGCCGCGGGAATCGAGAATCTCACGTGCATGAACACTAACTATTTGACCCATAGATAATTATTTTTAGATTAAACAATGATGCAATATACAAAAAAAAGGGATATGCCTTTTGACTATATCCCTTCTCTTAAAATTAATTCTTTTATTCCTTATCTCCTTCTTCAGCAGGTTCTGCAGCTGATTTTTCTGCTTTTCCCTCAGGAGCTTTGGCTTTTTTCTCTGTAGCTGCCTTAGGCGCTTTGGTTTCAGCCTTATCAGTGGCTGTTTTCTTTGCGGGTCTTCTTCTTCTTGAAGGTTTCTGTTTGACTGTTGTTTCTTTTCCAAGCATGGCTTCATTATAGTCAACCAGTTCGAGAATGCACATATCTGCATTGTCGCCCAGCCTGTTGCCTGTCTTGAGAATTCGTGTATAGCCTCCAGGTCTCTCAGCCACTTTGGGAGAGACTTCCCTGAACAGTTCAGACACTGCGTCCTTATCCTTAAGGTAACTGAATACCACTCTTCTGGAATGGGTTGAATCCTCTTTAGATTTGGTGATGAGGGGTTCAACGAAGGTTCTAAGTGCCTTTGCCTTTGCCGTTGTGGTAGCAATCCTTTTATGAAGGATAAGTGATGATGCCATATTTGAGAGCATCGACTTCCTGTGTGAACTAGTTCTACCTAAATGGTTAATAACTCTTTGATGTCGCATTTCTATATATCCTTAACCAGTTTCTAATTAATCTTTCTCCAGTTTATACTTGCTAACGTCCATGCCAAATGAAAGGCTCATGGAGTCGAGTAATTCGTCAAGTTCAGTAAGTGATTTCTTTCCGAAATTTCTGAATTTCAGAAGATCATTTTTATTGAATCTTACAAGATCACCCAGTGTTTCAACTTCAGCAGCCTTAAGGCAGTTGAGGGCCCTGACAGAAAGGTCAAGGTCTATCAGTTTTGTCTTAAGCAGCTGTCTCATATGTAATACTTCCTCGTCAAATTCCTCATTGGCCAGTTTGTCATCCGAATCGAGAGTTATCTTCTCATCGGAGAAAAGCATGAAATGGTAAATAAGTATCTTGGCTGCCTCTTTGAGAGCCTCTTTGGGATGTATTGACCCGTCAGTTTCTATTTCGAGAACAAGCTTTTCGTAGTCGGTTTTCTGCTCAACGCGGTAGTTTTCGACAGTATATTTGACATTCCTGACAGGAGTGAAAATGGAATCGATGGCAATAACTCCGAATTCGGCATCGTCCGGTTCATTTTCCTCAGCAGGCACATAACCTCTTCCCTTGTTTATAGTGAATTCGATCTGAAGTTTCACATCGGGTTCCATTCTGAAGACCACGAGGTCGGGGTTGAGAACTTCAAAGCTTGTCATTGCTGAGTTGAGATTACCAGCTTTGAATGTATCCTGTCCCGCTAATTTCAGAATCACCTTTTCATTATCCACATCATCAACTATCCTTTTAAAACGTATCTGTTTCAGGTTAAGGATAATATCAGTAACATCCTCAATTACACCTGTGATGGTTGAGAACTCGTGGTCAATGCCTTCAATTTTAACCGTAGTAATGGTAAAGCCCTCGAGAGAGGAGAGCAGAATTCTCCTCAGTGCATTACCCACAGTAATACCGTATCCGGGTTCCAGGGGGCGGAATTCGAATTTTCCGTACCTGGCGTTGGCTTCAAGCATTATAACCTTATCAGGCTTCTGAAATGATAAAATGGCCATAGAATTAATCTTATATAATTACTTGGAATATAATTCAACTATAAGCTGTTCCCTGATATCTTCAGGTATGTCAGAACGTTCAGGCATGCTCATGTATTTACCTGCCATTTGTGCATCATCCCACTCGAGCCAGGGTAGTTTTGAGTATCTCCTTGTTGAAAGCGAGTCGACAACGGTCTCGAGTGACTTTGATTTTTCCCTTACGCCCACTATATCGCCGGGTTTAAGCTGGAAAGAGGGTATGTTTACAACATCACCGTTAACGGTAACATGCCGGTGAGATACCAACTGGCGTGCTGCAGCCCGTGTGGGTGCTATACCGAAGCGGTATACCACATTGTCGAGCCTTGATTCAAGAAGCTGCAACAGAACCTGACCGGTTACACCTTTTGATTTTGAAGCTTTTTCAAAGGTATTGCGGAACTGTCTTTCGAGAATACCATAGGTATATCTTGCCTTCTGTTTCTCTCTAAGCTGAATACCATATTCAGAAGTCTTCTTTCTTTTCTTGTTGGCTCCGTGCTGTCCGGGAGGAAAATTCTTCCTGTCGAGGTTTTTGTCGGGGCCGTAGATGGGATCACCAAATTTCCTTGCGATTCTTGATTTTGGGCCAATATATCTTGCCATTGTGCTAGTAATTTTTTTCTGTTAACAATCGATAAAGTAAAATATCAAACTCTTCTTCTTCCAGGTGCACGGCATCCGTTGTGGGGCATAGGAGTTACATCGACTATTTCGGTAACCTCTATTCCGACGTTGTTGATTGACCTGATTGCTGATTCACGTCCTGACCCTGGGCCTTTGACAAACACTTTCACTTTTCTCAGTCCAAGATCATAGGCAGTTTTTCCGCACTCTTCAGATGCCATCTGCGCAGCATAGGGAGTGTTCTTTTTTGAGCCTTTGAATCCCATCTTGCCGGCTGATGCCCATGATATCACCTGTCCCGAATTATTTGTAAGGGTAACAATGATATTGTTGAATGATGAATGTATGTGAGCATGGCCGTTAGGTTCGACCTTTACGATCCTCTTCTTCTGTGCTCCGCTTTTCTTTGCCATATTCTAATTATTTGGTAGCTTTCTTCTTGTTTGCAACTGTTTTCTTTCTTCCCTTACGTGTTCTGGCGTTGTTCTTGGTACTCTGTCCGCGAACCGGTAAGCCAAGTCTGTGCCGTACCCCGCGGTAGCAGCCAATATCCATAAGCCTTTTGATGTTCATCTGGGTCTCAGAACGAAGTTCACCTTCAAGCTTAAAGTTATCATTCAGTATCCGGCGGATCGCATTTATCTGATCATCATTCCAGTCCTGCACCTTGGCATTCCTGTCAACACCGGCTTCATCGAGTACTTTCTGTGCAGTACTTCTTCCTACTCCGTAGATATAAGTCAGGCCTATCTCGCCTCTTTTGTTTCTTGGTAAATCAACACCAACAATACGTGCCATATAACTTTTCTTAAATAAGTTGCAAAATTAATCAAATTATCCCTGTCTCTGTTTGAACTTGGGATTTTTCTTGTTAATAACATAAATGCGACCCTTCCGTCTGACGATCTTGCAGTCGGCGCTGCGCTTTTTTATAGATGCTCGTACTTTCATTACTATATTACTTTATTTGTATCTGAACGTTATTCTTCCTTTTGTAAGGTCGTATGGCGACATCTCAACTTTCACCCTGTCGCCCGGGAGTATCTTGATATAGTGCATTCTCATCTTGCCCGATATATGAGCGGTGATAACATGCCCGTTTTCAAGCTCCACCCTGAACATTGCATTTGAGAGGGCTTCGATTATGGTTCCGTCCTGTTCTATTGATGCTTGTTTAGACATACGTCTACTTTTTATTTAATACTTCTTCAATGAATTTAAAAGTCGTTAAAACGTCTGCTTTTCCCTTATCAACGGCCACCGCATATTCAAAATGAGCCGATGGCTTTCCGTCAGCTGTCCTGATAGTCCAGCCATCCCTCATCTGCATAGTCTCTTTTCTCCCCAGGTTTATCATCGGCTCAATACATATTACAAGTCCCTTATCCATTTTCGGACCCGATCCTCGTCGTCCGTAGTTAGGTACCTCGGGAGGCTCATGCAGTCTCCTGCCCAAACCGTGACCCACAAGTTCCCTAACAACCGAATAACCTCCGCTTTCAGCTTTTCGCTGTACAGCGTTGGAGATGTCTCCGATCCGGTTCCCGGCTACAGCTTCCCTTATACCTTCTTCAAGTGAGGCCTTTGTATATTCTATCAGCCTTTTTACAGCCGGATCAGCCTCTCCCACTTCAAAAGTATAGGCACTGTCGCCATAGAATCCGTTCAGTATTACTCCGCAGTCGACCGAAACAATATCTCCCGGGCGGAGTACATAATCTGAAGGGATTCCGTGAACCACCTCATCATTCACTGATGTACAGAGTGTATTGGGAAAACCACCATATCCCTTGAAGCCCGGAAGGCCGCCATTGTCGCGGATAAAAGTTTCCGCAATACTGTCAAGGAAAAGTGTTGTAACCCCAGGTTGTATATGTCGGGCAATTTCAGCAAGTGTCTTCGACACAAGCAAATTGCTCTCTCTCAACAACCCTACCTCTTCATCACTTTTGGTGTACAACATCAAAGAACGTTAACCTTATTATATAGAAGTCGTTGCTCCTGTTCTGCCTTTGACGCGGCCCGATTTCATCAGACCGTCGTAATGACGCATAAGCAAGTGACTTTCAATTTGTTGCAATGTATCAAGCACTACTCCCACAAGAATAAGCAGGGATGTTCCTCCGTAGAACTGTGCAAACTGCGGCGTAATGCCAACCTTGACTGCTATAGCAGGAAGTATGGCTATTATAGCAAGGAATACGGAACCCGGCAGGGTAATTCTCGACATTATGGTATCAAAGAACTCAACCGTTTTTCTTCCCGGTTTGATACCCGGAATAAATCCGCCATTCTTCTTCATATCGTCGGCCATCTGTACCGGATTTATTGTAACCGCTGTATAGAAGTATGTGAAGAGAATAATAAGTATGGCGGTAACCAGGTTATACCAGAACCCGTACATATTGGAAAAAGCTATTACAAAACCTGAACTTGAGTTTGAATATCCGGCCACGATTATGGGAAGCATCATAATTGCCTGGGCAAAGATGATGGGCATAACACCGGCAGCATTCACTTTAAGGGGAATATACTGACGGACTCCGCCATATTGCTTGTTGCCAACAATCCTGCGGGCATACTGAACCGGAACTCGGCGTGTACCCTGAACAAGAAGTATGGTTCCGAGGATGACAACGAAGAGCACCACCACTTCGACTATGAGAGCTATCGGTCCGCCAGCTCCGTTGAGCCTGGTTCCTGCCTCGAACACAAAGTTGGCCGGCATCCTGGCAATAATACCGATCATGATTATCAAAGAAATTCCGTTTCCAATACCTTTGTCTGTAATCTTTTCACCGAGCCACATGACAAACATGGTTCCTGCTGTAAGAATCACCACTGATGAGAACTTAAAGAAGAATCCCGAAAGGATGAATGCCGAAGCTGGGAGCTGGGCTGAAAGGTTTACCAGATAGGTTGGAGCCTGAAGGACAAGGATAGCTACAGTCAGGTACCTTGTATACTGATTCATCTTGCGTCTGCCACTTTCTCCTTCTTTCTGGAGTTTCTGAAAATAAGGGAATACCATACCCATAAGCTGGATGACGATGGATGCCGATATATATGGCATGATACCAAGGGCAAAGATTGAAGCCTGTGAGAATGCACCGCCCGAAAACATATCAAGCAGTCCCATGATACCCTGTGAAGTCTGGCTCTTCAGACCAGCCAGCTGAGAGGGGTCTATTCCCGGGAGGGTAATATATTTCCCAAGACGGTATAACAGAATTATACCCAGGGTATAGATTATCCTTGCACGAAGATCTTCAATCTTAAAGATGTTCTTTATAGTCTGAATCAGTCTCATGAACTTAAATTTTTACGACAGTTCCCATCCGGGCTTCAATTGCTTCAACTGCTGCTTTGCTGAATGCATGGGCATGCACCTCGATTTTTCTTTCGAGGGTACCCTTTGCAAGAATCTTTACAAGAGCATTTTTTGAAACAAGTCCGGCAACCCTGAGAACCTCAAAGTCAATCATTTCAAGATTATTTTTTTCAGCAAGATCCTGCAGTGTACTCAGGTTGATCCCCTTGTATTCCCTGCGGTTTACATTCTTGAAACCATATTTCGGCACACGTCTCTGGAGGGGCATCTGGCCTCCTTCAAAGCCTATCTTCTTGCTATAACCTGACCTCTGTTTGGCACCTTTATGGCCCCTGGTGGAAGTTCCTCCCCTACCGGAACCCTGTCCGCGGCCAACGCGCTTGCTTTTCTTTACCGATCCTTTAGCAGGTCTTAAGTTACTCAAATCCATAACTTTACTTATAATACTGTTAATACCTTAAATATTCTCAACCTTAACAAGGTGTCTTACTTTTTCCACCATTCCCAGGATGGCAGGTGTTGCCTCATGTTCAACACTATGATTTAATTTATGGATTCCCAATGCTTCAAGAGTTCTTTTCTGTCTCTCGGGTTTTCCGTTTTTGCTTTTTACCTGGGTTACACGAATCTTTGCCATCGTAATGTAGTTTTCTAACCGTTAAAGACTTTATCCATCGAAACACCCCTGTGCTCAGCTACGGTGTATGCATCACGAACCTCGAGGAGGGCAGCCATCGTGGCTTTCACCAGGTTATGAGGGTTTGAAGAGCCCTTTGATTTGGCAAGCACATTCTTAACGCCTACGCTTTCAAGAACGGCGCGCATGGCACCTCCGGCCTTTACACCTGTACCGTCAGAAGCTGGCTTTATGAACACCCTGGCCCCACCGAATTTTGCAATCTGTTCGTGAGGTATGGTTCCGTTTATAACCGGCACCTTAATAAGGTTTTTCTTAGCATCCTCAATACCTTTTGCAATAGCTGTGGTCACCTCACTTGCCTTACCAAGTCCGTGGCCGACAATACCATCCTCATTTCCCACGACAACAATTGCCGAGAAGCTGAATGTACGACCACCTTTGGTAACTTTTGTAACCCTCTGGATGCTGACAAGTCTGTCCTTTAATTCCAGGTCGCTGGTTTTTACTTTTCTTATACCGTTTGCCATAATTGATTAGAATTTTAATCCTCCTTCGCGAGCCGCATCAGCCAATGATTTAACCCTTCCGTGATATTTATAACCGCTTCTGTCGAATACGACATCTTCAATACCTTTTTCCTTACATCTGGCAGCAAGAGCCTGTCCAACAAGCTTAGCCTGTTCAGTCTTCGTGATGCCTTCCTTGCCGGTAAATTCCTTCTCTTTCGAGCTGGCCGACAATAGAGTCACCCTGTTCAGGTCGTCAATTACCTGGACATAAATCTGTTTATTGCTGCGGAACACAGCAAGGCGCGGTTTTTCTGTCGAACCGCTTATTTTTTTCCGGATCCTCATCCTGATCCTTGATCTTCTTTCCAACTTGGTTAAGGCCATCTTTTTAAACTTTTACCAGATTAAACACTAGCAGATTTTCCAGCCTTTCTTCTAAGCTGTTCTCCTACGAATTTGATTCCTTTCCCCTTATAAGGTTCAGGCGGACGGAGTGATCTGATCTTTGCAGCCACATGTCCGATAAGCTGTTTGTCAATACTTGTAAGGGTAATGACAGGATTGCTTCTTCTTTCTGTTTTGGTCTCTATCTTTACTTCTTCGGGAAGCTCCAGTATGATCTCATGGGAAAATCCCAGGCTCATTTCAAGCTGCTGCCCTTTGGCTTCGGCCCTGTATCCTACTCCTACAAGTTCAAGTTGTTTTCTGAAGCCCTGCGAAACACCGGTAACCATATTGGCTATCAGTGCCCTGTAGAGTCCATGGAGAGACTTATGATTCTTCGATTCCGACGGTCTTGACAAAACAATAGTATTGTCGACCACTTCCACCTTCAGGTCTTTGTCAATTTTCTGTTCCAACTCACCCAAAGGTCCTTTAACACTGACCACATTGGAATCACTGATACTTATAGTGACTCCCTCTGGCAGGTTTACAGGTAATTTTCCTATTCGTGACATTAAGCTTACCTCCTATTAATATACGTAACACAATACCTCACCACCTATTTTCTCTTTTCTCGCCTCTTTGTCGGTCATTAGTCCTTTCGAGGTAGAAATAATAGCTATTCCCAGTCCGTTAAGAACTCTGGGCATTTCCTCGGTTCCGGTGTATTTTCTTAAGCCGGGACGGCTCACCCTCATTATTCTTTTTATTGCAGGCTGCTTGCTTTTGGGGTTGTACTTGAGAGCTATCTTCAGTACACCCTGTGGGTTATCACCTTCAACCACCTTATAGCTAAGGATATATCCTTTTTCAAACAGGACCCTGGCAATTTCCTTCTTAAGATTGGATGCTGGTGCCTCCACAACCTTATGACCAGCCATTATGGCATTCCTTATTCTGGTCAGCAAATCAGCAATTGGATCAGTCATCTTATTATTGTAAATTATAGTAGTTTATATTCAATTAATTATTACCAACTGGCTTTTTTCACTCCCGGAATAAGACCGTATGATGCCATCTCCCTGAAAGTAATCCTGCTAATCCCGAACTGTCTCATATAACCCCTTGCTCTTCCTGTGATTTTGCAGCGGTTTTTCTGCCTGTTTGGATTTGAGTTCCTGGGCAGGCGGCTCAGTCCGATATAATCTCCTTCAGCTTTCAGTTTTGCACGTTTGGCGGCATATTTTTCAGCCAGTTTTGCGCGTTTTACTTCGCGGGCTATCATCGATTCCTTAGCCATACTGATTAATTTTTAGTGTTTTTAAAAGGTAAACCAAAGTGTTTAAGCAGTGCCATTGCTTCCTCATCTCTTTCAGCTGAGGTGACAAAAGTGATCTGTAGACCCATGATTTTGGCAACTTTATCAAGGTCTATCTCGGGGAATATGATCTGCTCGGTTATTCCCAGAGTATAATTGCCTCGTCCGTCAAGCTTGGAGTTTATTCCCTTGAAGTCGCGGATCCTGGGCAGAGCAACCGAGATAAGTCTTTCGAGAAACTCATACATCTTTTCCTTACGGAGAGTAACCATAATCCCGATGGGCATGTTTTTCCTCAGCTTGAAGTTTGAAATGTCCTTGGTTGAGTATGTCTGAACAGCTTTCTGTCCTGCAATATCTGATACCTCCTTAAGTCCGAACTCAAGCAGTTTTTTGTCGGCAATGGCCTGACCCACACCCTGGCTGATAACAATTTTCTCCAGCTTGGGCACCTGCATAACGGTTTTATAACCGAACTCTTTAAATAATGCAGGGACGATCTCGTCTTTATACTTCGTTTTTAACACAGGTGTATACATCACTTGATCTCCTCTCCTGATTTTTTTGAATAACGAACTAATTTATCTTTATCATTGAGTCTCCTGCCTATGCGTGTCGGTTTTCCCGATGCGGGGTCAAGAAGCATAAGGTTGGAGATATGTACCGGGGCCTCTTTTTTCAGAATCCCGCCCTGCGGTGATTTTGAATTGGGTTTTGTATGCTTCGATACCAGGTTAACACCTTCAACAATAGCCCTGTCCTTAGCCCTGTCGACCTCAAGGACCCGTCCTTTCTGACCTTTGGATTCACCAGCTATAACCATAACTGTGTCTCCCTTCTTTATATGTACTTTCTTCTGCATTGTGTTTGTATTAACATTATAACACTTCGGGTGCCAGTGAAACGATCTTCATATACTTATCACGTAGTTCCCTGGCAACGGGGCCGAAGATACGTGTACCACGCACTTCATTAAGGTTGTTAAGTAAAACAACTGCATTGTCGTCGAAACGTATGTATGAACCGTCCTGACGACGGATCTCCTTTTTAGTTCTTACAACAACTGCTTTGCTAACAGTTCCTTTTTTAGCGTCACCCGATGGAAGTGCACTTTTAACACTTACAACTATTCTGTCACCGACAGTGGCATATCTCTTTTTGCTGCCACCAAGAACACGGATGCACAGAACTTCTTTTGCACCTGAGTTATCGGCTACTGTCAATCTGGTCTCCTGCTGTATCATAATTACTTGGCTCTTTCAATGATTTCAACTAACCTCCAGGCTTTGTTTTTGCTAAGCGGCCTGGTTTCAGATATACGTACGGTATCGCCGACATTGCATGAATTTTCTTCATCGTGCGCCATCAGCTTCTTTGTTTTATTAATGAACTTCCCGTAAATGGGATGTTTGATTTTACCTTTCACGGCAACTGTGATGGATTTGTCCATTTTATTACTGACAACGATACCAACACGTTCTTTTCTGAGATTCCTTTCCATTGGTGATCTAGCTATTTGATTTCTTATTCAACTCCCTGCTGCGCAGTTCAGTAAGCAGACGAGCTATAACTGTCTTAGAGTGTTTTAGCTTCTGCGGATTATCAAGAGGGTTAATCGCATGATTAAGCTTCAGTCTGACAATCATGGACTGTTCGGTATCGATACGTTCGAGCAGATCAGGTGTACTTAATTCCCTTATTTCTGAAGTTTTCATCTTTGTCAAATTTTTATTCCTGTACGTAATCGCGTCTTACAACAAACTTTGTTGTTATCGGAAGCTTCTGTGCACCAAGCCTCAGAGCTTCTTTTGCCACTTCAAAAGGCACACCTTCGGCTTCAATAAGGATACGTCCGGGAGTAACTGGTACAACAAATCCTTCAGGAGCACCTTTTCCTTTACCCATTCGTACTTCGGCAGGCTTCTTTGTTATTGGTTTATCGGGAAAAACCCTGATCCATAACTGGCCTTCACGTTTCATATGACGTGTGACAGCCTGACGGGCTGCCTCTATCTGCCTTCCTGTAATCCAGGTCTCCTCAAGTGCTTTGATACCAAAAGATCCGAATGCAAGCTGGTTGCCTCTCTGTGCATTGCCTTTCATCCTTCCCTTCTGGGCTCTTCTGTACTTGGTCCTTTTCGGTTGTAACATGGCTCAAATAATGTTATATAGTTTTCTACTAAGTCTTATTTCTTTGCCTTCCTCTTAAGGCTTTTGTTTTTGGCATTCCTTGCACCGATGTTAGGACTGAGATCTCTCTTTCCATATACTTCACCATTGCAGATCCATACCTTGATACCAATCAGACCAACTTTGGTATGGGCTTCGGCAAGAGCATAGTCAATATCGGCCCTGAGAGTATGAAGAGGAATACGTCCTTCCTTGTAGGTCTCGCTTCTTGCCATCTCGGCACCACCAAGACGGCCGGAAATAAGAACCTTTATCCCTTCCGATCCCATCCTCATGGTTGAGGCTATCGACATCTTGATGGCTCTTCTGTACGAGATTTTTCCTTCAAGCTGACGGGCTATATTATTGGCAACAATATTTGCATCCAGTTCAGGTCTTTTTACTTCAAAAATGTTTATCTGAACTTCTTTCTTTGTAATCTTCTTGAGCTCTTCCTTGAGCTTGTCAACTTCCTGGCCACCTTTCCCGATAATAATACCCGGACGCGCTGTATTGACAGTTACTGTAATGAGCTTCAGAGTTCTCTCGATAACAATCTTTGAGATGCTGGCCTTTGCAAGCCTGGCATTCAGATACTCCCTTATTTTGGTATCTTCAACCAGTTTGCTCGAGAAATCCTTGCCCCCGAACCAGTTCGAATCCCAACCTTTGATTATACCTAATCTGTTACCTATCGGATTTACTTTCTGTCCCATCTAATTTAGTTTGATGAATTTTCAACTTCCTTTTTCATACTGTCAAGAACCAGCGTCACATGGTTCGATCTTTTTTTGATCCTGTGAGCCCTCCCCTGGGGAGCTGTCTGAAGTCTTTTAAGTACACGGCCTCCGTCAACGCTAACCTCTTTAATATAAAGGCTGCTGTCTTCAACCCTGACACCCTCATTCTTCGACTGCCAGTTGGCAATGGCCGACAGGAGAAGCTTCTCCACCTTGCGTGATGCCTCCTGGGGACTGAACCGCAGGATATCAAGCGCCTTATTTATTTCTTTTCCGCTGATCATACCGGTAACAAGTCTCATCTTGCGCGGTGATGTGGGACAGTTTCTGAGTACTGCACTGTAACGTTTCTTTGCAGCCTCTTTTCTCTGTTCTGCTGTATTTCTTTTTCTTGCACCCATGTGTAAAAATTTTTCCGTTTACATTACAGATTACTTATTGCCGGAATGACCTCTGAAGGTACGTGTAGGTGCAAACTCTCCGAGTTTATGACCTACCATGTTCTCGGTAATGTATACGGGGATAAATTTGTTCCCGTTGTGAACTGCTATTGTATGTCCTACAAAGTCAGGCGATATAACCGATCTTCTCGACCATGTTTTGAGCACTGATTTCTTTTGTCCCTCGTTCATCCCAAGAACTCTCTTCTCAAGCTTGAATTCAATGAAAGGGCCTTTTTTAATTGATCTACTCATGATATATCAGTTATTTTTTCCTTCTTTCAACAATCAGTTTAGCGGAGTATTTCTTCTTGTCACGGGTCTTATATCCCTTGGCCGGAAGACCTTTCCTTGATCTTGGATGACCTCCTGAAGCTCTTCCTTCACCACCACCCATCGGGTGATCAACCGGGTTCATAACAACACCCCTGACCCTTGGCCTGCGGCCCTGCCACCTTGAACGTCCGGCTTTACCAGATCTCTCAAGGTTGTGATCACCATTGGATACAGTTCCAATTGTAGCCCTGCAGGAGGTAAGCACCAGCCTTGTCTCTCCCGAAGGAAGCTTGATGGTGGCATATTTACCTTCCCTTGCCGACAACTGTGCATAAGTACCGGCACTGCGTGCCATGGCTGCACCTTTTCCAGGCTTGAGCTCAATGTTGTGAACAATGGTTCCAAGAGGAATATCACTAAGGAACAAAGCATTGCCGATCTCAGGAGCTGCCTCCTTTCCCGACAGAACCTTCTGCCCCACCTGCAGTCCGGCAGGCGCAATAATGTATCTCTTCTCTCCGTCTTCGTAAACTACAAGCGCAATCCTCGATGACCTGTTGGGATCATATTCAATTGTCTTGACAGTAGCATTCATGCCGTCTTTTTCCCTGAGGAAATCGATTACCCTGTACATCTTCTTGTGACCGCCGCCGATGTACCTCATAGTCCTTTTGCCGTTAACATTCCTTCCTCCTGATTTACTCAGCGGTCTGAGAAGGGATTTCTCCGGCACAGCACTTGTGATCGTATCAAAAGCGCTGATGATCTTGTGTCTCTGACCTGGTGTTACAGGTTTGATCTTTCTGACTGCCATATAGGTTCTTAAATATTGCTGTAAAAATCTATCTTGTTACCTTCTGCCAGGGTAACCACCGCTCTCTTGGTGGCTGCGGT
Source organism: uncultured Rikenellaceae bacterium (assembly GCA_964642615.1). Lineage (GTDB taxonomy): Bacteria > Bacteroidota > Bacteroidia > Bacteroidales > VadinHA17 > LD21. The sequence continues at coordinate 22,704 of CAZXSW010000003.1, read as the reverse complement.
TTTTCCTACCAGGACGCCCGACTTGGTATTACGGGTCTTAACCTTACCTCCGTAACGTAACGTATTGACCGACTCAACGGTTACACCATAGAGCTCTTCAACCGCTTTCTTAATCTGCAGTTTATTTGCATTTCTGGTAACAACAAAACCATAGCGGTTGAACTTGTCGCCCTGGCTTGTCATTTTTTCCGTCACTATTGGTTTAAGCAAAATATTCATCACTTTAAATTTTCTAATTTTCAAAAGCTGCCTGCAAAACGTCAACTGCACTCTCGACAAGGATCAGGGTTGAAGCTTTCATAATTTTGTAAGTGCTTAATTCTCCAGCAGTTACAACATCCAGCCCTTGTACATTTCGGGATGACAAATATATATTATTATTTTGTTCCGATAAAACAAAAAGCAATTTTTTATTCGCTATATTCAGATTGCCTCCCATTCTTATCATCTCCTTTGTTTTAGGAGTCTCCAGGGAGAAATCTTCCAGAACAATAATACTATTGGATGAAGCTTTATAGGAAAGTGCTGATTTTCTTGCAAGTTCCTTAACCTTCTTGTTAAGCTTGAAGCCATAAAACCTTGGTCTTGGTCCAAAGATACGACCACCACCCCTGAAGAGAGGGCTCTTTATACTGCCGGCGCGTGCTGTACCGGTTCCCTTCTGACGCTTGATCTTTCTGGTGCTTCCTGACACCTCACCACGTTCCTTGGCTTTATGAGTACCCTGCCTCTGATTCGCCAGGTACTGCTTTGTATCCAGATAAATGGCATGGTCGTTGGGTTCAATGCCGAAGACCGAATCATTGAGATTGACTTTCCTTCCGGTCTCTTTACCATCAATATTCAGAACAGATAATTCCATCACTTTGTAATTATTACGTAACCACCTCTGGGACCCGGTACGGATCCTTTCACTATTAAAATATTATTCTCGGGCATCAGCCTGATTACTCTCATACTCTCGGAAATAACCTGGTTACCTCCCATCCTTCCTGCCATCCTCATACCGGGCAACACCCTTGAAGGGAACGAAGAAGCTCCAAGCGAACCTGGTGCCCTGCCCCTGTTGTGCTGTCCATGGGTCTGTCCGCCAACACCTGCGAAGCCGTGACGCTTTACAACACCCTGGAATCCCTTTCCTTTCGACCAGCCCCTTACATCAACCCATTCATCAGAGCCGAAAACGCTGTCGACAGTCACCACCTCGCCTTCACTGAAACGGCCCTCTTCAAAACCCGGGAACTCAACAAGCTTCCTTTTGGGCGTGGTGTTTACCTTATTAAAATGGCCAAGTTCAGCCTTTGTAGTATGCTTTTCCTTTTTCTCATCGAAACCAAACTGTACAGCAAAGTAGCCGTCCCTTTCCTTTGTCTTTATCTGGGTAACTACACATGGACCTGCCTGCAGTACCGTACAAGGAATATTCTTTCCGTTTTCATCAAATACGGACGTCATTCCAACCTTTTTACCTATTAATCCCTGCATGTCTTGATAACTTTACTGGTTTCAAACTTTTATTTCTACTTCTACTCCGCTTGGAAGCTCAAGTTTCATCAGTGCATCGATTGTCTTTGGAGTCGAGCTGTAGATGTCGAGCAACCGCTTGTATGAAGAAAGCTGAAACTGCTCTCTTGCCTTTTTATTGACAAACGGGGAACGAAGAACGGTATAAATCTTTTTGTGCGTAGGAAGCGGTATAGGACCGCTGACAACAGCACCCGTCGATTTCACTGTTTTCACAATCTTTTCTGCGGACTTGTCCACAAGGTTGTGATCGTACGATTTCAGTTTAATGCGAATTTTCTGACTCATCTTTTAAAGAATTTTTCCTTTTGTAACTTCAACAATTCTGTTTGCTATTTCTGCAGGCACCTCTTCGTAATGTGAAAACTCCATAGTTGAAGTTGCCCTTCCGGAGGTAAGGGTTCTTAGTACTGTAACATAACCGAACTTCTCGGCCAGAGGTACTTTTGCTTTTACAACCCTTGCACCTGCTTTCGATTCCATACCTTCCACCCTGCCCCTGCGTCTGTTGAAATCGCTTATTACATCACCGACATACTCTTCGGGAGTAACTACTTCTGTCGACATAATAGGCTCAAGAATAACAGGATTGCATTTCCCTGCATATTTCCTGAACGCCTGTTTAGCCGCGATCTCAAACGAGAGTGCATCCGAGTCAACCGGATGGTACGAACCGTCTCTTAGTATCACCTTGAGGCTCTCGACAGCAAATCCCGCAAGCGGACCATTAAGCATGGCCTCACGGAATCCCTTCTCGATAGCCGGGATATATTCTTTAGGAATGTTTCCTCCTTTGATTTCATTTATAAACTGAAGCCCGTGCACATCTTCATCGGCCGGCATTATCCCGGCACTGATGTCAGCGAATTTACCACGTCCGCCAGACTGCTTCTTGAACACCTCGCGGAATTCAGTTGCTGTAGTGAGGGCTTCCTTATAGGCAACCTGCGGAGCTCCCTGGTTGCATTCAACCTTGAACTCCCTCCTAAGCCGGTCGACAAGTATCTCAAGATGCAACTCACCCATACCGCTTATTATAGTCTGCCCGCTGTCGGGATCAGTCTTTACCTGGAAAGTGGGATCTTCCTCAGCAAGCTTGCTAAGCGCAAGCGAAAGCTTGTCTATATCTGCCTGGGTCTTTGGCTCCACTGCAACACCTATAACAGGCTCGGGGAAATCCATAGACTCCAGTGTAATTGGTTTGTGTATGGCACAAAGAGTGTCACCCGTCTTCAGATCCTTAAACCCAACCCCGGCACAGATGTCTCCCGCCGAGATGCTTTCTTTCGGATTCTGCTTGTTGGCATGCATCTGGAACAGGCGGTTGATCCTTTCCCTCTTGCCTGTCCGCATGTTGAGAACCGTATCCCCGGCATGAAGTACTCCTGAATAAATTCTCAGAAAGACAAGCCTTCCAACAAAGGGATCAGTGGCTATCTTGAACGCCAGGGCAGCAAACGGAGCTTCATCATCAGGCTCACGGAATATCTCACTGCCGTCCCTTGGATCGGTGCCTTTTACAGCCCCAATATCAACAGGTGAAGGCAGATACGATGTAACTGAGTCGAGAAGAATCTGAATACCCTTGTTCTTGAAAGCACTTCCGCATATAACCGGAATTGCCAGTCCAAGTACAGTCGACTTCCTTATAGCCGTCCTTATCTCATCCTCTGTAATGGAATTATGATCCTCCATATACCTCTCCAGAAGGGTATCGTCGACATCGGCAAGCGATTCGATCATCTTACCCCTGAGCTCCTCTGCCTCGGCAAGAAACTCCGGCGGAATATCTTCTATCTCGGGTCGGGTAACGGTTTTATCATCATCATAGTAGATGATAGCCTTCATGGAAAGAAGGTCGACCATCCCCCTGAAATTCTCTTCAGCTCCGATCGGCAGATGTATGGGAATGGGATTTGCACCCAGTTTTTCCTTTATCTGCTGAACCACACTGAAAAAGTCAGCCCCCGACCTGTCCATCTTGTTTATAAAGGCCAGTCTGGGTACATGATATTTATTTGCCTGCCTCCATACCGTCTCCGACTGGGGTTCTACCCCGCCGACAGCACAGAAAACAGCAACGGCACCGTCAAGGACCCTGAGCGATCTTTCCACTTCTACGGTAAAATCGACATGCCCCGGGGTGTCTATTATATTTATCTTATAGTCATCGCCCCTGAATTTCCAGAATGTTGTGGTGGCAGCTGAGGTAATGGTGATTCCTCTTTCCTGTTCCTGAACCATCCAGTCCATCAGCGCATTGCCGTCATGGACCTCTCCCAGCCTGTGGGTACGGCCCGTAAAGAACAGTATCCGTTCGGTGGTAGTGGTCTTTCCGGCATCAATATGTGCCATGATCCCAATGTTTCTGGTATTTTTCAGGTTGCTGTCCATTATTTACTCTGTTGTTCCTGGGCTCTTATTATTAAAACCTGAAATGTGCAAATGCCTTGTTGGCTTCAGCCATCCTGTGGGTATCCTCCTTCTTCTTGTAGGCAGCCCCCTCAAGCTTGTATGCAGCCATCACTTCCGAAGCAAGTTTCTCTGCCATCGAATGACCGGTCCTCTTTCTGGCAAACAATACCATGTTCTTCATGCTGATACTTACCTTCCTGTCGGCCCTGATCTCCATGGGAACCTGAAATGTTGCACCACCAACCCTGCGGGCCTTAACCTCTACCTGGGGAGTAATATTGTCGAGAGCCTGCTTGAAGATCTCCAGGGGACTCTTGCCTTCATTCTTGAACTTGTCGCCAACAATGTCTAAAGAGTCATAGAAAATCTTAAAAGCAAGATTCTTCTTACCACTATACATAAGATTATTAACAAACCTTGTTACATACGGATCTTTGTACTTGGGATCCGGTAACAGAATCCTCTTCTTTGGTTTTGCTTTTCTCATTATCCTGTCACTTTAAAGTGTTACTTCTTTGGTCTTTTTGCTCCGTATTTCGAGCGCCTCTGCGTACGGCCATCAACACCCGAGGTATCAAGGGCTCCACGTACAAGATGATAACGTACGCCCGGCAGATCCTTAACCCTGCCACCCCTGATAAGTACTATGGAGTGTTCCTGGAGGTTGTGTCCTTCCCCCGGAATATAAGCGTTTACTTCTTTCTGGTTAGTAAGCCTTATCCTGGCCACCTTCCTCATAGCTGAGTTGGGTTTCTTTGGTGTGGTCGTATAAACCCTAACACATACACCCCTCCTCTGAGGACATGAATCCAACGCAGGCGCCTTACTTTTATCTACCAGTTTCTTCCTGCCTTTTCTTACTAATTGCTGAATTGTCGGCATAAATCCAATTATTTTAGCATTAAAAATTACTTAAAAAAATGGTCTGCAAAGGTATTGTTTTTATTTATTATTTCACAAACAAGTACCGTATTTTTTTAAAACCATTGCAATACACACATTTAACTTATCCAGACGGTGTTTCGGCCGTCTGTAAAAAGCTTTTATAAACATAAATATCTTACGAAAAAATGTAAGTTATTATCAGGTTCCTTCCCGACCCTTCCCGATGAAATTCTTTTGTAAACTTACCTTTGAAGGAAAAACCGGTACTCCTGAGTTTCAAAAAACTGGTGCAAAGAAAATAAAAATAATTTAATTACGACCTCTCTCATCTGAGATTTTAAAAAATTATTATTTTTGCCCCTCCTGATCAGTATAATAAATAAGTAAAAATAAATCCAATAACGATTATGAAAACATACCAGACAGACCAGATAAAGAACATTGCTCTTCTGGGGAACTCCGGTTCAGGTAAAACCACACTTGCTGAAGCGATGCTCTTTAATGGCGGTGTCATAGAAAGAAGAGGTACTATTGAAGGAAAAAACAGTGTTTCAGATTACCGTCCCATAGAACAGGAAAACGGCAACTCTGTATATTCGACAGTGATGTACGCTGAATTTCTCAACAAAAAAATCAATATTATCGACACCCCGGGCCTCGATGATTTCTGTGGTGGCGTGATCTCTTCACTCTTTGCCTCCGACTGCGGTGTGATGACAATAAACGTCCAGAACGGGGTTGAAGTTGGTACAGAGATTCATTTCCGCCATGCCGAAAAAGCAGACAAACCGCTTATCCTGGCTGTCAACGGTCTCGATCATGAAAAAGCCAACTTCGAGAAGTCTGTCGAGATGATGAAAGAGAGACTCGGATCGGATGTGGTTCTTATTCAGTTCCCTGTGAATGAAGGCCTTGGATTCAATTCAATAATCGATGTCCTTAAGATGAAAATGCTCACCTGGCCGAAAGAAGGAGGTGCAGCAAGTGTTTCCGATATCCCGGCCGATCATAAATCAAGAGCCGATGAACTCCATGCCACCCTTGTTGAAAAGGCCGCTGAAAGCGACGAATCGCTTATGGAGCTTTTCTTCTCAAACGACTCCCTATCGGAAGATGAGATAAGAAAAGGTATTGCCAAAGGCATCCTCTCAAGGGGTATGTTCCCTGTTTTCTGTATTTCTGCAAAAAACAATATCGGCGTCGACCGCCTGATGGAATTCATAATAAACGAAGCACCGTCAATTGCCGATATGCCGGCTCCGTTAAACAGCAAAGGCAATGCAGTTAAAGCCGATCCAAACGGACCTGCTTCAGTATATGTATTCAAATCATCAATCGAAGAACATATTGGCGAAATAAACTATTTCAGGGTTTATTCAGGAAAGATAACCGAGAACCTCGACGTCGTCAACAGCAACAACGGCACAAAGGAAAGACTTTCACAACTATACGTTGTTGCCGGTAAGAACAGAACAAGGGTGTCTGAACTCTCAACAGGTGACCTGGGTGCTTTCGTAAAACTCAAAAACACCAAAACCAACCATACCCTTAATGCACCCGGTAACGACTGGAAACTCCAGGGAGTGAAATTCCCCGAACCCAAATACAGAACTGCCATCAAAGCCCAGAGCGAAAGCGATGATGAGAAACTCGGAGAAGCACTTAACAAGATCCATCTCGAAGATCCTACAATAGTTATCGAATATTCAAAAGAACTTAAGCAGATACTTGTCCACGGACAGGGTGAATACCACCTTAACATAATGAAGTGGCACCTTGATAACATTTACAAAATACCCACAAGCTACAACCTGCCCAAAATCCCCTACCGCGAAACCATCACCAAAACGGCACAGGCCGACTACCGTCACAAGAAACAGTCGGGTGGCGCAGGTCAGTTCGGAGAGGTCCATATGATTATCGAACCATACGAGGAAGGCTCTTCCGAGATGTCGATGATCAAGATTGGCGGCAAGGAACTTAAGCTCTCACTCCGCGACAAGGAAGAGATCCCTCTGGCCTGGGGCGGTAAGCTGGTATACTGTAACTGTATAGTAGGCGGCTCAATCGATGCCCGGTTCATGCCGGCCATCCTCAAAGGTATTATGGAGAAAATAGAAATAGGCCCGCTCACTGGTTCATATGCACGCGACATAAGGGTTTATGTATATGACGGTAAGATGCACCCGGTCGATTCAAACGAGATCTCGTTCCGGCTTGCAGGCCGTAACGCATTCAGCACCGCATTCAAAAACGCCGGCCCCAAAATCCTTGAGCCTATCTATGATGTCGAAATAATGGTTCCTTCCGACAGGATGGGCGACGTTATAAGCGACCTCCAGGGAAGAAGGGGTATGGTTCTCGGAATGTCGAGCGAGAAACGTTTCGAAGTTATAAAAGCCAGGGTTCCCCTTGCTGAGATGAATAAATACTCTACAGCCCTCAGCTCAATAACCGGAGGACGTGCTATGTATTCAATGAAATTCCTCGAATATGCCCAGGTTCCGGGAGATGTACAGGATACTGTCATCAAGGCTTACGCCGAAGAGGAAGAAGAAGAATAGAGATTTCCTTAGAAATACAGTTATTAAAAAGGCCGCCGGATATTACTCCGGCGGCCTTTTACTTCTGTACACAGCATGCTGTGCTATACACTCTTGAGGATATCCCAGACAAAAGCCCGTATACCAACTTCATCACTTATAGAATCTATATTCCTGATCTTTGACAGAAGGGGATCAACGGCATCATCCGACACTATGGTAAGCAAACTCTTGTTTATCTCGGGCCAGGTATGTGTCCCCAGATGAGGGACACCTGTATCGGAACCTCTTCCCTGAACATTTTCCCAAAGGGTATATCCCCTGATGCCAAGCTTCTCAAGCACATACTCAACTCTTTCGGTATGGGCCTGATTGAATATTATCATTACTGCTTTCATTTCTGCTTAATTTTTATTGGCTAAACTGCGGATTTCAGTTTTCTCCATTTATATTTTCAAACTCCTTGTAGACGGCAACACTCTTGTTGCGTTCACCGCGTTTTGCAAACACTGCATATACTACCGGTACAATAATAAGTGTTACAAGCGTCGAGAAGATAAGTCCTCCGATAACCGATATACCCATAGGCTTCCAGAGTTCGGATCCCGAACCTGTGCTGAGAGCCAGGGGAAGCATACCAAGTATGGTGGTGGCTGATGTCATGATCACAGGCCTCAGCCTTGACCTGCCTGATATCTCAATAGCCGTGTACAACTCATTGCCCCTGTCGCGCATCAGGTTAATGAAGTCGACAAGCACAATGGCGTTCTTAACTACAATACCGATAAGCATCACCGCACCTATAGCCGAAATAACGCTAAGGGTGGTATTTGTAAGGAAGAGCGCTATTGCCACTCCCGAGAACGCAAAAGGTATCGAGAACATTATTATGAACGGCATCTTAAGCGACTCGAACTGCGAGGCCATAACAAGATATACAAGTATAAGACTAACGGCAATAAGGAAGGCTATGTCGGCAAACGCCTCTGTCTGTTCCTCAATGGCTCCTGATATCTGAACCATCACTCCCGAGGGTTTCTCGGTCTCATCGATGGCCAGCTGTACTTCCTTCTGAAGCTCCGTCAGCGAACGCTTGAAAGGCGTGAACGAAACCGTAACTATCCTTTCTTTTCTCTTCCTTTCAATACTCGGAGGAGAATAATATTCCTTTATGTCAGCTATCTCGCCAAGCCTTACTATCTGACCCACCGGATTTGTAATTCCTATGTTCTCAACATCGGTAAGTGTGGTAACGGCATCTCTCTTGAAACGGACAACCACATCATATTCATCGCCGAACTCCCTGAGCCTTGTGGCTGTCAGTCCGTCAACCCTGTTCCTTATCGCAGTCGAAACGGTTGCAGTGTTGAGTCCGTGTGAAATCATCTTGTTCTGGTCAAGGATGATCTGAAGCTCCGGTTTCGATTTATCGCGGCTTATGGTGACATCCTTGGTACCCTGCATATTCCTGATCTTCCCGGCAAGCTGTTCGGCAACTATGTTTGTCTCAGCAATATTATATCCGTAAACCTCAACATCCACGGTGCTTCCTCCAAATCCTCCCATACCATCTGTTGTGGCAAGGGTGAAGTCAGCTACCTCAGGAATGGCGGTCAGATCAACCCTGAGCTCTTCGGTGATGTCCCAGACCGTTCTCTCACGTTCATCAACTTCCACGAGACTGATGCCGAAGGTAATACTATGAGTACCACCAGCTCCGAACAGAGATGAGAAACCTCCCTGATCGTCAGAACCTGCCGAAGTGGAGACTCTTTCAATCTCGGGATATTTATTAAGAAGAATGCTGTCAATCATATCTGAGATCCTGACAGTCTCATCAACCCTTGTCCCGGTCTGCAGCTCCACCGTGGCATTTATCCTCGATTCATCAGCCTGGGGGAAGAATTCAGTATCTATAGCTGTAAACAATGCCATCGATCCGGCAAAGATAAGCAAGGCCAGCAGTGAAACCAGTCTCTTGTGATGAAGTGTCCAGCGAAGCGTACTCTCGTAAAACCTGTCAAAAGCATCGAGGCCTTTCCTTATGCTTCCGTCATAGGTCCAGAACGGGGCATCTTTCCTTATCGGATACCACTTGAGCAGGAGGGCGCTCATGGTAGGAGTCAGGGTTATTGCTGCAATAACCGAGGTGATTATTGTTATTGTAACAATCATACCAAGCTGCTTGAATAGCACTCCGGTAAGACCCTCGACAAAAGTAAGCGGGAAGAAAACTGCCACAACGGTAAGCGTGGTAACGATTACGGCAAGCCATACCTCGTTTGTGGCATATATGGCCGCCTCTCTGGGCCGGCTTCCCCTTTCAACATGCTTGGTTATATTCTCCAGGACCACAATGGCATCGTCGACAACCATCCCTATGGCAATTGAAAGTGAGGTAAGGGATATTATGTTTATCGAATCGCCCGAGACAAATAGATAGATGAATGCCACAAGCAGTGATATGGGGATAGTCACTATTATTATAAGTGTGGCCCTCCACCGACCAAGGAAGAACAACACAACAAGAATAACAAAGATACCAGCATAAAGGAGGGTCTCAGTAAGGTTGCTTATCGAGTCGTTGATGAACTTGGCACTGTCAAATAGCTTCTCTATCTTAACGTCAGGGGGAAGTTCAAGTTTTAGTTCCTCAAGGGCCTGCTCAACCTCTTTGGTCACCTTTACAGTGTTCCCTCCCGACTGCTTCTGGATATACATTGACATACCCTGAGAGCCGTTTATTTTTGTATAAAGCTTTGTCTCGCGAATGGTGTCGCGTACCATGGCTATATCCTTAAGGTACACGTTATTGCCGTTGTAGCTGCTTACTACTATATTATTGAGTACATCACTCTCGGGGAATTCACCCTGAATCCTTAAGGGATAATCAGTCTTGCCCATCTCAATATACCCTGCGGGAAGGTTAAGGTTCTCAGCCCTCAGTATGTTACCTATCTGTTCAACCGTCAGGTTATAGGCTTCCATCTTAAGAGGATCAACATCAACGTATACTTTTCTGCCCGGGACACCTGCAAGGCTGACGGATCCCACTCCCTCTATCCTGTTAAGGGGGTTGACTATCTTCTCGTCAAGTATCTTCTCAAGCCCCCTGTAACTCTCCTCAGCTGTGATGGTATAGAAGATTATGGGCATCATGCTTGAGTTGAACTTCATGATTGTGGGCTTCTCACAATCTTCGGGAAGGTAGTTCTCGACAAAACTAAGGCTGCTTCGTATATCGTTTGAAGCCTCGTCGAGGTTGGTCCCGTACTCAAAGTTCATAAAGATAACCGTAAGCCCGTCGCTTGAAGTAGAGGTCATCTCCTTAAGGTTGGTCACCGAGTTGAGGGCGTCTTCAAGCGGACGGGTGACATTCGATTCGATATCCGATGCACTGGCTCCCGGGTAAGTTGTATATACTGCAATGAAAGGCAGCTCTATTTCTGGATACAGATCCACCGGGAGCTGGATCAGGGAATAGACACCGATCACCATCGCTGCTACAAAGATCAGTATGGTTGTAACCGGCCTCTTTACTGAGGTACTGTAAATACTCATTTTATTCTAATTGTAATTCTGTAACTATTGTACTATTTCAATCCTGTTGTCGTTCATCAGCTTCGACTGACCATCAGTTATAAGCTGAATGCCGTCGGCAAGCTCGGTCGATACTATCTCGAGCATATCGTCAAAGCGTTTCCCGATAGTAACTTCAATCCTCCTGGCCACTCCGTTGCTGCTTACGAAGATATACCTGAGGTTTGTACCTTCCTGGGTAAGAACGGCACTTGCCGGTGCAACAAAGGTCTCAACCTCACCAAGGTCGAGTGATACCCTGGCAAACATCCCGGGTTTAAGAAGATCATTCCTGTTGGGAAGTTCAATCTCAGCAATAAAGGTCCTGCTCGCAGCATCAACTGTAGGAGCTTTCCTTATAACCCTTCCCGTAAAGAGTTCATCATCATATACATCTGCCTTCACCTCAGCCTTCATCCCTGTTTTTATAAGCGGATAGTACTGTTCAGATATTGCTACGTTGACCTTAAGAGGATTGACCTGCATAAGGGTAACCACAGCAGCTTTGCCGGCTGCAGTCGACGGAGCTCCGGTGTACAGCTCGCCGTTCTCGAAGTATTTTCCTGTGATAATCCCGCTGAAGGGTGCCTTCATAAGGGTATTCTCCTCCATGAATTCAACATTCGACCTGGTGACATCATACTGGGTCTTCATCTGGTCGTACTGCTGCTGCTTGACACTTCCCGTACTTAGAAGGGTGTCAAGCCTCGACAGGTCTTTTTCAAGACTTGCAAGCTGAAGCTTAAGCTGCAGAAGCTGGGTCCTGTCCATCAGAAAAAGGTCGTCTCCCTTGCTTACCCTGTCTCCTTCCTCGACATAAATCTTCTCTACCCTTCCTGGTGAAGAAGGTGCCATGTTGACTTCCTCATACGGCAGTATGGTGGCAGTATAGTCTATCGTCCTTGATATGTTTGTCTTAGAAAGGCCCGACACTTTTACCGGAATGGCAGCTTTTTCACTGGTTGCTGCGGCAGCGGCCTGTTCTTTACTGGTTGTGGATGAACAGGCTGAAAGTATCAGTGCACCCGCAACTATAGCTGAAAGAGATTTCAAGTATTTCATTATTTTGGCTGTTAAAAAATTATCAATTATAAATTATTCAGAAGTTTATCGAGGGCCAGCTTTGACTGAAGCAACTCCATCAGCGAAGAGATATAGTTGTTTTCGGCCTGCAGGAACAGGGAGTTGGCCTGGGTAAGTTCGAGACTGGAAGCCATTCCCTGCCTGAACTTGTTCTCAGTGCTCTCGTAAACCCTGCGGGCCACTTCTACATTATCCCTCTGGCTTGTATACTGGAGGTTGGCATTAACCAGGTTATACCTTAGCTGTTTCTCCTGTATAAGCAGTTGTTCGGTAACCATATCCTTTGTCAGACGGGCCTTTTCAAGCTCAATCTTAGCCCTGTTTATCTTTGCATATCTCTGTCCGCTGGCAAGGATGGGAACAGAAAGCTGTATGCCTGCCGTTGAATTTGGGAACCATCTCAGATCAGATATCTTGTCTCCCATCCCGCTTGTTCCATAGTTGTAGAATCCTGCCAGGGTCGGGAGCACCGAAGCCTTCTGAGACTGAAGTGAAAGCGACGACATCAGCTCCTGACTGGCAACCATCTTGTAATCAATATTCTGTGAATACTCAAATGACTGCGAAAGGAGAGCCTCAACATTTATATCATTCATCATGGTTTCGAGTGTCTCTGTAAGGGTTATCGCTGCCGTGGCCGGCACACCAAGCTGGAAACGAAGAAGGTTGTAATTCATCTCGATGTTCCTTTCAAGCATTATCCTTGAATTTTCAACTGTGGTCACGTTCGAAAGCATCTGATCAACATCAGTGGCCTCGGCCATTCCTGCTGCATACATGGCCCTTGTAGATGTAAGCGTCTCTTTCAGATTGGCAATGTTCTGGTCGAGTATCTCAAGCGACTTCTCAGAAACCAATATAAGATAGTAAGTTGTACTTACCGATTCCCTTGTGTCCTTTTCTGATTTCTCAAGGCTCTGCTGGCTTAGTTTTCCGGCAAGCTCAGTAGTCTTGATCCCGAGGTAGAGAGGAGCATTGAATAAAAGCATGCTGGCCTGAACCGACGCACTGGAGTTGTATTTTGATCCGAAGGTCACCGGAATCTTTTCACCTGGCATACCAAAGAACTCACCCGGGAGCAGTGTCGTCATAAGCTTAAGGTTGTCGGCAAACGATCCTGAAGCCTCAATCTGGGGCAACCCGGCAGATATAGTCTCCCAGAGCGCCATCCTGGAAGCCTTTACATCAGCCCTGGCCGATAATACCATCCTGTTATTCCCGAGCGCATAGTCCTGTGCCTCTTTCAATGTAAGTTTCAACTCTCCGGTAAGCTCCTGCCCCTCCGAGGGCAGATTACAGATTACCATCAGGAAAATCAAAGTGAAGATTGTTTTTCTTTTCATCAGTAAATTAATTTGATTTTAATGGTCTGATGGAACCCACATGTCTGAA
>CAZXSW010000003.1:0-9183 GCA_964642615.1 uncultured Rikenellaceae bacterium | reverse complement strand
TTTCATCAGTAAATTAATTTGATTTTAATGGTCTGATGGAACCCACATGTCTGAAAAATTTACATATGTTTTGTTTTTGCAATACATGTGAGTTTCATTTTTACTTTGTTGTTGTAATAGCAATTATTCTTTTATCAGTTGCTGGTTCTTTTCATAATATTCTATCAGATCAATACCCTTCCTCGTGGATATGCCTCTCAGAAAGGTCAGGTAGGTGTTCCTGAAAACTTCATCCCCGTTGAAATCATCGGGAGGAAACAACTCCCTGTCCGACGACATCTTTATAACTTCAAACAATGTTTTATTGATTATCTCAACATCTATATCATGCCTGAAAACTCCTTCATTAATACCCCGGGTGATGAAATCCACATTATTGCGGTAATATGGAAGTTCCCTGGCATCTCCCATCTTCCTTATCAGATCTACATGGTACCTTCTCATATCGAGTTGAAAGGCCGGACTCATATTATGGAAGTGTTTCTTCATGTTATCTAGCATCTTGAATGTCGCCTCAATAACGTTATCTGAGTCGTCCATGACTTTCATAATCATCTCTTTCTGCCTGTGCCCCATCCATTTAAGAACTCCCTGCAACAGCTCATTCTTGTCTTTAAAGACCTCATAAATAGTCCTTTTGGAAATTCCCATACTGCCTGCAAGCATGTCCATAGTCACCGCCCTTATTCCATACATCCTGAATAATTCCGAGGCCTGCTCAATTATCTTTTGTCTGTAATCCATCTCCATTCGTACTTTCGGTCGCAAAAATGATAAAACTATTTGAGTTTACAAAGTTTTTTAAGACTATTTTACGAATTTACCTGCGACCTGCATTTAGCTACCGGTAAATGACGACTGAAAACCGGAGATGCTGCCCGGAGTTAATTTTTTTTAGGATTTTTTCAGGAATTAAGAAAAAGGAAAATCAGAGCAGCTTATCTGTACAGATAAACGAATCCCCTGTATTCATTGTTATCGTATATTACATCATCCCAGCCTGCTGCACGGATTACATAGTAGTAAACGCCGGGACTGGCCTTTGCGGAGGAGTTGTTAACATAACCGTCCCAGCCTTCCCACTCCTTAAGAAGGTCTCCTTCCCCGTCAAAGTCGTATACCTTCAGTCCGCTTCTGCTGTAAATCTTTACGCTGATATACTTAAGCGATCTTTTTTCGACAACGAACATATCGTTGAAGCCATCACCGTCGGGAGTAAACACATTAGGAACTGCCAGCCTCGAATCCTCTACAACAATATAATTGTATCTCATCGAATCAATACAGTGAAGATCACTCTCCACGACCAGCTTGACTGAATACTGCCCCGGGTAATAGTAGGTCTGTGGTCCGGGGTCGGCAAGCAAAGAGGTTGTCTCATTACCAAATTCCCATGTGTATTTTGATGCCCTTACTGATTTGTCTGTGAAGTAAACCTCAAGGGGAGCTTCTCCTGCCGCAGGGTCGACCGTAAAATCAGCCTTCACGTGTATCGATTCATAGAAAAAGGAAGACACGGTGCTGCACCCCATGCTGTCAGTTACAGTAAGCATGTATGTAACATCGGTCAGAGGCGGATCAAAAGTCTGGGGTGTAAGGTCATAATCAGGATAGGGTATCGTGGATACAGGGTTTGACGACCACATGAATCTAACCCCGTTTGGCAACTCAACAGCAGCTCCGTCCGATGGATCGCGATAGTAATAAGTATCTGCCGCAACCTCTCCACTTAATGCCACATAGTCGCATGTTGCATTCATCAGCGAGGCTTGGGCAGATGGACTGTCGAGGTACACCCATGCGTCAAATGATCCGCTGAACCCGCTTCCGCTTATTACAACCCTGTATCCTCCCTCGTCAAGACCCGTCAGGGATGAATTCATAACACCCGGGTCGGTCCTGACCGGAATTGAAAAACTGCGGCTGGCATCATTCCACCTGTACCACGCAAAACTGAAGGGTCCGGTACCGGAAGGACTAACGGCTGTCAAAGCCCCACGAACAGCTCCTGAACCATTGCAGAATACAAATACAGGGTCTCTCTTCCCCGGATTGGAAGGATATGAAGTATAACGGACAGCACCAGCCTGCGGAGCCGATATCTGGGCACTGATGACTGCCGGCAGCAACAGAAAAAGTGATAAATAAAAAATTCGCACCCCTGTAAAGTATAAAATAAATAACGACCAGCCGGTCAATTTGGTATAAAACATGGCAAGTATAATAAAAATACCCGGAATTCTTCAGGATCATAATCAGACCACAGTTCCAGCCTCTGAAACTGATAATTTTTAATCCACTACTTTTCAACAAATTCTTATGCTGATATTCTATTTGCTAAATTTGCGGAACAGTTTCGCTGTAACTAATTAAATAAATGACTCAGAATTATCTTAACGAACTTAACGAAGCTCAGAAGCAGGCAGTTGTAAATACCGATGGGCCATCACTGGTAATTGCAGGGGCAGGAGCAGGAAAGACCAGGGTACTTACATACCGTATAATTCACCTTCTTAGCAAGGGAGTACCAGCACACAGGATACTTGCCCTGACTTTCACAAACAAGGCGGCACGGGAGATGAAAGACAGGATATGCAGCCTTGTCGACACCGGAACCGCCCGCCATCTCTGGATGGGAACCTTCCATTCAATATTTGCCAAGATCCTGAGGATGGAAGGCGGAAGACTCGGCTATCAGCCGAACTTCACAATATACGACAGCTCCGATTCCAAAAGCCTGGTCAGAACCATTATAAAAGAGTCGTCGCTTGATGATACGGTTTATAAGCCCGGAGTAATATCTTCAAGGATATCAGCAGCCAAGAACAATCTCATCACTGCAGGCGCCTATGCGGGCGATACATCAGCCATGGAGTATGACAGATCGTGCCGTATTCCTCTTTTCTCCGACATATACAGAACCTATGCCTCAAGGTGTTTCAAGGCTAATGCCATGGACTTTGATGATCTGCTTCTTAACACCAACATACTGTTCAGGGACTTCCCTGATGTGCTTTCAGCCTACCAGCAACGATTTGGGTACATCCTTGTTGATGAATACCAGGATACAAACTACTCGCAGTACCTTATTGTAAAGAAGCTGGCAGCCGCTCATCACAATATCTGCGTGGTAGGCGATGACGCGCAGAGCATCTACTCATTCCGCGGAGCCAGAATAGAGAATATCCTTGAGTTTAAAAATGACTATGCCGACTACAGGCTTTTCAAACTCGAGCAGAACTACAGATCAACCCAGACGATTGTTAATGCTGCCAATACAATTATTGCCAACAATGAAGGGCAGATCCGTAAAAAGGTGTATTCAGAAAATGAACAGGGCGAGAAGATACAGGTGATACAATCCATGACCGATATGGAGGAAGGATTCAACATAGCATCCGATATCTTCGACAAGCGATACAGACTTCAGCTTAAATGGTCCGATTTTGCAATACTTTACAGGACAAACGCCCAGTCAAGGATCTTTGAAGAGACCCTCCGGAAGAAAAACATTCCTTACAGGATATACGGTGGCCTCTCCTTTTTTGAAAGAAAGGAAATAAGGGACATCCTGGCCTGGTTCAGAATGATTATTAATCCGTATGACGAAGAAGCGCTTAAAAGGATAATAAACTATCCAAGGAGAGGTATCGGCGACACTACCGTTCAGAAACTCACTGAACTCGCTGCGGCATCAGGCTCAGCCATCTGGGACATTATCCCCGGGGCAGCTTCTCATAATCAGCATTTCAACCAGGGAACGGTAAAAAAGCTGGAGGCTTTTTCAGGACTGATACTGTCGCTGAGAAACGGGTTAGAAGAAGCTGATGCCTTTACAAAGGCAAAGGAGATAGCCCTTATGAGCGGTATACTCAAGGAACTTCGTGAAGGAAGGTCGCCTGAGGAAGTAAGCAGGTACGAGAATTTTGAAGAACTCCTCAACGGCGTCAAAATCTTCACTGAAGCAGCACAAACAAATGGGGAGCCGTCTGACCTTGGGGCCTACATGGGTACTGTAGCCCTCCTTACCGATCAGGATACTGATAGTGAAGAGGACAGGGATAAGGTTACCATGATGACTATACACGCAGCCAAAGGACTGGAGTTCAAACATGTGTATATAACAGGAATGGAAGACACCCTTTTCCCGTCTCCCCTTTCTGTAGGTAATCCGAGGGAACTGGAGGAAGAAAGACGCCTGTTCTATGTTGCTGTTACCCGTGCCGGCAAGATGGCCACACTAAGCTACGCCCTCAACCGCTATAAATGGGGAAATCTTGAAAGGAGTAATCCCAGCCGATTCCTGCGCGAGATCGACCAGGAATTTCTGGAATATCCCCAGGCTGCCTCCTCACCATCTGCCGGCAGGACCAAAGTGCCCGGGAAACCTTTTACAGCACGTGAAGAGCCCGCGAAGTACGTTCCTAAAGGACATTTTAAAAAGATCACGCCTGCAAAAGAAAACACCTCCGTTCCCTTTGCCGCCAGCAATAATGAAACCTTTTCGGCAGGCGATAATGTCGAACATGAAAGGTTCGGAAAAGGGAAGATTGTATCAATTGAAGGCGAGGCCCCGAACAGCACGGCAACTGTCAGTTTTGTTACGGCAGGAAGTAAAAAGCTACTGCTCCGTTTTGCAAAACTCAGAAAAATCCAGTGATTATAAATACAATACCATTGTAGAGGTACTTATTCTCACTTACGCACTCTTTTTGACTGTATATTAACTCGTTACGCATTATTCTGAGCAGACATTTATTAGATTGCTGAGTTGCTGACTTAACTGTTGGTATACCTGGCTGTCGAAGCTTAGTTTTGTCTGCATTTTTTTGGATATATCCAAAATGTATCCATATTTATCCATAACTGTAAAAGTTGCTACCCCTGATCACTTCCCGCCGGTCAAAACTGACCACCCCGGGCCAGGATTAATCAAATGACCTACAGATAATTATAAACATGACTCATTTACCGGCGGAATGTGGTCAAGGTGACCGGCTGATGCACATAAACAGGCATATCTTGGCCTTTTTCATGGTGATAAGGTGTGTCTTGTGCATATGAATAGAATTGTTACTTCTAATAAGATAGTTTTTTACGTGGAAGGATTAGTCACGCTATAAAAAAAGTGCGTGTGTGCTTCCTTACAACGAGGTCTGCATCCATTTCAACAAGTTGCTCATCCAAGCCTCCTTTTTACCCCCAAGACCATGCCCTCCTTTGGGGTAAATGTGCATTTCCACCGGCACTTTTTTGCGACGCAGGGCTTCGAAGTAATTGATGCTGTTATCAACGTCCACCGTAACGTCGTCGGCAGCGTGGGCAATCCAGGCTTTCGGTGTGTTTTCGTCCACCTGCAGTTCATTGGAGTACAGGTCAACCAACGCTGCAGAAGGCGTAGAACCCAGGAGCTGCCTTCTGGTATCCCTGTGGGTCAGGTTCTCCTGCAAGGTGATGACAGGATAAACCAAGATTTGGAAATCGGGACGCAGGCTGGTGTTCTTGCTGTTTTCAATCAGCGGTTTGGCATAATGGGTAGCAGCTGTAGAAGCCAGGTGTCCACCGGCTGAAAAGCCCATGATACCAATCTTGTTCGGGTTGATGCCCCATTCGGCGGCACGTTCCCTGACTACTTTGATGGCTTGTTGTGCATCTTGCAGCGGGCCTATGGTTTTGTCAGTCATGGTCGCATCGCTGGGCAGCCTATACTTCAGCACAAAAGCGGCCACACCGTTACTGGCGAGTTCTTTAGCGTTAGAGATGCCCTCACCCGAATAGACAATCACACTGTACCCACCGCCGGGGCAAATGATGACGGCAGCTCCCGTGGCTTTATCTTTTTCGGGCAAATAGGCTTCGAGCGTTGGGTTGATGACCACGCGTATCATACCGGAACCAGCCGGAGATTCGGTTACTTCAGTTCCTTGTGGTTTGGCACCGGGAATGGGTGAGCTGTACAAGGGGATGATTTGCTGTGCGTTGGCCTGCATGGAAACCAGCAGCACCATGAATAAAAGTGATTTAATCGATTTCATGTGTGCTAAGAATTTATAAATGACGATAATAGGTACTGAATTATTGAGTTGATTACTTGAACAACAGGCTGGCGAACTGGCTCAAAGAGCGTCTCCAGGTCAGCCATTCATGGGCCGTGCCTTGTGATTCAAAATACGTATGCTTGATGCCGTATTTCTCCAGTTCAACATGGAAATTCCGCACCGTGGCTTGCATTTGCGCCGATTCTTCCAAGCCGGTGCTTATGTACATGTGTTTCAGCTTTTTGCTAAATGCGTCCTTGTCGGCCCATACGCCGTTGTAAAGCTTGGAAAAATCATCGCCTTGCATTTGGCCGCCACCGCTGAATCCACCTATCCAGGCAAACTTGTCAAAGTTGTTCAGCGTGATGTAGAACGATTGGAAACCGCCCATGGATAAACCGGTCATGGCCCGGCTTTCACGGTCGGTTTTGGTGCGGAAGGTCTTGTCAATCATGGGGATTAGGTCTTTTATGAAGACATCGTTCAAGGTGGTGTACGACATGACCATGCCGCGTGGTCTGGCAGCGCCTGCAGCGGGAGCTCCAGCTGCTCCGTCTGCGGGTGCAGCGGCCTGTGCGGGAGCAGGAACGGGTACAGGAGCAGGATTAGGATCAACGGCAGTTCCCCTGTCCATGACCACAATCATCGGAACCGCTTTGCCTTCGGCTATCAGGTTGTCCATGATGTTGTCCATCATGCCCTGGTTGGGCCAGCCTGTTTCGTCTTCGCCACCACCGTGGAGCAGGTACATAACCGGGTACTTGGTTTTTGTGTTTTCATCGTAACCGGCGGGGGTATAGACAAAGCACCTTCTATAGGCTTTAGTGACTTCGGAATAGTAACGTACCTGGCGGATTTGGCCGTGGGGTACTTGCTTGGTCAGGTAGTAATCAACTCCTTTTTCCGGAATTTCAATACCGCTTGCCCAACGGCTCATGCCATAGAACGTCTGGCTGGCCGGATCGGTCGTCGTCAAGCCGTCTATAATGACTGAATAATAGTGGAAACCTACAGGGATGGGGTCTGTGGTGACTTCCCACACGCCTTGTTCGTTCCTGACCATGTCAAAGCGTTTGCCCAGGTCGATTTGTACCTTTTGGGCATCGCGGGCGGTAATGCGGAACATCACCCGGTTGTCGGGTAGGATGCGAGGATATTGGGCATTCGGGATGTTGGTGGTAGCGGCTACACCGGGTAGGGGTGTCTGGGTGCGTGGAGCGTTGGCTCCCTGTCCCGGAGCTTGTCCGGGCGCTTGCATGCCAGGTCCTTGTTGGCCCGGTCCCTGTTGTCCGGGAGCACCCTGACCAGCTGGGGGTCTGTTTCCGGCACCGGGGCCTGCGTTGGCAGCACCCTTGTATTCACCCTCAACGGTATAGGCATTGATCTGTGCCTGAGTGACCGGCTTGAAAATCAATTGAGCAAACCAGTACAAGCTGGGTTTCCATACATTGAAATTGTGAGCCTCGCCCGGAATGATGCGGTAGATATGGGGTATCTGGTTGGCTATCATATAGTCGTGCATCTGCTTGCTGTTGGTGATCAGGTTATCCATGTCACCGCAGGAAATCCACAGCAGTTTTATCAACTGCTTACCCCTGGCGGGGTCGGGAAGGGCTTCCCTGGCCGGTTTGGTGTTGGGAGCAGAAGAAAAACCGCCTACCCAGGCAAATGTATTCAAATTGCCCAGGCCGAAGTTCAACGACTGGCCGCCACCCATGGAAAGACCAGCAATGGCACGGGATTCACGGTCGGTTTTCACCGGGAAATTCTTTTCCATATAGGGAATCAAGTCATTGATGAGGTCTTGTTCAAAAGCAGCAAATGCTTGAAAACCAGCCATCATATTTCCCACGGCCCTATCATCTTTCTGGGCCCTGCCGTTTGGCATGACGATGATCATGGGTTCGGCTTTTTTATCGGCATACAGGTTGTCTAAAATCACATGAGGATTTCCCCCTCTGAACCATTCCAAATGGTCGCCACCGATGCCGTGCAGCAGGTACAGAACCGGGTATTTCTTGGTTTTGTCGTATCCCGGAGGCGTGTAAACCAAGGCCTTCCGGTTACTTCCAACGGACTTGGAGGTATACGTGATGGTGTCAATCTTGCCTTTGGCTATTCCTTGACGGGCAACGTCGTAGCCTTGTGGAGCGGGGGTGTAAACACCTTGTGCCTGACAGGTCATACCACCCAGCAGCAGTACTGCCAGCGACTGAAAAAACCGGTTTGTTTTCATGATGTGTGTTATATGGTCAAAAAATTCGGAAACTAAGGTAACGATAATTCATGAAAACACAACGATGAGGTCCGCTTATTGATAATTGGTGATACGTTGTGTCATTGATTAAGCACCCCCATCATGCCGGTTGATGTAACGGTTTCGGCACTGATGTTTATTTTGTCGGCGGAGCGGTTGTTGTAGAACGACACGCTGGCTTTGCCGTTAGCATCGGTCTTTACTGAAGGGTTCCAGTATAAGGTGCGGCGCACATCGTCCGGGTCTGGCATTTGTAGTTTGTCATAAGGAGGGCTGTAGAAGGACTTTGTCAACGAGTATCCTTCAAACTCCGTTTTTCGAATGCCAATGGGATCTTTATGCTCAAGCTCCAGATAAACATACATAATAACATCATCAAAAGGAAACATGGGATCAATACCCATTCCTTCCTTCACAGTAATCATTTTGCAATCCCGTGCTAAAGGTTCAACATCTCAAAAACCTTTAATAATGCCTGGGTTGTTATAGAAAACAGTTGGGATATGTTTCCCTTTATATTTTTTATCTAAAATAATGAACATCACTTCTTCCAGAAAGTCATATGCTGTTGACGGAACCCAATCGTTAGTTTAACTTTAGTGTCATGGACTTTTTTATCTTCATCTTTTTTGACTTCATCTTCAGGTCCCATCCCAAGAAAATCAGTAAATCGTACAGGATTATTACCAGCATAGGTATAAGGAGACCGTATATTATACTTTTCTGAGAGTGGGTCAATGGTAGAAAATCTGGCTATCTGCGGATCATAGAACCTCGCACCGTAGTCATAAACGTCCCATCCCAGCTCGTCCTGGAGTTCTTTTCCGTTGTACAGGTACTTGTTCTCACTTCCGGGTACTCCCTGGTTATACTGCGTTCTCCTGCGTA
>CAZXSW010000002.1:109170-111460 GCA_964642615.1 uncultured Rikenellaceae bacterium | reverse complement strand
TAACGAGTGTGGCAGTAACGGGACGACCCGAATGTTTTATCTGCCACATCTCAGGCTGGGGTCTTCTGTCGGGCCATATCGACCCATAGGTTCTTGCCCCGATGCCATAACTGAAAAACTCACCCTCTTCAGTAATATTCTCAAAATCGAGCCAGAGTCTGGCCGTCTTTTTCAACTCATCTGAAACTGAAGAAAGAAGCGATAAGGGTATATCGCTGTCGAATATTCCCACCTCATCGATTACGGCATCGCATATATATTCAGAAGTCTCCTGTCCGTGGATCTCGGCATTACGGCCTATATTAACAGGATAGGGAGTATTCCTTATATTTCCTGAAGCTCTGAGTTCCCTGCTTCGCACGCCGTCAATGGCAAGAAGCATCCTTTTGCCGTCGTACGAAGCGCTTACATGATGCCAGTTGTTTTCCCAGTTCTCAGGTAGTGCAACCCTTACAACGGCCCTTGAAGTTGTCATGAGATAAAACTCAAGTGAGTCGCCTCTTGCCAGCCTGATGCCAAACTGGTTGTTACCCTTTGTTATGAGGGTGCCGCCAAAGCTGAAAAGCGAACGGGGGAAAACCTTCATGGTAATGAACAGGCTGTTTCCTCTTATCTCGAGTGCCTCATCGCGGTAAACTTCGACCCACTGGTCGTGACCGTTAAGGTCAATACCCTGGCCCGATGTACCGGTGGCAACTTTAGCCCTTCCCATAAGGTCAACCCTTATATCGTTTCCGGATGCGTCATCAAGTCTTCTGATCTTTTCAGTAATTCCTGTGCTTACAAAGTCCCAGAGGGCTCCACCCATGCTCCTGGGGTATTTTGTGAAGACATCCCAGTAATCGTCGAGGGCACCACCTCCGTTACCGGTAACAGCCAGGTATTCATCAAGGAAAGAAGGACGGGGATCTTCAGAGGGAGGAATGAGCATTACCTTAGAAATGAGATCATCGATTTTCGGGTATCTCGGTCCGATGATCTCTTCACATGGATGGGCAAAGGCGTTCCCTCCGTACATCCAGAACCGTGTCGTATCATATTTCTTCCCTTCTTCAATAACAGCGCAGATATTGTTACCCTCCCCGCTTTCATTTCCGGCACTCCAGAACAGCACTGAAGGATGGTTCCTGTCGCGCAGTACCATTTTCCTGGCACGCTCCCTGTACATGGCCTCCCACTCTTTTCTTTCTGAAAGGAATTCAGTGGCATGGGCCTCATCCCCTGTCTCATCAACAATATAGATACCGTATTCATCGGCAAGCTCAAGGTAACGGGTTACAGGAGGATAGTGAGAAGTTCTTACACAGTTTATGTTGAACTGTTTTAACAGGTCCATATCTTTTCTTATAGTCTCCTCATCCATGGTATGGCCCAGAGCAGGATGCTGCATGTGGCTGTTAGTACCGTTAAGCTTAACGGGCTTTCCGTTAAGGTAGAACACCTGGTCGCGTATTTCAGTCTCCTTAAATCCTATCCTTCCTCCTACAACCTCCTGAACTGTACCGGCAGAAGACAAAAGTTCAATGGTAAGATGATAAAGGGAAGGATGTTCTGCCGACCAGAGGAAGGGGTTCTCAATAGCCTCATCAAGGCTTATCTTCCTGCTTTCCCCGGCAGGAACAGAAAACCTTTCCGATGAAATGGTTTTAACAGTTTTCTTATTGCCGTCGTGTAGTGTGGCCCTTATGCTGTAGTCTTCTGCTACCTGACCGGAGAAGTTACTTATTTCAGTATTCAGTGTAAGCATGGCATCGCGGAAGTCACCGTCGAGGTCGGTTATTGCCTGCCAGTCGAAGATATGAACCTTCGGGGCAGCATACAGCCATACATCATCGAAGATGCCTGCAAGACGCCAGTAATCCTGGTCCTCGAGATAATACCCATCAGAGTACTTTAGTACTGCTATGGCAACAGTGTTCTTTCCTGGTTTAAGGAACCCTGTTATGTTATACTCAGATGGTTCCTGTCCTCCTTCGTTGTAGCCGACTTCTTTCCCGTTCACCCAGACAAAGGATGCAGAAGCAACTTTTTCGAGTCTCAGAAAGACCTCCCTTCCCCTGAAGGATGAAGGGAGCGCAAAAGTGGTGCGATAGGCACCGGATGGGTTATATTCGCGGGGTACCCTTGGAGGATCGGGTCTGAATGGGGTTGATACATTCCTGAACAGCGGATCGCCGTAACCCTTCATCTCCCAGTTTGAAGGCACCTCTATGGTATTCCATTTCCTGTCATTGTATCCTTCCCTGAAAAATTCTTCGGGAATACCTTCGGGTGTATCCGAATAGTGAAA
>CAZXSW010000002.1:105199-109070 GCA_964642615.1 uncultured Rikenellaceae bacterium | reverse complement strand
AAAATAACCAATTTGAGGGTCATGGGAAAACAAAACCCGAATTATTTGAACTGCCATTTTCATGTTTGCCATTTTATTCCTTTTCCCTACCTTGGAGAAGAAAATAAACCCACTGCCATGAAAAGAAATTTCCTCTCCTCTGGCCTTGTTATTATTATGATAGTGTGCTTTCAGATGACATTATCGGGTCAGGAAGGCATCAGAAGCCGCGAATCGTTCAACAACGACTGGAAATTCGTAAAATATTTCAATGCCTCTGATGAGGATGTTGCTTTCGACAGGGAGCCTGAAGGACTTCAGATGCCCTCTGTTGACGATTCATCGTGGAGGTCGCTCGACCTGCCACACGACTGGGCCATTGAAGGCCCGTTCAGTGATACTCTTGAGAACAATACCGGTCTTCTTCCGTGGAAGGGAATAGGCTGGTACAGGAAACACTTCAGGCTGGATGATGAAGACAGGGGAAAAAGGATATATATTGATTTTGACGGGGCCATGGCCTATGCCGAAGTATGGCTTAACGGGAAAGCTGCCGGAGCCTGGCCTTACGGATATACATCCTTCAGGCTCGATCTGACACCCTACCTTGAATTCGGAAAGGAGAATGTCATTGCAGTCAGGTTAAATACAAAAGCATGGGACTCAAGATGGTATCCGGGAGCTGGTATTTACAGGAACGTATGGCTTGTAAAGACATCGCAGGTACATATCTCACACAACGGGATCTTCTGCACAACACCTGAGATTAAGAAGGAAAGTGCAATAGTAAGTGTCAGCACCGAAGTGGAAAGCCATATCGCCGGTACGGTTCCGGTAAGGGTCAGAACAGAGGTTTTTCAGGCAGATGCGGGCGGGAGTCCTTCAGGCAATCCGGTAGCTGAGTTTACCTCATCTCCCGTTTTATTGCAGGCCATGGGTAGGCATAAGTTCAGGTTTGACCTGACTGTAAGTAATCCTGCCCTTTGGAAGCTTGATGATCCCAGACTTTATATATGCCGGGTAACGCTGTTGCAGGGGGATGAGAAAACCGAACCGGAAGATGTACGGTTTGGGTTCAGGACCCTGGAGTTCACTCCCCGCGACGGCTTCCTTCTTAACGGAGAAAGAGATGATATAAAAGGGGTCTGTAACCATCATGATCTGGGAGCGCTGGGTGCTGCCTTCAATACCAGGGCTGCAGAACGGCAGTTACTTATACTTAAGGAGATGGGCTGCAATGCCATCAGGACAAGTCATAACCCTCCGGCCCCCGAATTGCTTGATCTGTGTGACAGGATGGGCTTCCTTGTCGAAGATGAGGCCTTTGACACATGGAAGACCCCCAAGAAAAGAAATGACTACAACACCCTCTTCTATGCCTGGCATGCAGAAGATCTGAGGGCTATGGTAAGGCGCGACAGGAACCATCCTTCAGTTATAATATGGAGCACCGGCAATGAAGTTGGTGATCAGAACAACCCGGCGATGTCTGAGTCGCTGAGGGCTATAATAAGGTCGGAGGACAATACCAGGCCGGTTACGGTAGGCTGCAACTGGGACGAGTCAGGAACCAGCGGCTTTCAGAAGACAGTTGATGTCTTTGGCATCAACTACAGGCTTTACAGGTATGATGCATTCTTTGAATTTGAGGACAATGCCCTTTTACCTTTCCATTCGAGTGAGTCTGCTTCAACGGTCAGCTCAAGGGGTGAGTATTTCTTCCCCGTGGTTGAGGGCGACCTTAATAATAATCTCCCGGGGGGAGGTATCTTCCAGGTCTCTTCGTATGATCTTGCCTACCCCTCCTGGGCTTCCACACCTGACCAGCAGTGGGAACTGATGGACAAATACCCGGCAGTGTTCGGTGAGTTTGTGTGGACAGGGTTCGACTACCTGGGTGAACCGACCCCTTACGGCGGTGATCTTACAGGCCTGCAGCCCGGAACCCGAAGGTACGAACAGGCCCGTCAGCTTCTTGAGAAACAGGGAGTGACAGAGGTCCCGTCGCGCAGCAGCTATTTCGGGATCATCGACCTTGCAGGTTTCCCCAAGGACCGCTATTATCTGTACCAGTCGAAATGGAGACCCGATCTGCCCATGGCCCATATCCTTCCTCACTGGAACTGGCCCGAAAGAAAAGGACTGGTGACTCCGGTTCAGGTATATACAAGCGGTGATGAAGCAGAACTCTTCCTAAACGGCAAATCGATGGGAAGGAAAAAGAAAGGTACCGGTGAATACAGGCTGAGATGGGATGATGTTGTTTACCAGCCGGGCGAACTCAGGGTGGTAGCATACAGAAACGGCATCAGATGGGCTGACGACAGCATGAAGACAACAGGCAAAGCCGCTAAGCTCTCGATGTCGGCCGACAGGCAACAGGCAAAACCCGATGGGAACGATCTGGTCTTTATTACTGTTAAGATCGAAGATAAAAACTCACTGATGGTTCCGCGAAGCAATAACCCTGTCATTTTCAGCATTGAAGGCGACGGAGAGATAGTGGCTGTCGATAATGGTGATGCCACAAGTCATGAACCTTTCCAGGCAAACTCAAGGAAGGCCTATAACGGCATGTGCCTGGTAATAGTAAAAGCCGTGGAAGGATCATCAGGAATATTCACAGTCAATGCTTCCTCAAAAGGTCTGAAGGGAGCATCGGTAGATATAAACATTGAATAGTCTGCTTTAAGGCATCATAGAACTTCATGGACCCGGGCAGATTAAAAAAGACAGACCATACACGACCGGTAAAGGATCGGCCATGTTTAACAATTTATTTAACAAAGGGCTGGATATGTTGAAGAAGGTTCCCCACACCTACGTTATAGTTTTCAGTATTGTGGTATTCTGTGCGATCCTTACATGGATCATTCCCGGAGGAGAGTTTGCAAGGGAATCAGTAACGGTCAATGGTGTTGAAAGAGAAGTCGTTATCCCGGGGTCATTCGGGTACACGGGGAGCAATCCCCAGACATGGCAGGTGTTCTCAGCCCTCTTTGAAGGATTTGTCGACAGGGCTGATATCATCGTTTTCATACTTATTATAGGCGGTGCCTTCTGGATAATGAATGAGAGCAAATCGATTGATGTTGCCATAAAGGAACTGCTTAAGTTTACTGAAAGGATTGGCCACAACAGGATAGTGTCGAAGTTAGGTGCCGGCAATATCATCTTTACAGTTATAATGCTATTTTTCAGCCTGTTCGGTGCTGTTTTCGGGATGAGCGAGGAAACCATTGTCTTTGTTATAATCTTTGTTCCGCTGGCCGTATCGATGGGTTATGATTCAATAACAGGGGTATCATTGTGCTTTGTGGCAGCAGCTCTTGGTTTTGCCGGGGCCGTGCTCAATCCGTTTACTATTGGAATAGCGCAGGGTCTTTCAGACCTTCCCCTGTTCTCAGGCTTTAGCTACAGGATAGTATGCTGGTTCATTATCAATATTGTTGGATTCTGGTTTGTTCTCCGCTACGCGGCTTTTATAAAGAAAAACCCTACACGCTCGAAGGTTTACGAGGATGACAGGTACTGGAGGGAAACACATCCTGCCGGGCAGGGCGATATCACCTTCACAAGGCCGCGGGCAGCATATGTGGTTTATCTGGTAGTGGTGCTTACACTGTTACTGGCATCGTGGCTAAATCCAGTTACTGAGTTCTCGGCCGGTGAAAGCAGCGCCAGCTTTCCCGCCCTGCCTGTAATCACACTTATCTTTGCTGTGACTGGCTGGATGGGACTGAGGAAGTCGGTTCATTTTCTTATTATAGCGGTGCTTCTGCTTACAGTTCTTGTACTGATTACAGGAGTGATGGGATATGGCTGGTATATAATGGAAATAGCGACCCTGTTTTTTGTCATGGGACTTGTATCGGGTTCCGCCATGGGATAT
>CAZXSW010000002.1:53887-105099 GCA_964642615.1 uncultured Rikenellaceae bacterium | reverse complement strand
GCGGCCCTTACAATGCCAATGATGTCGCAGTTCTCCGACCTTGCAGGAGTCTCGCGCCAGGCCACTGTACTGGCTTTCCAGTTTGGCGACGGATTCACGAATATGATCACCCCCACATCGGGAGTTCTTCTTGGTGTGCTGAGTGTGGCAAAGATCCCATATGAAAAATGGTTCCGCTGGGTTCTTCCCTTTATCATCCTTCTTGTAATACTTGGATTCATCCTGCTGATACCTACAGTTGTAATGGATCTGGAAGGATTCTGAAAACTTCCTGAAATTAATCCATTCTATTGCCGAGGACAGTTCAGTTTGTTGCAATCAGCAACTATTCTGACTGTTACTGTTAAATCTTGTTAAAAAAACACCACAGATCCGGTAAGAAAAATAATATTTTATATTTTCGGGATCTAAATGAAAGTTAGCATACAAAATCAATAGTCAGATGCGTCCCACGTGTTCCGGAGACTAAAATACATATGTATACAGTTTTCTGAAAAATGGGTTCTCCCACCTCAGGTGGGAAGGCATCAGACCATGAGAATAAAAATTATATCAGGATGAAACGAACAGTAATAATAACAGCACTGGTGGCATTGGCGACGATCGTTACCCTGTTGCTTTTCAACAAGCTGGCATCAAAGAAAGCCGAAAGTAATGTCTTTGCCACTGCGGTTAAAGGAGAATTTGAGATATCCATTTCAACAGCTGGTGAGCTCCTTGCCGAGAATTCGATTGATATCAAAGCTCCCGAAATTGCCAGAAGAGGAAGGAATATCAGAAACCAGGGCCTTGAGATACAGGATATAGTACCTGAAGGGACTGAAGTGAAAGCCGGCGATTATGTTGCCATGCTAAACCGGACTCAGTACGATAACACTCTCAAGGATGAGCTGGAGAATCTCAAGGAATACAGAAGCAATCTTGATATGAAGAAACTGGATACTGCTGTCACCCTTACCAGTCTGAGAGATGAGATAAGAAATCAGAAACATACTGTTGAAGAGGCTCAGATCACCCTGCTTAACTCCAAATACGAGCCTCCGACAGTTGTAAGGCAGGCCGAGATAGACCTCGACAGGCAGCAGAGGGTTCTTGAGCAAAGAGAAAGGTCGTACCAGCTGAGGGTAGCACAGGTAGAGAGGGATTTCAGAACGCAGAGGATTAATCTTGAAAGGGTTGAAAAAAGGGTAAGTGATCTTCAGGAGGTACTTGCAGGATTTGAGATAAAGGCCCCGGCCGATGGTATGGTGATATATAAAAAAGACAGGAGGGGTGTCAAGATCAAGGCAGGTTCAAGTGTCGATGCGTTTGAAAGGGTTGTTGCAACCTTGCCCGACCTCAGTTCGATGCTCTCCAAGATTTACATAAGCGAGATTGAGATAAGCAAGTTACATACCGGGCAGACTGTAAATATATCTGTTGATGCCTTCCCCGACAAGACCTTCACGGGCAAGGTGGTGACTATTGCAAATATAGGAGAGACTCTTCCGAATTCAGATTCCAAGGTTTTTGAGGTGATGATTAGGGTAGATGGATCCGATCCCACACTTAGACCAACCATGACAACCAGCAACAAGGTTATCATAAGCAAGGTTCAGGATGTTGTTTATATACCTGCCGAATGTGTTCATACCGGTAGTGATGGTATACCCTTTGTTTATAAGAAGGACGGGACTAAACAGATAGTGGTTCCGGGAGATGCAAATGATAAGTCTGTAATTATTGAGAAAGGTCTTGAGCCTGGTGAAGAAGTCTACACCATACAGCCGCCTGACGGAGACAGGTTCAGGATGGTTGGTGAAGAGCCGGCCTGGCTGACACAATCTTAGGAAGGATGGTTTTCGCAGGTAAGAATGTAATATTTTCGGATACCCTGGAAACCTTCAGCTGATAAATCAATCATAAAAACAAAAAAACCGCAGGACTCAACGCTCTGCGGTTTTTTTTATAAGCGTGTCTTATTTCTTATCGTACACCCTGGTGGTCTTGCGCTCACCATTGGGAGTATTCATAGTGCTTACAACTGTCAGGTTTCCACCGGCAATACTCCAGTCTTCGGTAGTCTTCATCTCGTTGGTCTGACCATCAAAATTAAAACTCATCGTAGTAACGATGTTAAGGGTTTTGCCGTCGGCCGACCAAACGGCTACTGACTTGCTATCACCCCTGCCTGAGGTATTGACAGTTTCCTTTCCGTCGAGGCTGTACTTGGTTGTGGTTGTCATTGCCTGTCCGTCCATACCCTGCATGGTTCTTTCCATTGTGAGGCTGTTTGCATCCTGCTTAACAACCATGTCGCCGCCACCAAAACCACCGGGACGCTGGCCGCCACCACCGCCACCCATACCCTGGGGAGGCTGGCCCATGTCGCTTTTGGAAGCATTTAAGGTCCATGATCCTGCAAAATTAGCCTTCGATCCCTGGGCATTGAGAGTCAGGGGCATGCAGATCAATGCCAAAAAAAGTGTCATTGACACAAACTTCAACATAAAATTTCTTTTCATTTGTAACAGAGTTTATTGGTTTATTACAATAGACAACCCTGATGCAGGTATTATTCCGGAAAGCATAAAACAAAGTTGCTACCCTTTACATGCAGAAAATGAAATAATTGTTTTAATCAGGCATGTTGTAAGTCCGGGAGACCGGATACCTCTGCAATATAATAAGAAATCAATGCTGCCTGAAAATGGCATCAGCATATAGTCCGGGCAGGACGATTATAGATTTAAGCGATCCGGTATAAAAAATACCGATCGCAGGCAGCTATTTTGAATCTTCTGCTGAATCGTTTTTTATTTTTTCGGATTCATCATCAACTTTTGATGCTTTCTTGAAATCCTTAAGTCCCTGTCCGATACCCTTCATCAGTTCAGGAATCTTTCTGCCTCCGAAAAGGAGTACAACAACAAGCAGAATAAGTATAATCTCGGTAACGCCAAATCTTCCCATGGTTTTTCCTGTTAGTAATAATTGTAAAGATACAATAATTAGGGTAATATTAAAACACACTATATGATTACTCATACGGCGCCACTACCTGATCATGAAATCGAGAAGGGGTTTTTCGTCAAGGTAAGCCACAAGGTTATCATTTTTCTTAAGCGGGCCGACACCCGAAGGAGTACCCGTAAAGATCAGATCGCCTGTTTTAAGGGTAAAAAAGCGTGATACATATGATATTATCTCATCAACACTGAATATCATATCGGCTGTAGAGCTTTTCTGTACAGTGTTACCGTTTATGTCGAGCCTGAAACCGAGACTGGCAATATCCATTCCGGGAGTCAGTTCGATGAACTTCCCTACCGGGGCTGCTCCGTCAAAACCCTTTGACAGTTCCCATGAGATCCTTTCCCGCGAGAACTTAGCCTGAAGATCACGTGCAGTAATGTCAATTCCCATAGTTACCTCATTATAATACCGGTGTGCGTACCTGGTCTCAATTCCCTTTCCCAGTTTGCTGATTTTAACAACTACCTCAGCCTCATAATGTATCTCCGACGAAAAATCGGGAAGGAAAAAGGGCTTGTTGTTCTTCAGAAGGGCTGAATCGGGTTTCATAAAAACAACAGGTTCATCAGGGAAAGGCCGTCCCATCTCAATGGCATGCTTCCTGTAATTAAGTCCTATGCAGATAATTTTCATCAGTATATAATTTTAATTTTAATGGTCTGATGTAACCCACATGTCTGAAAATTATATACATACGTGTTTGTGTCTGCAATACATGTGGGTTTCATCAGAATTATAATTAGTCATTAATCCGGAGAATCGCAGGTGGTTGGGAATAAACCATATTAATGATAAACGGTAATCCGGTAAGGAAAGGTGAATGTCACTTTATCAGGTCTTACCAAAAGATCTGATTTTTATCTCCGTAAGAATCTTTTTCGTATAAAGGGGGAAGTCTCCGTTCATCATCCATGAGTAATAGGACGGTTCTTCTTTGAGCACCTGTTCCACAGGTTTTCCCTTATGTTTGCCGAAGTTGAAGATCTCGGTTCCGTTATCATCAAAAATTATACGTCCTGCAAAGTCGGCTGAGTTATTGAAGGCACTTAATTCAGCCAGCTTATCAACGTCATTTTCAAGGTCGTCATATCTGTCAAGCTGTGACTTAAGGACTTCAAAGGTTGCAGCCGTATCGGCTTTTGAGCTGTGAGCATTATCGAGAACCTTGTCGCAATAGAACTGATAAGCAGCAACCAGGGTTCGCTGTTCCTTCCTGTAAAAGATAACCTGGGGATCGACATATTTCCTGTTTCCGAAATCAAAATCGATACTGGCCCTTAGAAATTCCTCAGCCAGAACAGGGATATCGAATTTAATGGCGTTATATCCGGCAAGGTCGCATCCTTCAAGGAAAGCAGCAATTTCCCTGGCCACTTCCCTGAATACCGGTGCTTCGGCCACATCAGCATCAGTGATGCCATGTATTTCTGTCGATTTTGGTGGAATGGGCATCTCCGGATTGATGCGGGTGGTCATCCATTCCTCCTTGCTGTCAGGATCCACTTTAAGTATTGAAAGTTCAACGATCCTGTCGGATGCAATATTTATCCCGGTTGTCTCGAGATCAATAAATGCCAGCGGACGTTTCAGATTAAGTTCCAATATCAGGCGTTTATCATCATTGGCATAAGGAGCATCAGCAGGTCTTCAGACTGGTTTTCAGTCTCGGCCGGAAGGAAGAGTCCGGCCCGTGTCGGGTCGGCAAGCTCCATTACAACATCCTGCGATCCTATGTTTGCAAGTATCTCTAGCAGGAACACCGATTTAAAACCTATCTCTATCTCATCTCCTTCGTACATACACTTCACCCTCTCATAAGCTGATATGGAAAAATCTATATCCTGGGCCGAGACAGTGATCTGGTTGCCCTTAAGCTGCAGTTTGACAAGGTTGCTTGCCTGGTTGGAAAACACAGACACCCTTCTTAAAGTATTATAGAATTCAACCCTGTCGATGGTTATTTTCCTGGGATTATTCTTGGGTATTACTGAGTTGTAGTTTGGATAGTTCCCTTCGACAAGCCTGCAGACGATCCTGTAGTCGTTAAGATTAAAGAATGCATTTTTATCGTCGAACTCAACGGTTACAGGGCCTTCTTCTTTTGGAAGAATATTTTTCAGAAGTGAAGCAGGTTTCTTGGGAAGGATAAATGATGAACTATCCTCCGCAACAGCGTCGAGCCTCTGGTATCTTACCAGTTTATGCGCATCGGATGCAACAAAGGTAATACCGTCGGGGGCAGCTTCGACAAAAATCCCGCCCATAACCGGACGCAACTCATCATCGGCCGTTGCAAAAAGAGTCCTGCTTATGCCTGCAAGCAGCACATCAGCATTAATTGAAAACGTGGATTTCTTATCCTTTTTTATGGCAGGCAGCGCCGGGAAGTCAACCCCGTTCTGTCCCATCACACTGAATTTGCCGTTTTCGGAGTTAATTACTACTGCCATAGTCTCAAGATTAAGATCAAAGGCTAGCGGCTGGGCCGAAAACTCCTTAAGAGTATCCAGAAGTATCCTTGCAGGAAGGGCAATGATACCCTCCCCTTCAGCATTCTCAAGCTTCATCCTGGTTATAAGAGTCGATTCAAGATCAGAAGCAGTTATCTCAAGGTCATTCCCCGAAAGGTTGAAGAGGAAATTATCAAGGATCGGAAGAGTGTTCTTTGAGCTTATTACCCTGCTGATGGCCTGCAAATGACCAAGAAGTTCGGTACTGGATACAACAAATTTCATCTTATTATAATATTTAGGTTAACCACTTTTCTCCGGAATATACTAATTAATTTACAATCAGTATACTACAGCATTTTCATGTTCGATTTCTTATTTATCAATATTACAAAAAAAATCAATTATCCTCAAAATATTTTAATCGATCAGGAAATCTGACCGTTTCCTTAGCAGGGGGTCAATATCAAAATATCTTACTATAAACAGGTTGTCACCTGACTGACTCTTTCCCCATAAGCGGTCTGTGTCAAGGGCCGGGACCGGACCTGATCCGGAATACCTGTGCCATAACTTAAGCACAACAGAGTCTCCATTAACAGGTGTAAGTGTTATCTCATATGCCGGTTCGGATGATTCTATCTCAGACTTTTCAGGTTCAGGGATATCAAAGGCCCAGTTTTCGAAGGGAACCCTCGTGAAATATGAGATATACCTCTTTATCTTTGCCTGATCAGCTTCATTAATGTCTTTCCCATTGACTGACAATACATAATCATCACCCTTGCGCCTTAGCATGAATGAAGAAGAAGTATCGGACCAGTTGACGAGCCCGACTGATTTTATAGATGAAGGAAGGCTACTGAATATGATGAAGTTCTGCCAGTAGAGAGGATTGGTGTTAAAGGCGCCGGCAATATCACCATCATAACCGGGAACATATACAATGAAAGGCAAGGATCGTTCACTTTTCTTCATAATGTTTCCGTATACATTCGATTGTGTTTTGTATACCAGAAATGATCTGATCAGCCTCCTGTTGTCATAAACTGATACTTTAACGGCTTCTATGCCCTTACTGCTTATCTCGTCACTGAACAATCCGGACGAGACAGGCGATTTAATATGTATCTCATTCAGTATCCTAAGAATGAATAAGATGCTTCCTTTTCTGGCTTCTTCGGTTCCGTTAACCATCCATTCGCCACCATCATTTTTTTCAAGAGTAACACTTCCTCTTTCAGAACCAATGACAATACGCGTAATCTCCGAACCTTCAGCCACTGCAAAATCAGTGTCTGATCGGCCAAAAGGTCTGCGTTCCCTGGCAAGAAAGAGAAGCAGAACAAGGGCAGCAAGTCCCGCCATAATTGTAAGAATCATCTTTCTGCTCATACCCTTGATTTAGCATATTTTCTTTTCCTGAAGAAGGAATATGCAAGTCCGTACAGAATTACGACGACCACCGGACCGGCAACGTTTATAATCTGCCACTTTGTTTTTTCCTGCCTTATCTTTGTCGTGTTAAGCAGGCGCATCTTCATTTCCCTCGACCTGAGTTCAAGAAGACCTTTATCGTCGGCAAGATAGTTAAGGCAGTTTATAAGGAAGTCCCTGTTCCCGAACATCTGTCCGGTGTACCTGTCCTGCCCCAGCGGATAAGGCGCCTCAGAAGTTCCGCTTCTCATTATATCATTTCTTATTACATCACCGTCGGCAATAACTATCATCCGTGTCGGATCGCTTTCAGTCCTTACCCTTATGTTGCTTCCTCCGGCAAGATTATCTGTAATCCGGTTCCTGAATGCTGAAGGAAAGACACCTTCGAGAAGCACGGCTACAGGAAGTCTTCCTCTTGTAAAAGTCCTTTCATCGGGTGCGACAGCAGCCTCTTCAAGAGAGATATCTACGGGAGGTGAAATAACCCTTGTCAGAGGAGAAGTAGCCAGCAGGACAGTCTTTCTTATCTGCGGATCAAGTCCAACGGTATCAAGGTAATTGGTAAACTGAGCCCTTACCTTGTTAAGATTTCTTGTTACGGGATGAACTGAAGAGGGATTGAGCAAAGGATACCAGGGCCAGGGTGCTGGAACGACCTGCCTGTTACTTTCGCCTGTGATAACTGTAAGGGGTATCAGGCTGCAATCGAGGTCCTGTACCATAACGGGATTAAGCCGCACACCATACCTGAAAAGCTGGTCATCGAGGTTCAGCGGCCTGTATATTGAAGTACTGCGGCCCAGGGTCAGGGAATCGGTATCGACATACACTTCCTCAAGGAGCCATAATACCTTGCCTCCGTTCATTATATACTGGTCGATGACAAACTTGTCGATTTCTGCAAATTCCTTTTCGGGGCCGGCAACAATAATAGCGGCATAATCATCAAGAATCCCGGGTTTACCACCGATTATCCCCCTGTCTATAGTAAAGAACCGGGCCAGGTTAAGAGTCAGATCTCCGGTTTCAATTTCTGAATATTCATCGTGACCTTCAATGAAGGCAATTTTATATATAGTGTCGGCACTCAGGGTGGCAATGGTCTGAATCATCTCATATTCGAGGCCTTCAATTGAATGCAGCAGGTTTTGTTCAGCTGAAGCAGTCTGGTTGTTTCTCAGGAAATTAACAGGCACCTCTGTTCCGTTAGAGTTAACAAGCATACCGGGGAAAATGATCTTCTGGCTTGAGCCTCCCTCTTCATCTCCCGACTGGATATTAACGGGATTCAATCCTTTACCCATAAGTGACTTGTACCGGGCTTCCCTCTGAGCGACATCTCCTGCAGCGGAAGGATTTATAAACTCAAAGTCAACCCTCCTTCCTGACAGAATCCTGAATTCATCAAGCAGTTCCCTTACACTTCTTCTAAGCTTCTTAAATTCAACAGGCATCTCGCCGTCGAGCATGACCTGTATGTAAATGTCGTTTTTCAGATCCGACAGGATGTCATGGCTCTGCTGTGAAAGTGTAAACCGTTTGTCTTCAGTAAGATCAAGCCTTATCCTCAGAAACGACGACAGTATAACGAAAAAAATCACAACCGTTACAATGGCCACGAATCCGGTCCAGCTTTTTCTCTTTATATCTCCCCTGGTTTGCATCAGTTCTTAATTTTTATTTTTCGCCCTGATAGCCCCGCGCCTGAGGCGGGACAAGCGGACCCGCTCAGGGTATGAACCCCCTTGCCTGAAAATGATTCTCATTCGTAATTATGTTGCATTACATATCAGCTATCAGTTGTCCGTTTTCCATTTCCTTGAAAGCAGTACCAGCCGGGTTGCTTCATTGAGAATAACAACAACCGCCGCAAAGTATACTATATCGCGGATGTCAATAACTCCCCTGCTCATAGATCTGTAGTGTTCGTTTATCCCCAGCGCGATAACAAACTCATCAATATCCTTAAGTCCGGGCACATAGGCCAGAAAGTCAAAACCAGTATAAAGGAAAAAACAAAGGATGAGTGCATAAATAAATGCCACTACCTGGTTATCGGTAAACGATGAAGCAAAGATGCCGGCTGAGGCATAGACGGCAGCCAGGAAGAAAAGGCCAATAAAAGCCCCCCATGTCCCTCCCCTGTCAAGGTTTCCCGGAGTCTCTCCGAGGATAAAGACCGAAATGTAGTAGATAAGGGCGGGTACAAGGGCCATCAGTACCAGAAGCACCGAAGCCAGATACTTGCCGTAGATGATCTCCCTCTCTGTCACCGGTCTTGAATAAAGCAGTTCAATGGTCCCAAGCCTCTTCTCCTCTGCTATCATCCTCATGGTCACTGCCGGTACAAGGAAAAGAAAGATCCATGGAGAAAGGTAAAACAGTGTGTCAAGTCCGGCATGGTTGCTGTCGGCCAGGTTCCATTCACCGGGAAAGACCCACATAAACAGGGAATTGGCAACCAGGAAGACTATCATGGCTATATAACCAGTCTGGCTGCTGAAGAATCCGTTTATTTCCTTTCTGAAAATTGCAAACATCTGTTGTCAGTTATTATCTGCTTCGTTCTTTGTTTCATATAGTGTAACCTGATCTCAGATTATGTCAGCCGTTCAGCAAATATCACAAATAGTCGGGAGAAATAAAACGTAAAATCTCCTTCAGAATGAAACGGGATTTTTTGTGTTTTCAATATCCGTAATTATTACATCGCTGAAATAAAATGCTATTATTTTCCTGAAGTCGTTTCCGCGTGAAGCCATTACCATTGCTCCTTCCTGGCATAGTCCGACTCCGTGCCCGTAGCCTCTTCCCCTAAGCTGGACCGATCCGGCTCCGGCCGTCACTGAAAAGAATGAAGATTTCAGGCCCAGATCGTTCCTTATAACACTGAACGGAAGCATAAAATTACCAACACGGTAATTATCAGTCCTGGCAACCTGCGCAAAACTGAAGGCTGCCGGATTATCGGTACTACCGTTATATCCGTTTTTTCTAAGATAGTCAACCCACTCTCCTAAAGGGATGTTCTTCTGCCAGACCGCGTTGGGTGATGAAGTACACCAGGGGTCCCGAACACTCCTCAGGTACGACTTACCTGTAAGCCATACCTCTCCCGAGCCGGAGGTTTCGCCCCCGCAGTTTGAATGGAACGATGGCATTATCAGGATACTGTCCTTACCGACAACGACCAGCCCCTTTGTTTCTTCGGCAGCTCTGACAATAACCTGGTCGGTCGTTATACCATGAAAAGCCTGACAATGGACATCATCGCACAGGTTGTAGTGGTCAATTATATGCCTGTTCAAATTGCCGTACAGATAGGTCCGGACAAGTACTGCCTGCGATTTGAAATATTCTGCATTTCTTCCGCTTCCTCCTTCGGCCTTTACAACGCCGGCAATATATTTCTCCTCCTCACAGATGTTTATAAGCATCAGTGTTTCCATGTCGTGATAGCACAACAGGTCGTCGCTGTAAAGTCTTCTGACAGGGTTACTGCCATTTTTCCGGCACGTGAAGGTATCGTTGCCGGTTAAACCTTTCAGAAACACGGAATCGCATGAAAAACCTTTCCCTCCGCGGGTTTTCAGGGCAAGCCTGTTTTCATACCTTGAAATTATTACCGACTCTCCTTCAGAGAGATATAATGGCGGCCCATCAAATGAATCGATTTCATAGCTGCCCTGACTGACTGTTATATATACTGAAGCGGGATCGAGCCCGGCAAAAAGTCTTATCCTTACCTGGCTCTGGGAATCAAGTGAAAGGAAATGGAAAAAAACAAGAAAAAGGGCAGTCTGTCTGATCATAAACCATCATTTGTTTTTTCCCGGAGTTCCCTTACCATCGCTTCTGCCACGCGGAATGAAGCTCCTGAAGGTCCAAGTCTTTCCTTAAGTTCCCTGTAACTGTTCATCTGGGTATCTCTTGCCTCACTGCCAGGCAGAATCTTTTTAAGCTCCTTAAACAGGTTAGCCGTGGTAAGGTTATGCTGGACAAGTTCCCTGACAGCTTCGCGCTGAAGAACAAGATTAACAAGGGAGATGAACCGGACCTTGATAACCAGCCAGGCTATAAACATCGATATCCAGTCGGCTTTATAACAGACTACCTGTGGTATTTCCATCAGCGCGGTCTCAAGGGTGGCCGTCCCGGAAGTAACGAGGGCAGCTGACGATATGTTAAGCAGCTCATAGGTACGGTCGGTTACAAGTTTTACAGGTTTGTCACCAATCAGCGACCTGTACAATTCTTCAGGTATGTTTTTGACAGCCGCGACAACAAACTGATAGTCGGGGAAATGCTCAGTGACACTTATCATCAGAGGCAGTATCTTTTCAACCTCATGCTTACGGCTTCCGGATAAAAGAGCAATAACGGGTCTCTCATCAAGATCCATTGATTCCACAGTTTCATTTACAGGCGCCAGGGCTGTAAGCCTCCTTTCCAACTCATCAACCAGAGGATTACCCAGGTATTCCACACTGATCCCGTGTTTTGCATAAAAAGGAACCTCGAAGGGGAAGATGATGAACATCCGGTTAACATATTTCTTAACCTTTCTGATCCTGTTCTCCTTCCAGGCCCAGAATTTTGGAGATATATAATAAAAAACCCTGATTCCCTGTCCTGTGGCGAATTCAGCAATCCGGAGGTTAAAACCCGGATAATCGATGAGTATTACCACATCGGGTGATGAATCAAGGATATCTCTCCGGCATCTTTTAATGTTTGCAGTTATTTTGCCCAGGTTTTTTATGACAGATAAAAAGCCCATAAAGGCTGTATGGCGGTAATGCATCAACAGCCTGCCTCCTGCCTCCTCCATCTGATCTCCGCCCCAGCAGTCGATAACGGCTTCTCGATCCGAGCTCCTTATTCCCCTTATAAGATTTGACCCGTGAAGATCTCCCGACTGTTCTCCTGCAATAATGAAGTATCTCATCCAAGAAATTTTATGGCAAAAACAACAACAGCCCAGAATATTGTAATACCAAGGACACCACGGGTTGCCTTAAGCATGTCGAAGCGGTTGAAAAGAAGGAATATAGCAATGTTTGGAAAGACTGCCAGCGACAGGATATGTGTCACAATACCGGCTTTGACTATCCTTCCGAAATACTCTGTAACAGACTGTTCACCTGTTGAAAAAAGATATAAGGCAAGAGCAATCACTACCGGCAGGATGAACCCTGCCAGATATCCTGTAATCTGCCTGTCGTATTTTGCTGTATTCATTTATTCTCCAGATGCCTGTTCAGTTCATTCATGTAATTATATGCCGTCATATCGACAGTAACGGGAACGACCGATACAAAATTATTGGCAAGGGCCCATTCGTCCGTATCTTCAGATTCGGGTTCCTGATTGTAGAAATATCCGGTCAGCCAATAATAGGTCTTGCCCATAGGATCTTTTCTCTTCTCAAATTCCTCCCTCCAGTTTCCCCTGGCCTGACGGCATACCTTTATACCTTTTATTTCGCCGTCGGCAGAAGCAGGAATGTTGACATTAAGGCAGACACCTCCGGGAAGAGATTTCCTGACAAGCATCTCCAAAATTATCCTTATATATTTCCTGCAGACCGAGAAATCAGGATTCCTTGATATATCGTTCATTGAAAAGCCAGCAGAATCAATTCCATAAAGGCAGCCTTCAAGGGCAGCAGCCATGGTACCTGAATAGAGGACACTCACAGAGGCATTTGACCCGTGATTGATCCCCGAAACCACAACATCAGGAATGCGTTCAAGAAGCTGGTTGATGGCCAGCTTGACACTGTCGGTGGGTGTTCCGTTACAGGCATAGACCCTGTGCTTCTCGTTTTCCTCAAGAAGCTTGACGCGCAGTGGAGTTTTCACTGTAAGAGCCTGAGACATACCCGACATGCTCTCGACAGTTGAGATAACAACAACTTTCCCGAACTCTTCCATCACCTCCATAAGGGTCCGCAGGCCTGAGGCATAAAGGCCGTCATCATTGGTCACCAGAATAAGCCTGTCATCGTTTTCTAAAGTCATATGATATGTGTTTGTGTGCAAATATAGGCAATTACATGCAGAGTAAAGCAGCAAATCAGGGCTCTTCATTCTTAAATTCCAAAGTGATCCAAGGGTCTCCGTCAGTAACAATCATGGTATCCTTTAAGCTTTTCTGAACGGCGTTAACAGAGAAAGGGAGGAGAACAAAACCAGCCTGGCAATTAAGGCCTGAGGCGCTTCATTAATTAAACTTTGGCTGCCTCCGACTGCTATCATCTTTTAAATTTCTTACTTTTGCAATCTTATAGATAAAATAATTCAGGAAATTACTTTAAAATGAAGATTTCGTACAACTGGCTGAAGGATTATCTTAACATAGATATCGAGGCCGATGACCTTGGCAGAATACTCACTGAAACGGGACTGGAGATAGAAGGTATTGAGGAATGGGAATCAGTAAAGGGAGGCCTGCAGGGAGTGGTGATAGGTGAAGTTCTTACCTGTCAGAAGCATCCCGATGCAGACAAGCTGTCGGTGACGACAGTAAACACCGGAGGTCCGGTTCCCCTTCAGATAGTCTGCGGAGCCCCGAATGTGGCAGCCGGACAGAAGGTTCCCGTGGCCACCATCGGCACAACAGTATTCAAGGGTGATGAATCATTCGGGATCAAAAAGTCAAAGATAAGGGGAATAGTCTCCGAAGGTATGATATGTGCCGAAGATGAAATAGGTCTTGGCACTTCACACGAGGGTATTATGGTACTTGACAGCAGTGCTGTCCCCGGAACCCCCGCTGCAGAATATTTTAAGATTGAAAAGGACGTAATATTCGAGATAGGTCTCACCCCCAACAGGATCGACAGCGGATCCCATTTCGGAGTGGCCCGCGACCTGGCCGCCTACCTGAATATAAATACAGGGTCTGACCTTAAGGCAGTCATGCCGGAAGTCAGTGATTTCAAACCCGACAACAACGATAACGAGATAGAGATAGTGGTCGAAAACACTTCTGCCTGCCCGAGGTATACCGGCCTTACCATAAGTGACGTGACCATCGGGGAGTCGCCCGAATGGCTCAAAAAAAGACTCAGGGCGATAGGACAAAACCCTATCAACAATGTTGTCGA
The DNA here is from genome assembly GCA_964642615.1 of uncultured Rikenellaceae bacterium. GTDB lineage: Bacteria > Bacteroidota > Bacteroidia > Bacteroidales > VadinHA17 > LD21. The sequence continues at coordinate 91,083 of CAZXSW010000002.1, read as the reverse complement.
CATAACCAACTATGTCCTGCACGAGATAGGTCAGCCCCTGCATGCCTTCGATGCAGACAGGATAAGAGGGAAAAAAGTCATTATACGGAATCTTGCCGAAAAAAGTGCTTTCAAAACCCTTGATGAAGTTGAAAGGAAGCTGTCGTCGAAAGACCTTATGATATGTGATGTGGAAGGTGGTATGTGTATAGCGGGAGTTTTCGGAGGCTCCGATTCAGGAATCAGGGAATCGACACGTAACATTTTTCTCGAAAGTGCCTACTTCAATCCTGTATCAATAAGGAAAACATCAAAAAGGCACGGGCTGAAGACTGATGCCTCTTTCCGTTTTGAAAGGGGTGCCGATCCCAACATCACCCCCTGGGCTCTTAAACGAGCTGCCATGATGATCAGGGAGATTGCCGGAGGCAGGATTTCTTCAGGTGTCATCGATATCTACCCCGAAAAGATCAGAAATGTTGTCATCGACATCTCATACAAAAACATCGACAGGCTTATTGGAAAGCACATAGAGCCTAAGGTTATAAAAAGGATACTTGAGCTTCTTGAAATAAAGATACTGGCTGAAAAAGAAGGTATACTTAACGTCGAAATCCCTGCATACAGGGTTGATGTAAAAAGGGAAGCGGACGTTGTAGAAGAGATACTCAGGATATACGGATACAACAATGTAGAGATAAATGCTCACGTCAACTCCACCATTTCGTATATCGAAAAACCCGACAGGGAAAAACTGGTTAATATTGTTTCTGACCTTCTTTCTTCAAACGGCTTCTCCGAGATAATGTGCAACTCACTTACTCCATCCTCATGGTATGAAGGGAAGGAGGACTTTGATGCAAGCCGCCTTGTAAGGCTCTCCAATCCTCTCAGCTCCGATCTGAATGCCATGAGACAGTCGCTGCTTTTCGGCGGACTAAGCTCTATAGCCTGGAACATCAACCGTCAGAACCCCGATCTTAAACTCTATGAGTTTGGTAACTGCTACCTTATGAACCCGGGTGAAGACCTTAGCGTAACTGAAAAATATGTTGAAAATACTTCTCTCGACTTTTTCCTGTCGGGAAACAGGTCGGCACACAACTGGAATGCCGGACCGGCCCCCACTGATTTCTTCTTTTCAAAAGCAGCCGTTGAGATGATACTTACCCGTCTTGGTGTTTCAGCCGACTCATTTATGAACGGGGAAAGCGACAGGGAATATTATACTGAGTCGTTTACATGGACAAGGGGTAAAAAGCTCATTGCCGAAACCGGCCGGCTGTCGGTGGCCCTGCTTAAGGAATTTGACATAGAACAGGACGTTTACTACACTCACATAGACTGGAACAGTCTGCTGGAACTCGCAAAAAACAATTCGATCCGCTTCAGGGAGCTGCCTAAGTATCCCATGGTAAGGCGCGACCTTGCTCTGCTCCTCGACAGCAGTGTCACTTTCAGCCAGATACGGGATCTGGCTTTTAAAACTGAAAAGCATATAATCAGGGAAGTCGGACTTTTTGATGTATATACCGGCGAAAAGATTGGTAAGGATAAGAAATCATATGCTGTGAGCTTTATTCTTCGCGACGACATAAAAACACTTACCGACGCAGTTATTGAGAAAATCATGAACAACCTTATAAACGCATTCAAAAAAGAGCTTGGAGCTCAGATAAGGTAATGTGCCGCGGTAGAACAGATGTTTTTCGGGGCGACATCACCACGATGGATGTTGATGCCATTGTGAATGCAGCAAATGTCACCCTTCCCGGAGGTGGTGGTTTTGACGGAGCCATACATCGCTACAAGATATACATGAATCTTCAAGGAGATGAGCAGTCTGCTTAAACAGGTAAGCCATTATTTCTCTCTTGTCAAATTCAGCCATACTGTTTTTGCCATGCCCTTTGCCCTTATAGGCTTCACCCTCGGAGTAACTGAAGGCCATGGTGAGTTTACATTCCGTTTACTTATTCTCGTGATCCTTTGCATGGTGTTAGCAAGGAATGCCGCCATGAGTTTCAACAGGCTGGTTGACAGAAAGATCGACACACTGAACCCAAGGACAAGCAGCAGGGAATTACCGGCAGGTAAACTGAGCCCTGGTGCCGTCACAGCCTTTGTTGTGGTTAACGCAGTACTTTTCATGATCACGGCAGGTTTTATAAACAGGCTTACCCTGATACTATCACCTGTTGCCCTGGCAGTTATCCTCGGGTACAGCCTTACAAAACGGATAACCGCGCTGTGCCACCTTATACTTGGACTGGGACTGAGTCTTGCCCCTATCGGGGCCTATATATCTGTAACCGGACGTTTCGATATTCTTCCGCTTATATATTCTATTATAGTACTAACATGGTCGGGTGGCTTTGACATTATATATGCACTTCAGGATGAGGATTTTGACAAAGAGCAGGATCTGCATTCAATACCTTCAGCCACTGGACGAAAAAGAGCCCTTGTTATTTCAGGATTGCTTCATTTAATTACCTTTATACTTGTTATTGCGGCAGGTGTCGTGGGAGATGGGAAAATACTCTACTGGCTCGGGGCATGCCTGTTTACACTGTTGCTTGTATATCAGCACTCTATTGTAAAACCAAATGACCTCAGCAGGGTGAATATAGCTTTCGGGACCACCAATGGAATAGCAAGTATCCTGTTCGCATTTTTTGTCATACTTGAAAAAATACTTTTATGACTGGTTTTGTACCAAACAACCTTGTCACCTGCTGAATATACTGTTCTTTTCCCATATTAGCCCAGTGAAATGTCTGATAAAATAGTTGTTAAGGAAGTCGTGAGCCGCAGGGATCTTCATGATTTCATTTACCTGCCCGCCAGGGTACACAGGAACGATGCCAACTGGCTTCCTCCTCTTTACTTTGACGAATGGACCCTGTTCAACAAAAAGAAGAACAGTGACTTCAAACATTCGGAAGCCGTGCTCTACCTTGCCTACAGGAACCATAAGCCTGCAGGAAGAATAATGGGACTGATAAACAGGAGGTACAACCATATAAAGAATGAAAATAACGGTAGGTTCTGCTTCATGGAGACGTTCGAGGACCGTGAAGTTATTCATGCACTTCTTGAAAAAGTTGAAAGCTGGGCAAGGGAGAAAGGGATGGTAAAGATAGTCGGACCTCTGGGATTCTCGGATAAAGACCCCCAGGGTTTCCAGATTGAGGGATTTGAACGGCCCCAGATACTAAAAACATCAAATAACCTCCCCTACCTCCCGAAGATGATAGAATGGGAAGGCTATATCAAGGAGACAGACCTTGTTAATTATGTCTTCCGGATGCCTCCGGAAGTTCCTGCTGCCTACAGAAAAGCTTATGAAAGGATCTCAAGACTGCCCGGATACAGGGTTGTGGAATTCAATTCAAAGAAAGAGCTCAGGCCATATATAATTCCCATTCTCGAACTAATGAACAAAACCTTTATGGATATCTATGGTTTTGTTCCTCTCAACGATAATGAAAAGAAGGATCTGGCCGACCGGTTCCTCCTGATTATAGATCCTGCATTTATAAAGGTGGCAGAAGTTGAAGGTATCCCTGTAGGTTTTATTGTTGCAATGCCCGATATAAGCGAAAGCATAAAAAGATCAGGAGGCAGGCTGTTACCTCTCGGCCTTATAAGGATACTGCATGATCTCCGGAAATCAAAGAAGATGATGCTGGTTCTGGGAGGAATTGTAAAAACCTACAGGTGCAGAGGTATTGATGTTCTCCTTGGGATGAAGCTTATTGAAACAGGATTAAGAAGAAGGATGGAGACTATTGACAGCCACCTCATCCTTGAGTCAAACAACCAGATGAGGGCAGAATGTGAGAAACTTCAGGGAGAAGTGGTAAAAAGGTTCAGGATTTACCAGAAATCACTTTAAGCTACTCCTCTTCCAGAATGGAATATGTCCTTCCGACGACCCTTAAAACCTGAATACAAAAGAGAAACCAAGCATTTCCTTGAACTGTATTCTCGGGCTCTTCTTCTGAACTCCGTCAGAACCCAGAACCGCATTTTTGTCCTTGTCAAATACAGGAGTCCTGGTGTCATCATCGTAAATAAGGTGGGTATTTATCCTTACATCGGTGAACCAGTTGAGATTTGCAACGAATATCATCTCCCAGTCTACGTCGATGTTAAGGGGATTATTGACATAGTTGGTAAACAGCTGAAGCCGGTTGGTGACTGAGATATTCTTTGAAGGCTTGAAGATGTTTGAGAACATGAAGCTTGCTCCCGGCTCATTTTTAGCTCTCCTGTTTTTGTCCACACCATAAGCTGTCTGGTCTATCCTGGCTGTATCAGGGACAAAAGTCCCTTTGTATGACAGAGGAGAGAAGTTCATTGAAGTGTTCTTGTTGGGTTTATAGTCGAGACCAAGGCCAATGGTCAGGATGGCAGGGTTAAAGAATTTTGAAACGGGAACGGAGTCGTTGGGATAATTAAAACCCTTGTCTATCTGTGTTTTAAATAGCATAACAGCACTGAAATCAAATTTCCCAAAGGCCTTGTGGTTGAGTTTGGAGTTTGTCTCAAGAAGGTCCAGATTCTTTCTCAGGCCGTTCTCTGTTGTATGGATAAGACCGTATTTCAGACGGGCAAAGTTATTTGAGTTCAGCTTCAGGCTCTTGTTACTGTAATCGGCATATCCGGTCAAATCGAAAGAGGTTGAGATCGAACTCTCGCCTCCTTTTACCCAGTTGGAAAGGAAGGCCTGACTCAGGATCACTGATGATTCGGTCCTCATCTTCCAGTACTTTGTCATGACCTCTATCTTTCTGGCATCAAGAAGGGTGGTCTTGTCAAGGTCTTCCTTCTCTATCCTTGCCTCTCCGTAAAGTGCCCTCTGGGTAACCGGTCTCCTGAAGCTAACCCCATGTTCGAGGTACATACCTAAAACATCCCTGCCCTCACTGCCTATCCAGACAGTTACAGAGTCATTCATCTCATTTTTAAGCCAGTATCTTATTGTTGTACCCGATTTTGAATTAAGCCATACAGGTGTGAGTCCATTGTTTACTCCTGTGAAATTAATGATCGAGGAATCACGTTCATTAAGATATTCAATCAACACGTGGACGGCACTTTTTATTGAATCGGACTGCCAGGGTCTTGAATAATACCTGAAGGGAAATTCGGGATAAACAGATGTAACCCTGCTTAAGGTATCAGAGACAACAAGGATAACGGTGTCTTTAAGTCCGCTACCATCATCTTCAATACCCAGGGGCAGCTGAACCAGTCCAGGAATTGTTAAAGTATCGGCAATAAGTTCTCCGGCCGGAGTATCACCTGCCACCATTTGCTGCTGTCGCAGATCCAAAGGATCGCGGATGACGGGAACCCTGAGGCTGACAGGCTTCCACCTGTAGAATTTTTCCCATGAAATGCTTATAGAGTCGTACGGATAGGTTGAGAGATAATGTTTCACAGTGTCGAAGGGAAGTTCAGATGCCACCCTGACAAGCCGTTCAAGGGCATTTCTGAAAGGATGGCCGGGATCTTTCCACCTTGCGGCAGACAGTTGTCCTTTCAGAAATCCGAGAGCCTGATCTGCTGACAGAGAGATATCAGGAGCACCTCTCTGAGGATCGAAAATCAGGCCTCTCAGTGACAGAGAATCAAGAGTAATGCTTTGTCGCTCACTCCCACTCTCACTTCCACTCTCACTTTTGCTCTCACTTTTGCTCTCACCATTCTCTTCCTGCGAAAATGCTGTTAAAGAACCTGTAATAAAAACAAATACAATAACAACCTTCAAGTATTTGAAAATCATAACAATAAAAATAGCCTTTAATAATTTCTACGACGGATCACAAAATAGCCTTAATTTTTATTTAAAGCAAACTGCATGTTTATCTGTAATATTTCATAACGGAGTTTTTAAGCTTTATTATATAAAACAAATCCTTAAAAAAGGTTAATACCTCTGTTTACAGAAGTGGTCAGATCGTTATTAATGATGGCCTATTACCAGCGTCAGCAGCATTTGACATCTTTGACAGGCAAGCCCATTAAAAGAATATAAGGCCATGCCCTGCCCCTATTGTATATCGTCAGATGAACAAAGATAGCCGGCACCATTATGGTAGCCGGTGAAGGAACTATCCGGCACAGGGAATCCGGGCTGCAGGGGAGAATCCGTTATAGAGAAAGGCGGTACCGGCAGATCATGAATTTTGGAGATATTCATAATATTGATAACTTTCCGGACAATTAAACCAGTCGTAAACAACGATATGATAAAATCCATGACAGGTTACGGAAAAGCTGTAGCCGAGACTCCACGGAAAAAGATAACCATCGAAATCAAATCATTGAATTCCAAACAGATGGATTTGAACGTTAAGCTGCCATGGCTTTACAGGGAGAAAGAACCTGAGATAAGAGCCATCCTCAGTCAGAAACTTGCCAGGGGGAAGATAGATATGGCCGTCTATTTCGACATGCTTGAAGAGGAAGCGGTTCCTGTCATCAACAAGCCTGTTGTGAGGGATTACTTCAGGCAGGTTAATGAGATAGCATCCGAACTCGGTATCAGGCCCGGTGAAGAGATCCTTTCGGCTATCATGAAGCTTCCCGAAGTGTTGAGAACTGAGAAAGCAGAGCTTGTGGAAGAGGAATGGAAAATAGTAAGGGAAAAGATCAGTGAATCAGCTATGTTACTTGATAATTACAGGATTGAGGAAGGCCTTTCTATTGAAAGAGATCTGAGGAAATCACTTTCAAATATCCTGGATTTTCTTGAAAAGATAGAAGTTTATGAACCCGGCAGGATTACAAAGGTCAGGGAGAAGCTCAATGCGCTTCTTTCCGAAAATACAGGTAGTGAGAATGTTGACAGGAACCGTTTTGAGCAGGAACTGATTTTCTACCTCGAGAAATTTGATATAAATGAGGAAAAAGTCAGATTAAAGAGGCATTGTGAATATTTCCTTGAGACCCTTGATTCTGAATCACCAAACGGGAAGGTTCTGAGCTTCATAACCCAGGAAATGGGTAGAGAAATAAATACCACGGGGTCGAAGGCCAATGATGCAGATATTCAGAAACTTGTGGTTATGATGAAAGATGAACTTGAGAAGATAAAAGAGCAGTGTCTTAACATCCTTTAATACTGATTCATGAAGTTATGGGAAAACTGATTATCATATCGGCTCCTTCAGGTGCCGGCAAGACCACTCTTGTAAACCATCTGTTATCGCAACGGTATGATCTTGAGTTCTCTGTTTCTGCCACCACGCGTAAGCCACGACGAGGTGAAAAAGACGGGAAGGACTATTACTTCATTAAGGTTGAAGAGTTCAGGAAAAAGATTGCGGGCGGAGAATTTGTTGAATGGGAAGAGGTTTACAGGGATCACTACTACGGGACTCTCAAATCGGAAATTGAAAGGATATGGTCGAAGGGAAATCATGTTCTTTTTGATGTGGATGTGCAGGGAGGAATAAATCTCAAGAACATTTTCGGTAACAAGGCTTTGTCTGTTTTCATCATGCCTCCTTCGGTGGAGGAACTCCGGCAAAGGCTTCTTAAGCGCGCAACTGATGACCCTTCAAAGATAGAGACAAGGGTCAGCAAGGCAGTCGCCGAGATAGAGCTGGCAGGCAGTTTTGATACCATTGTGGTTAACAGGATACTTGAAGAGGCTGAGAAGGATATACTTGATCTGGCAGGTGGTTTTCTTGACAACTTATAAGACTGATGCATCAAGGTCAGCCCTGACTATTTAAAATTAAGGATATATGCAGAAAGTAGGACTATATTTCGGATCATTTAACCCGGTTCATATCGGGCATCTGGCCGTGGCCGGATACATGAAGGAATATACAGACCTCGACCATATATGGTTTGTTGTCAGTCCGCTTAATCCGCTTAAGAAGAAAGACTCGCTGCTGGCCGATCACCACAGGCTGTACCTTGTCGAACTGGCAATAGGTGAAAATGAAGACATGATGGCCTGTGATATAGAGTTCAGGCTTCCTGCTCCGTCATATACAATAGACACACTTGCAAGGCTGAGTGAACAATACCCCCATTTCAGTTTTGTTCTTATCATGGGTGAAGACAACCTGTACACCCTCCACAAATGGAAAAATGCCCTTGAACTGGTAACCCGCTATCCCATGTATGTTTATCCACGTCCGGGGGTCAGAAAAAGAAAGAATCAGTCCCTCGACCTTATACTCTCAAAGTCGTCAATCACCTGGGCCGATGCTCCTGAGATGGATATCTCAGGCACCTTTATAAGGGATGGGATAAAAGCAGGGAAGGATATGTCGTATTTTCTTCATCCTCCTGTATGGAAGTACATTGTCGACATGCATTTCTACAGTAAGTAGGGCAGGTATTCCAGTATCAGGCTACTTTTCAGACAATCTTTACAAGTATCTCCATACCTCTTCTGAGTGCTTTCTCATTGGCCGGTATCAGGTCGTGATATCTCTGTGGCAGTGATTTCTCCAGTCCTTTCATCACGTTTTCGAATTCGAGAACCGGCTTTACTTTCATAAAGGCACCCAGAGGGATCATATTATAGGTTCTTGTGCTGCTCATCCTAACCGATTCTTCTGTGGCATCGATGCTGTAAATGCTGATGTCCTTCCTCGACGGATGGCGGGTTATGCCGTTGGTGTCGTAAATAAGGATTCCTCCCGGCTTCACCGAGTTTTCAAATTTATCGAGCGACTGCTGGTTCAGGATTATGGCCGTATCGAAGCTTCGTATTATGGGTGAGCTTATCCTTTCATCGCTGATTATCACTACCACATTGGCTGTTCCACCCCTCATCTCCGGTCCGTAGGAAGGCATCCAGCTTACTTCGAGGTCCTGGGTGACAGCCGAGTAGGCAATAATTTTCCCCATAGAGAGTACACCCTGTCCTCCAAACCCTGCTATTAATATTTCTTCTGTCATAACAAATACTAAAAAGATTATTTAACTGCCTCTTCACCGGGGACCTTGATATCGCCCAGGGGATAAAATGGGAACATATTATCTTCCATCCATTTATTGGCCTCTACCGGGGTCATCCTCCATCCCGACGGACAGTTTGAGACTATTTCAATAAAACAGGTACCTCTGTTCTCTTTCTGGTATCCGACAGCCTTTTTGATTGCTCTTTTAGCCTTTCTTACGTTTCCCGGTGAATGGACGCTGTGTCGTGTTACGTAGTAAGTGCCGGGTAAGGTGGCCACTATGTCGGCCATTTTAAGAGGCGATCCCATGGTTTTAACATCTCTTCCGTAAGGAGAGGTTGAGGATTTCATTCCCGGAAGAGTGGTTGGGGCCATCTGGCCTCCCGTCATTCCGTATATTCCGTTGTTGATAAATATTATAAGAATATTCTCACCCCTGTTGCATGTGTGGATAGTCTCGGCGGTACCAATTGCCGCAAGGTCACCGTCGCCCTGGTATGTAAAGACGAACCTGTCGGGCAGCAGTCGTTTTATAGCTGTTGCCACAGCCGGTGCCCTGCCGTGGGCTGCTTCCTGCCAGTCGATATCTATATAGTTATAAAGGAATACTGAACATCCCACTGGAGAGACACCTATGGCATTTGACTGGAGGCCTTCTTCCCCGATTACTTCGGCAAGGATCCTGTGAGCGGTTCCGTGTCCGCATCCCGGACAGTATGACAGGACGTTCTCCGTCATCAGAGCTGTCCGTTTGTAAACCAGATTTTCAGGTTTGATTATTTCTTTTATCCCGGTATTGTCAGCCATGATTCAACCTCCTATTATTTTTGATTTCAGATTCTCCACCACCTCATCGGGAGTATGAACCACTCCCCCCATCCTGCCGAAGTGCCTTACAGGCACCCGGCCTTCTGCTGCCAGCATCACATCCTCAACCATCTGCCCTGCGCTCATCTCTACAGCGAGGATACCCTTAACCTGTGCTGTCAGTTCTTTTATCCTTGCCGAAGGGAAGGGGAATAGAGTAATGGGACGCAGCAATCCGGCCTTTATGCCTTCATTCCTGCAAATCTGCACGGCCTTCTGGCACACCCGTGCGCTTGTGCCATATGCAACCATCAGGTATTCGGCATCATCACACCTGAATTCCTCGAACCTCACCTCATTTTCCCGTATGAGATTATATTTGGCAACTAGTTTTTCATTGAATCTCTCCTGGGCGTCGGGATCCAGTTCAAGAGAAGTGATTATATTTCTCTCTCTGCCCGGAAGTTTTCCGGTGGTTGCCCAGTGGTGAACCTCAGTTGATCTCTCCTGCTGAGGGTTCAGATATACCTTTTCCATCATCTGCCCGATAGCCCCGTCGGATAGCATCATAACCGGATTCCTGTATTTGAATGCCAGTTCAAAACCCAGTCCGACAAAGTCGGCCATCTCCTGTACCGATGAAGGTGCAAGCACAATAAGATGGTAATCGCCATGTCCTCCACCTTTGGTGGCCTGGAAATAATCTGACTGTGAAGGCTGAATGGTGCCAAGGCCGGGGCCTCCGCGTACCACGTTTACAATAAGACAGGGCAGTTCTGCTCCGGCAATATAGGTTATCCCTTCCTGCTTCAGGCTAATGCCCGGTGAAGAAGAAGTTGTCATCACCTTTTTCCCGCAACCTGCTCCCCCGTATACCATGTTGATGGCAGCTATCTCGCTCTCGGCCTGAAGAACCACCATCCCGGTTGTCTTCTCAGGGTTGGCAGCCATAAGATATTCAAGTATTTCGCTCTGAGGAGTAATGGGATAACCGAAATAACCATCAGCTCCTGCGCGGATGGCTGCCTCGGCCACGGCCTCATTACCTTTCATCAACCTCAATTCCCTTTCCATACCAGGTTATATTTTTGTTTTATAAACAGTTATCACTCCATCGGGACAAACCACGGCACAGTTTGCACATCCTATACACAGATCGGGATTGGCTGGATATGCATAATGATATCCTTTCCCGTTCACTTCGGAGGCCATAGCAATGGTTCCGGTAGGACAGGAAACCATACAAACCTCGCATCCCTTGCATCTTTCGATATTTACTACAATACTTCCTTTTACCTTAGCCATAATTTTCTGATTAAGCATTAGCTGAGAGGATGATCCTCCCTGAATTTAGCCAGCCGTTCCCCGAGGTCACGGAACTGGTCCCTCTGCACCATCGAAACACAGGCTCTCAATCCCTCTCTTTCACTTCCTGTAATATCAAGCGAGATGGCACTGATGCCATAATACAACAACTCTTCAAGCAATTTTGTTCCTGTCATTCCCGGATAGGAGACAGTAAAATAAAATCCATCAGCTATATTTTCGTCAAGATCCTTTTCGTAGGTTATCCCAAACCCGTTTTCAAGGAAAAGGTCTTTCATTATCGCTGCTTTTTCCCCGTATTCCTTTATCTCATCGCGATAGCGGTAGCTTCCATCGTTGACCGCCTTAAGCAGGGCTGCAAAGCCATACTGAACCGAATGAGCAACTCCGGCCGACAATCCGTAAAGTGCACCGAACACAGCGGCATGACCGAACAGATCAGTTGAATAATAACGGAGCAGGTCGGGGTATTTCCGCCTGTACAGATTATCTGAGACAGCCATAATACCGATTCTCTGGCCGGCGTAGCTAAATATTTTCGAGCTGGATATCAGCAACATATAATCATCTGCATAGTGAGCAACAGAAGGCTGAAAGGGAGCTTCTCCGGGTTTGGAGTAATCTTTCCTGAAGTCCATGCCGAAATATGCAAGATCCTCCATGACTATCACATCGTATTTCCTGCATAGTTCACCTATTACTTCCAGTTCCTGCGGAGTCAGGCAGATCCATGTCGGATTGTTGGGATTTGAATAGAGCAGCGAAGACACCTTTCCTGTTGCAAGATATGATTCGAGTTTGTCCTTTAACTTCGAGCCCCTGTGATTATATACATCGAACGACCAGAAGTTCTGTCCCAGCATTCTTAGCTGCTGTTTCTGAACAGGGAATCCGGGATCGATGAAAAGGGTGCCTTCTTTACTGTGATCATTCCGGTTAGCCACAAGGAAGCCTATCATTGATCCCATCATTGATCCCACTGTGGGAATACATCCTTCGGGGTCGACACCCACATCGAGAAAAAGTCTGATAAACCTCGAGGCTTCTTTCTTAAGTTCAGGAATACCAAGTATATTGGGATAATCCGATGCTACTCCGGCGTTCAGAGCGGCAGTTTCGGCTTCGATTGCAATCTGCGGGCAGGGTAGTCCTGGAACCCCCATCTCCATTCTTACATATCTGATCCCGGTATGATACTCGAGTTTATTGACGAGCTGAACTATCTCCCTTATTGAAGCTTTTCCGGCCGATTTCAGGCCTGTCCTCTTAAGACTCTCATTTACTATATCCCGTGAAACAGGAATGCTGCTCATGTTTTACCTCCCTGTTAATATTTTCTTTTATCTATAACACGTTTCGCCTTACCTTCGCTTCGGCCAAGTATCTTGGGCTCAACAAGGGTTACCTTTACTCCCAGGCCCAGTGCATTCTCAAGGCTGTTCCTTATTTTCTGCCTCAGAGTCTCGAGCTGGCTTATCTTGTCCATAAAGTATTCTTCTTCTACTTCAACCTGAAGTTCAAGGGTGTCGAGGTTATTAATCCTGTCGACTATAAGAAGGTAATGTGGTTTTATCTCGCTCATCCCCAGAAGAACATGTTCAACCTGCGAGGGGAAGAGGTTAACACCCCTTATTATAAGCATGTCGTCGCTGCGGCCCAGACATTTTTCCATTCTGACAAGAGTTCTGCCGCAATCGCACACCGAATAGTCGAGCCGGGTCAGGTCGCGGGTCCTGTACCTTATCAGAGGCAGACCCTCTTTTGTTATGGTGGTAAAGACCAGCTCACCCGTTTTACCTTCGGGAAGCACTTCCAGTGATTCCGGATCGATGACCTCGGGGTAGAAGTGATCTTCGTTTACATGCAGTCCAACCTGACAGTGGCACTCACTGGCCACACCAGGTCCCATAACCTCGCTGAGACCATAGATATCGGTGGCTTTTATCTGAAGTTTGGCTTCAATCTCCTTCCTCATCTTTTCGGTCCATGGCTCTGCCCCGAAGACACCTGCTTTCAGTTTAAGCTCATCCCTGCCTATGCCGCTTTCCTCGATAGCTTCGGCAAGGTAAAGGGCATATGATGGTGTGCAGGCCAGTACAGTACTGCCAAAGTCGCGCATAAGCTGAATCTGGCGTACGGTATTTCCTCCCGAGATGGGGATCACTGAAGCCCCTATCTTCTCACCCCCGTAATGAAGGCCGAGACCTCCTGTAAAGAGGCCATATCCGTAGGCCACCTGAATAAAGTCGTTACGGTTGGCACCGGCAGCAGTAAGCGTACGGGCCATCACCTCCGACCAGGCAGCTATATCATTTCTTGTATATCCCACTACGGTGGGTTTTCCGGTAGTACCGGATGATGCATGGATCCGTACAATCTCGCTCATAGGAACGGCAAAAAGGCCAAAGGGATAGTTATCCCTGAGATCCTGTTTTGTTGTATAGGGGAGTTTATACAGATCATCTATCGAATGTATGCTCTCGGGTCCCAGACCGGCTTCCTGCATCTTATGCCGGTAGTAAGGTACATTGAAATAAGCTCTTTCAACGGTTTCACGGAGTCTCTCACTCTGCAACCTTCTGAGCTCGTCACGATTCATACATTCAAAATGTCTGTTCCAGATATCCATTTCAGATAGTTTATTGAAGTCCGGATTCAGAATCCGGTTTTATATTTATTTGATTAATAGTATCATAACGAGTAAAGGTCTTCTGCTTTCATCAGGTTTAGATTATTGTTTTTAAGCGCCAGTATAGCCTCCTCGTTATTGTTACACCTAAGTATCAATACTGATTTTGAGCCAAGAGAAAAGGCATAGGTATACTCGACACTTATCTCAAGATCAGATAATATCTTAAGGATGGAGGCGTAGGTCTTCGCTTCATTGGGGATCATTACCGAAATCACTTCTGTGATATTGACTGTGAACATCTCCTTCTTCAGGAGGTCTTTTGCTTTCCTGGGTTCAGTAACAATAAGCCTGAGAATGCCAAACTCCGAAGTGTCGGCAACACTCAACGCCGTTATTCTGATATCCTCTTTACCAAGCACTTCAAGAACCTCTGTCAGTCTGCCTGACCTGTTCTCGAGAAATACTGACAATTGCTGTATGATCATAATACCTGGTATTAGTTTCAAAAATAAAATTCCGAACTTATAAAAAATTGTGACATAACAGGCAAAAAAATTGTTGTTTCATTTTTCTATTTTTATCCTTGCATCCACGACAGTGATCTCTTCCTCACTACCTATCAATGGATTAAGATCCATTTCCTTGATTTCGGTAGCGTGTCGTAAAAGACTTGACAGACGTACAATTATCTCAGCGAATTTGGCCTCGTTAATACCCGGTTTTCCCCTTGTCCCCTTTATTATCCTGTAGCTTTTCAGGCTTTTTATCATCGATTCGGCCTCATTGAAAGTAAGTGGTGCAAGGCCTGAAGAGAAGTCACCAAGCACCTCTACGAAAATACCTCCCAGGCCGCACAGTATTATATGGCCGAACCTGGGTTCATACCTTGCGCCTATGAAGAGCTCGGTACCTGTAAGCATGCGTTGAACCAGCACGCCCTTTACCTCACCGATGAGTATCATCCTTGAGAACTCTGCCTCGAGGTGTGTTTTTGACTTTATATTGAGTGTAACGCCTCCCACATCAGATTTATGGACGGGACCGATAACCTTGAGAGCAAGAGGGAATCCAAGGGTTCCTGCAACCTCAGCCAGCTCCTTCCTTGAAGTAACAACGGCTTCCCTGACAGTGGGGATACTGGCGGCATCGAGCAGTTGCTGGGTCACCTGAGGTTCGAGGTAACCAGCAGGGGCCTTTGATATAATCTGCCTAATAGCTTTGACATTTATATTCTTCATGAAGATCTTTTCACCTGCCGGATTAGGTGTATTCGAGATTCTTGTAAGCGCCCGTCCCAGAACCACTTCATCGGGGAAATTAACGTTTCCTTTATTAAGAAAATACTCAAGCTCTACTGAGGAGCTTAATACTGATGGCAGAATCGGGTAAAGAGGCTTGCTGCCTTCCCTTATTTTTCTGTGGAGGAGGTCATAGACCGTTTTCATGTCGACCAGTCCGTTATTCCCGAAAATAACACTCATCCCGTCAATAGCTGGCATCTTCAGGTCAACATAGTCTATGACCCTTTCAAGCTGTTCATTGGTAGCCGTAGCAATCATGTCAATGGGATTGGATGCCGAGGCTCCCGGATTCATCATCGACAGCAGGGTATCATGATCCTCTCCTGTAATTGCGGGTATATTCATCCCTCCTGATGCCAGAGAATCGGTAAGCATAACTGCGGGTCCTCCGGCATGGGTAATTATAGCCATATTTCTGCCTTTAATTGGTTTATGCATAAAGACAGAAGCTACTGTTGTAAGCTCTTCACGGCCCGAGCACCTTACAATACCGGCCTTTCTGAAAAGAGCTTCTACTGCCGAGTCGGACGAGGTAAGAGCACCGGTATGTGAAGAGGCTGCCCTTGACCCGGCCTCGGTAGTTCCGGCTTTAATAGCTGCAATACGGCATCCTTTCCTTATAAGGGATGAAGCATGGTGTAAAAGCTTGTCGGGATTGGTAATCGATTCGACATAAATAAGTTTGATAAGGGAACTTACTTCGGGGTCAAAAGTAGTATCCCAGTATTCAAGGACCTCTTCAACACCAGTCTGGGCACTGTTTCCAACCGAAAAAACGCTTGAAAAGGTAAGGCCTTTCGACAGGGCTGATTCGATTATGAACAGGGCAGTGGCACCTGATCCGGATACAAAATCACAACCCCTGTCAGACAGGCGTGGTACAGGTGTGGTAAACACACCATGATACGACCTGGTAACCACACCTATACAGTTGGGACCTATAAGACAGGCTCCGGCTTCCTCAACACGCTCAGCAATCTGCTTTTCGAGTATCCTTCCACCCTCCCCTGTTTCACTGAAACCGGCTGAGATTATAATAAAGGCCATGGTCCTTTTTCTACCGGCCAGTATATCAACTACTTCATAACAATATTCCGAAGGAATGGCAAGGATGGCCAGCTCACAGCACGGAAGATCCCGGATTTCCCTGTACGATTTCACTCCCTGAACCACATCATGTTTTGGATTGACAACATAAAGGTTGCCGGTATAGTTACCCCTTATGATATTCATGAGGATCTTTCCTCCCGGCTTGGAAAGATCGTCTGAGCCTCCGACAACTACTATGCTCTCCGGGTTTATCAGTCTGTCATTTATCATGGTCTCTCAGCTTACGGATTGACCCCGTCATTGTTCTGGGCGGGTGAAGTAAGGGATCAGGTCTGGAAAGAAAGGCCGTAAAACCTGCCTCCTGTATTAAAACTATTACATATAACACTGGATCACAATATATTATAAACTCATATCTTTGTGTCGTATATCTGCAATATAAGAAAAATTAACACGACAAAAGAAAAGAGCCGTCATGTTTAAAAAAAAACTGTCAGTAGCTTCTCCTCCTCATTGGATGCAGAAAAGATACATGCCAGACAACTTATCCGGGGCATCCGTGGAGCGGATCATTACTTATATATTGTTTAACATAAAAAGAGGAAAATATTATAAAAAACCATAAAATCTGTTTTGGATAATAATATTTTTAAGTAGTTTTGGATGCTTTCAAAACAAAAACTATTTACAAACTTGAAATCCGACAGTTATTATTGTTGTTATTATTACAGGATTGACAAGGTAAGTTCTGTAATAAAATAGTGTTGACAACACATATCAGAATATAAGGCTTACCAGAAGAATGGTAAGCTTTTTTTTTAGAAACAATATTATAAAAGTGATATAAAATGGAAAACAAAGACCAGAACAGCACAGTGAAATTTTTCAGTGGCAAGCAGATACCTCTTGAGATGCACAAGGTCAGGGTAGTCCAGGCCTTGAATCTGAGACCTGTTGAACATCGTCTTGAAGCTATCAGGGAGGCCGGGTATAACTCATTTCTGTTGAGCACTAAGGATTTATACCTCGACATGCTTACCGACAGTGGCACAAACGCCATGAGTGATGAGCAGATTTCGAAAATGTTTGTTGCCGATGATGCCTATGCCGGCTCAGGGAGTTTCAGTAAGTTTGAAAAGGCTGTTCTTGATGTGCTTGGTCAGAAATATGTTCTTCCTGTTCATCAGGGCAGGGCTGCTGAAAACATAATCTCCCAGACTTTTGTAAAGAAAGGCTCTGTTATTCCGATGAATTATCATTTTACAACAACACTTGCACATATTCAGGCAAACGGAGGATCTATCAGGGAGCTTTTCACATCTGAGGCGATGAAGGTGAAAAGCGACAACCCCTTCAAAGGAAATATAGACCTTGACAAGCTTGATGAGCTTATCAGGAAGGAAGGTATTGAAAAGGTACCTTACATCAGGATGGAAGCTTCGACAAACCTTATAGGTGGACAGCCTTTTTCGCTCGACAACTTTAAAAAGGTAAGAAAGCTTGCCGACCACTATGGTATTATGGTTGTTCTGGATGCCAGCCTCATTGGCGAGAATGCCTATTTCATAAAGAAAAGGGAGCCTGAATATGCTGGTTCATCGCTCGGAGACATTCTGAAAGAGATGTGTTCCCTTGCAGACATAGTATATTTCTCGGGTCGTAAGGTCACTTCCTCGAGGGGTGGTGCAATCTGTACCAATAACATTGACCTTTTCAACAGGATGAAGGACCTGGTTCCTCTTTACGAAGGTTTTCTTACCTATGGAGGTATATCAGTGCGCGAGATAGAAGCAATGGCAGTTGGCCTGAGGGAGACCCTGGATGAGAATATGGTAGGGCAGTCTCCTGAATTCATAAGCTATATGGTTAAGCAACTCGACAGTCTGGGCATACCTGTTATAATGCCCGGAGGCGCCCTGGGTTGTCATGTAGATGCAGGACAGTTCCTTTCGCACATTCCCCAGAGTGAATATCCTGCCGGAGCTCTTGTGGCAGCCTACTACATCATTTCAGGTAACAGGGGCATGGAACGAGGCACGCTAAGCAGCATAAGAGATGAGAATGGCAATGACATCCTTGCCGACATCGAGCTTATGAGGCTTGCCCTCCCCAGGAGAGTATTTACTCTTTCGCAGGTTGAATACGCCATTGACCGACTCAACTGGCTCTTCCAGAACAGAGAACTGGTAGGCGGGATCAGGTTTGTTGATGAACCTCCCATCCTGCGCTTCTTTACCGGACGTCTTGAGCCTATAGGCACATGGCCTGAAAAGCTTGTAAGTAAATTCAGAAGCGACTTCGGAGACAGTCTTTAGTATCTGAGGTTTCAAAAAATAAAAAAGCCTGCGGAATCATTAAGATCCGCAGGTTTTCTTATTATGAAAAAACTTAATAAACTACAGCTTAGGAAGGCCTCACTGCCGGACCGGTTTCTGGCTGTCATGCATGGAGGAATACCTAAGTTATCTGATACAAGTTATAAATAAAATTCCGAATAAGGTTTTCATTTCAATAAATAAGTTCTGAAATCTCATTTTTGGCAGCTTTGAGTTTTATGCCCGCTGTCTTATGGTCGGTAAGGTTAACTGCCCCGTGTATCTTTTTATGAAATGATATAACAGATGTCTGGTCGTACGGAAGATAATCCTTTTCGATAAGATGCAGGAGCAGCTCGGGTTTGTCGTTTTCGTCGTTACTTATAACTGCCATGCACCTGGCCTGCACAGGACCTGATTCGGCTGAGACGGCGTATATACCAGGAGCCGGGAGCAGCTTGCTTTCATCTTCAACAGGCACTTCGTACATCTTTATGGGATACCACGAATTCTCGTAGCCACTGTACCTGGGTTTACCCATAACTATATAATAATGGTCGAGATAGGCATTTGCTCTCTGTATATAGCCATCCTTTACGGCCTGTCTTATCTTGGTTGAGCTGACAGTTTCGTTCTGAACCTCCTGTTCGGGTATTTCCTCAGCTTCAAAGTTATAGATTGCTCTCCAGTTCCAAAGATGCTTGTAGTCACCTTCCTTGTTGAATCCGAAATGGTGGTTGAACCCGGCTACAATAACCTTCACGTTGAGTATCCCGTGGAGGAAGTCACGTACAAACTCCTCGCTTGTGATCCTTGAGAACTCTTTTGTGAACTCTACTATTATAACATTATCAAGTCCGGCCTGCTTAAGGAGTTCCAGTTTCTCCTCTCCTGAGGTTATGAGTCTGAGGTTTTTTCCAATGGTATCGGGGTAGAGGACTTTTCTGGGATGGGGTTCGAAGGTTATAAGTACCGATTCTCCGTCGTATTTCCGGGCAAGTTTCTTGAGTCTGTTGAGTATGGTCTTATGACCTATATGGACCCCGTCGAACGACCCTGTGGTCACTACGGGATTCCTTATTCCCTGTGCCTCGCTGAAACTTCTGAATATCTTCATACGTTATGTTCTGGTTTCCAGAAGTTCTTCTCCTTCACAAAATATGCAACCTTTTCAATTGAAGTGATCATATCATACTCTTCGAGATAGACCTCAGGGGGTACATTAAGGGGGACGGTTGTATAATTCAGTATTCCTCTTATACCATAACGGACAGCTTCTTCAGCTATATCGCTGGCATAATCGGCGGGGACAGTCAGAATTGCAATCCTTATATTCATCTCCTTAACAAGCCTTTCCATCTCACCGTAGGGATAGCATTTAACTCCGCTGATCACCTTGTTGATCTTAAGAGGGTCGTTGTCAAAAGATGCCACAAGGTTGAGCTTTGACCTTTTTCCCTTAAAATAAGCGGCAAACGCCCTTCCGAGATTACCTATCCCGACTATAGCCACGTTAACACCTTCGTCCGAGTCGATTATTCGGCTTATAGTCTCAATAAGTTCCCTGACATCATATCCTTTTCTCAGGACACTTGAATAACCTATAAGCATTAGGTCGCGGCGCACCTGTACAGCTGTGATGTGCAACAAGGCTGC
The DNA here is from genome assembly GCA_964642615.1 of uncultured Rikenellaceae bacterium. GTDB lineage: Bacteria > Bacteroidota > Bacteroidia > Bacteroidales > VadinHA17 > LD21. The sequence continues at coordinate 71,078 of CAZXSW010000002.1, read as the reverse complement.
CAGGTCGTGGGAGTAAATAAAGTTCTTGTTGTCGTTGAGACAACCCAGAAGGGTCCGTCTGTATTCACTCAGCCTTTCAACTGTTTTTCCCGGTAAAAGATTCATATTTATAGTTAGTTAGTAAGTTTTTTTGGAAGTCGCACAGTAAAAACAGATCCTACATCGGGAGTGCTGTCAACTGTTACGGATCCGTGATATAGGTCGACCACTTTTCTTACTATTGACAGTCCCAGTCCGCTACCTGATATATTCCGGGTCTTTTCATTCTTTATCCTGACGAACTCACTAAAGAGGTTTTCCCTGTCGGCATCGCTTATGCCTATTCCGGTATCAGAAAAAGTAACAATAACGTCGTGCTCATCGCTCCCTATCGCTATCCGTGCCTTGCCTCCCTGCCGGTTATACTTGACCGAGTTTGAAAGCAGGTTGTTAAAAATGATTTCCATATCGGCCGGGTCGGCCATGACTGTATCTCTTGTATTTACATCGAGTCCTACGTTGACTTCCATCTGAATGGCGTAAGGCTGGACGGTCACCATAGCCCCCCTTGCAATTCTTTCAAGATCAATCTCTTCAACCTTTTCCACCTTTCTTTCAAGCCTTATTTTTGTAAAGTCGAGGAGGTCCATGATAAGGTTTCTCATTCCCTGGATACGCTGCAGAGACCTTTCAATGGGTGTTGAATAGTCGTCAATCAAATCTCCGGCCTGTTTTTCCTGCATCATCCTCAGGTAACCCTCTATTGCGTTAAGGGGGGCTTTAAGTTCATGTGAAAGGACCGAGAGGAACTGGTATCGGATCTTTTTACCCTCCTGGTTCATCCGGTGTGTTATCCTTTTCAGGTATTGCTGCTTTGTAATATTCTCGATGCTCGACTTAAGTTCCTGGGGAGTGAAAGGCTTTGGAATAAAATCGGTGGCTCCGTCGCGGGTGGCCCTGATTGCCACATCAATTGAAGCGTACGAAGTAATCATTGCAACAATTATGTCATATTTCCTGTTCCTTATATATTCAAGCACATCTACTCCCTGTATCCCCGGTAGTTTGTTATCGAGAAGCAGTATATCAGGCATATCACTGTCGAGCATCACAATTCCTTCCTCACCCGTTGAAGCCTCCTTCACCTCAAACGAATAATCCTCATCCATAAAAGGATAGGTCACATGGAAGTTATTAAGAATCCTGGCCACTCCCGACCGTATTCCGGGTTCATCATCAATAACAAGAACTTTCAGTACAGCCATCTTAAAGCTTTAGTAGTTTCATAATCTCCTGATCGAGCTGTTCGGCTCTGATTCCTTTCTCAAGGTATTTATCGGCCCTTATCCACGATCTTTCCTGTTCAGAGTCAAGGCTGAATGAGATTCCTGTCTCGTGGGCCACGGCTGTTGCCAGGATAACGGGGACATCAGGGTATTTCCTTTTAAGTTTGTAACAGAGGATAAACCCGCTGTCATCATTCTCCATCATAAGGTCGAAGATAGCAATGTCGGGTCTGAACTTCGAGATCACCGATTCAGCTTCAACCTGACTTTCCACTGCCACTGTCTTGTATCCTGCCTTTTCAAGATTGAAAACAGTCTGAAAAAGATAATCAGGATCATCATCAGCGATCAGAACGGTAATATCAGTTTTATTCATTTCTTTTAAATCAAAATTATTAAATCCGGCTTTCAAATCTTACCTGTGTTACCGGTCTTTTCAGTTACATATCACAGCTCTCTCTATTCCTGATCCCGGGAATTATTCCTTTCCCCGGGGAAGTACGATCCTGAAACTGGTTCCTGTCGGTCCCTTTGACGGATCTATATTGGAATCAACACTTATCTGACCCTTATGCATCTTAACAATACCATATGCAGTGGCCAGTCCGAGGCCTGTTCCCTGTCCGATATCCTTTGTTGTAAAGAAAGGCTCGAAGATCTTAACCCGGTCCTCCTCCCTTATGCCTGTACCTGTATCCTTAACAGTAATTGACACCTCACCCAGGGTATCCTCGAGAATCATGGTAATGGAACCACCTCCGCTCATGGCATCGACTGCATTCTTAATCAGGTTAGTAAGCACCTGCATCATCTGCTCAGGGTCGATCATGGCCTCGGGGTTAGTCATCTGATCATCAATACCAATAGTGATGCCGGCTGGCAGAATCACACCTTCAATGCTGTGTAAGGCAAACTCCCTGACATTTACAATCTGGTAGTTAACCTGATTCTTGCGGGCAAAGTTAAGGAGCCCGGCAACAATCTTCTTGCACCGTCCTGCCTGGTCAACAATAAGTTTCAGATCTTCACTTACAGGATCTTCACTGTTGCATTCCTCAAGCAGAATGTTGCTGTACATGATAACCACACCCAGTGGGTTGTTCAGTTCATGTGCAATTCCGGCTGAAAGCTGTCCCATATGTGCAAGCTTCTCTGATTGTTTGAGGGCCTGTTTCATCGAGACAAGCTTTTCGTTGGTAAGGGCAAGGTCGTTGACCGAATTATGGAGCTTTTCGATGGTATAGGGAAGGCACATTTCCACTTCAGCCAGCCCCTTGCTTATTGCAATTGCATGTTCGACACAGCTTTCATAGCCGCAGGCCCCGCAATCGAGATGGTCTTTCCTTGTGGTCTTTCCCATCGACACAAGAACCTTGTTTATCTCCTCCTCATCGGGCAGGTCCATGCGCCGGTCATCAGACCGGTGTTTTACCGTGAGATCGAGATCAATGAATTCGTCAAAACCGGATTGCCAGCTTTCCTGGTCAAAATTCCTCATCTTCTCATTTGCATACGAACTGACGAGGGCTCTCCTTGTATACTGCTTACCCGACCTGGTAAGTCCGGGACCCATAATGCATCCTTCACAGCAAAGTAGCTCCATATGCTGGTCCTTTATAAGTCCCGACTCAAACTCCTTCAGAGCCCCCTGAAAATCGGTCCTGCCTTCAGCAGCAATAATATTCCCGGTTATTGTGTCGTCGTTTATATTGGCAGTCTGAAGCAGGCCCCTGGTTACCGGGAAGATGGCTCCCCTGCCTCCCAGCGGAGGGTCAAAACATGAAGGACTGATGTTATTGCTGCTTATATTAAGTTTATTAAAAAGCTCACGAAGTTCGATAAAGGTAATTGTCTCGTCAGTCTCTTTGCTCTCCGCCTTTTTTGCAACACAGGGCCCTATAAAAACAACCTTAACGTCTTTCCCGTATTTCTGACGCACCACCCGGCATTCAGCAACCATCGGTGAAACAACCGGAGCAAGACGGCTTACGAGGTCGGGATGATAGTATTTGATATAATTTACTATTGAGGGACAGTCGGAGGTTATGTAATATTCCTTACTCTCTTCAACAAGCTTTTTGAATCTGTCGGCAACCAGGTCGGCTCCGAAAGCAACTTCAGTGACATATTTGAAGCCCAGGGCCCTGATCATTCCGACAAGTATTTTGTGATCACTGATCTCAGGGAACTCAGCCGGGAAACTGGGCGCGACAATGGCTGCCACCTCCTTTTCGGTTTCAATGAGCTTCATTACCCTGTCGGTAGTATTTAAAAAGACCTTTGCTCCCTGGCTGCACACTTTTGTACAGTTCCCGCAGGCGATACATCTGTCGTCAATAACCTCTGCCTGTCCGCCAACAATACGGATAGCTCTTGCAGGGCATTCCCTGACACAGGTGTAACATGTACGGCAAAGTTCCTTTATAGTATATACCAACATTTCTCAGTTCATTAAGAGTTCAAAGCAAAACACTTTTCTTCTCGTAATGGGTAAAAAAGATCTTTCTGTCTGTAATCTCATTATGTTCCCTAAGCAATTTATCGTACAGGTTGATAATGACTGGAGATCTGGCCGGAAGATTTATAGCTTCCGATTCGTCAGCCTGGTAAAGAAGCCGGGCCCTGTGGCGTATATCTTCCCTGGCATTGCCAAAAGGCATTCCGGCTCCATGGACACAGCCTCCGGAACAGGTCATGACTTCCACCAGGTCATATTTACTGCCTGCATTAATAGCCTGCCAGAGTTTTTCAAGAGCTGCCAGGCCATCCACTATGGCCACTTTAAGTTCACGGTCGCCAATGGTAAAGATATTTTCTCTGAACGACCCTCCTGACCTGAACTTTCTGAAAAGCGTCTTACCGGCATTCTTTCCCGTAAACCTGAAGCAGTACGAACGAACAACAGCTTCAGCCAGTCCGCCCGACACCTCGGCCAGCACTGCTGAAGAGCTTCTTCCCGAAAGAGGTTCATCGGCAGGTTCCTTTTCGATGTTTGAAATATCAATGCCGTTTAGCCTTATAAGACGGGCAAGTTCGCGGACTGTCATAACCGAATCTACATCACTTATTCCCTTTCTCATCATTCCATCCCTCCGGGCTTCGAATTTCATTGCTGTACATGGTGATGCAGAGACTGAAAAGATCTGTTCGGGTTGAAGTCCGAGCTGATCGGCGACCAGGGTCTTTATAAGTATCCCGGTTATCTGCTGGGGTGATTTAACTGTTGAAAGCTGCGGAATCATACCGGAGATAAACTGTTCAACATATTTAACCCAGGCCGGACAGGCAGTAATATAGAGTGGATGGTCGGCACCCTTTTCAATATTCTCATGCAGTTGTTCAGTGACTTCATTTATAAGAATATCTGTTCCCGAACCTGTAAGGAAGATTCTGTCAAAACCTATCTTACGGAGGACGGCATTAAGAATCCTGTCAAAATCCCTGTTGTATTTGACACCCAGCTCTTCAGCGACACCGGCAGGGACAAGGGGTGAATACTGGATAACCTTTGATATACCTGACTTGTTGAGATATTCCTGAACCTCGGTTATGTTGTGTTTCTCGTGCAGGGCTCCTGTGGGACATAATAGCAGGCACTGCCCGCAGTGGATGCAGCTCGAGAAATTGAAATCCCTGTCCATGGCCGTCCCCACATGAGTTCTCGAACCTTTGTTTATGAAATCGAGGGAGTTGGCTGTAATGGTTTCTTCGCAAACCCTTACACAGCGGCCGCAGAGGATACATTTCGAAAGTTCTCTTACAATAGCCGGACTTGACTGGTCGAGGCGGAGCTTTATCTTTTTCGCCCTTATCCTTCTCTCGCGGATATTAAGTTCCTCGGCAAGCCTCTGAAGTTCACAATGCAGGTTTCTGTCACAATACAGGCAGTCGTCGGGGTGATTCGACAGCAAGAGTTCAACTATAGTTTTTCTGGCCGTTATGACCCTCGGTGAATGGGTCTTTATCTTCATCCATTCCTCTACAGGCTGTGAACATGCAGTCACAAGCCTTTCGCGGCCCTCGACTTCAACCACACACATCCTGCAGGCTCCTGTAGGAGAATAGTCTTTCATCCTGCACAGGGTCGGTATGATTATGCCGTTACGGTTAAGCGCCGAGAGGATGGTCTCCCCTTTTTCAGCCCTGATCTTCTTATTATTTACCTGGATAGTAAAAAACATACAGATTACCTGACTTTTATTGCACTGAATTTACATACTTCAAAACATATACCACAGCCTGTGCATTTATCCTCAACAATAAAAAAAGGCTGCAGCCTGGTCCCGTAAATAGCATTCACAGGGCATTTTGCGGCACAGGCTGTACAGCCTGTGCATTTATCGACGTCGATTGAAAAGGTCCTCAGGCCCCTGCAGACATTTGCACGGCACTTCCTGTCAAAAATATGTTCCTCAAACTCATCCCTGAAACACCTGAGGGCACTTATAAAGGGATTCGGGGCAGTCTGGCCCAGACCACACAGAGAAGCATCCTTCATCACCGAAGCAATGGTCTCGAGCTGCATCACCCCCTTAAACCTTTCAAGTGTGGTTCCTGAGTCCTCACTGGCAGGTTTCCTTATAACGCTTTCGAGTATCTCAAGCATCCTGCCTGTTCCCTCCCTGCATGGTATACACTTTCCGCAGCTTTCATTTCTTATGAATTCCATGTAATATCTTACTATATCGACAATACAGGTACTCTCATCAATTATAACAAATCCTCCGGCACCTATGCCTATCCCATTTTCCTTCATTACATCATAGTCGACAGACAGCTCAAGGCTCTCTCCTGTCACAAATGAACCTGATGCACCTCCAAGCTGAACAGCCTTCAGTTCCTTGCCGTCCCTTATCCCGTCAACAATATCCTCAAGAATCGTTTTCAGAGTGGTGCCCATCTCGACCTCAATAACACCCGACATGCGTCCCTTGCCTGCGACGGCAAAGACTTTTGTTCCCGGACTAAATTCTGTGCCCAGGGTACGGAACCATTCGGGACCGTTCTGCATTATAAGGGGAACATTCATAAGAGTCTCGACATTGTTTATGACTGTCGGCTTTCCAAACAGACCCGATGAAGTGGGATATGGCGGTTTCAGCTGTGGCATTCCCCGCTTCCCTTCAAGACTGTTTATAAGTGCTGTCTCTTCACCGCATACAAAAGCACCGGGTTCCTTCCTTATTGTTATATCGAGATTGTAACCGCTCGAATATATGTTATGTCCCAGAAGTCCATACTGTCTGGCGGCGTCGATGGCTTTCTGAAGCCTTGCCTGGGCATGCTCTGCCCCCGATCTCATAAAAACTATTGCGTTTGATGAGCCGATGGCATATGATGCAATGGCAATTCCTTCAACCAGGCGGTGAGGATCACCTTCCAGAATGGTCCGGTCTGTAAAAGCCCCCGGATCACTCTCCTTGGCGTTGCATATGAGATATCTTGCATTTGACGGTGTATTGAGGGCATGTTTCCATTTGAGACCGGTTATATACCCCCCTCCGCTTCTGCCTCTGAGGCCGCTTCTTTCGATTATGTCACAGACTTCTTCAAAAGTGTAATGCCTTATTGTCTTAAGGTAAGCCCTGTATCCCCCTCTGGCAACGTACTCCTCAAGAGACTCCGGATCGTAGCATCCGCAATTTCCAAGGATGATTCTCTTCTGGGCTGCAAAATAGCCGATATCATTCACAAAGGGAATGCCAGGCCACAGCCCGAAACCCGACGATCCGGACTGTCCCACCAGGTCATCTTCAGCAATGTCGTTATGAAAGACCCCGTTTAACAGAGGCTCAATTTTCTCTTCGGTTATATTACGGAATACCAGCTTGTTCTTTCCGGGAAGCTGGACACAGATTAAAGGCTCATAGTTGGAGGGCCCCATACAGCCGACCCTGATCAGATCTGCTTCCTGAAAGGTCTCATCCAGCCAGATCCTTATCGCTGTATAAGTCTTTTCCGATCCTGAAATTATACTGCTTGTCCCTGATGAGACATAGATGGAGGGAATGGAGGACTTCTCCCTTCTGACCTGCTCCAGCACCTTTTCAGCTTCCTGTGAAAGTGTGTCCGATTCTGACAACAGGACCTTTTCAATTAGAAATGTCTTAAGATCTTCCATCAGTCGTTTTCAAGGATATATTTAAGCTTCCTTACCAGCTCAGGAATCTGTTCAGGTTTAACATGGGTATAATATTCTCCGTTGACACACACCACTGGTCCCTTCTGACAGCCACCCATACACGAAACAAGCTCAAGACTGAAATTGCCATTGCGCGAGGTCTGTCCCGCCTCAGTAGCCGTCTCCTCCCTGATACTTGCAATAACCGCATGGGAGCCGTTAAGAAAACAGGAAGTCCCGTTACACACCCTGATCCTGATCTTCCCTGATGGAAAAAACCTGAACTGGTCATAAAAGGTCGCAAGTCCGTAGATTTTTGTCGTGCTGAGCCCCAGATGACTCCCCACCTTAACAATAGCTTCCTCCGACAGATAACCAATATCTTCCTGTATCTCCTGTAACAGTGGAATCAGATCCTCCCTCCTGCCGGATTTGTACTTAATCAGAATATTTTCAAGATTTGTACCCATCCTTTTCTATTGTATGATTATACAAATATAACCTTTTAATTTGTTAATAAATAAACATTGTGAATTAAATAACAATTAAAATCAGAAAATTATCTTAATAAAGCATCTGGTATAATAAATTAATTTACTGACACTTACATGTCTTTCCAGGTGTCGATACAGACAAAAGAGTTCTGCCTGAAGTTCTGTTTAGTCTATGCCAGCTCCGGAGGATGATATGTAATTTGATTGGGTGCGGCAAGCAGGTCTGACAGAAATTATTACTACATTTGAATCTGATGTTTTCCCGGAAACAGCAACACTATGGCTACAAGGATAGAAATGGAAATATGTCTGGGCAGCTCCTGTTTTTCAAGGGGTAATAAGGAGGTTGTTATGTTCATAAGGGAGTATCTGAAGAAGAACCATCTCGATGACAGGGTGGTATTCAGGGGTGCAAGGTGCATGGGTTTATGCAGCAACGGTCCGAATATGAGAATTAACAACCGGGTCTTTGAAGAAGTAACCATCGCCAGAATTGAAAGCATCCTTGACAAGGAACTGGGAAGCTTAAAATAACCGGATTAGGAAACAGAGCTTTATGAACCACAGAAAGCCAGTACTGTATATTAATGATGAGAAGTGCCGGAATTCATATTCCTGTGTAAGGGTATGTCCGGTAAATGCCATAGAGGTCAGGCCTCAGAGTGCACATCCTTATATTATACCTGACAGATGCATAGGCTGCGGCCTGTGTTTCACTTCCTGTTCTCCGGGGGCTGTGGAGTTCCGCGATTCAAGGGAGGAAGTGAAAAATCTTCTTTTGTCGGGACGGAAATGTGCAGCCCTGATTGCACCAAGTATAGCCTCCGAATTTGATGACATAACAGACTACAGGAAGTTTGTAGGTATGATAAGACTCCTTGGTTTTGAATATGTCCATGAGAATTCATTTGGAGTTGACCTGATAGCTTCGGAGTATGCAAATCTGTTCTCAGCAGCCGAGGGCAAATATTACATAACCGCCAACTGTCCTCCCATTGTAAAAATGATAGAGAAGTTCCACCCCGAACTTGTTCCAAACCTGGCCCCCCTGGTATCTCCAATGATAGCCATGGCCATGGTTGTTAAGGAACTTTACGGAGAGGATGTGGCAATAGTACATATAGGTCCGTGCATCGATGCAAAGGACGAGCTTTATCTTTACAGGTCGGGCAAGTTGGTTGATAACGTATTGACATTCATTGAGCTCAGGGAGCTATTTGATGAATTCAATATACAGGAGAGGGTAGTGAAAATGTCTGAGTTTGATCCTCCCTGCGGATACTGGGGAGCCCTTTATCCCCTTCCCGCAGGAATTATCCAGGCAGCTGGTATCAGGCGCGACATTGCCACAAGCAATGTAATAACCTCGGCAGGGAAGGAAGACATTCTCGATGCCATACATGATTTCGACAAATACATCGACACCATACATCATCATTTCAATCTCTTCTTTTGCAACGGCTGTCTGCTGGGCCCTGGAATGATCAACCACACTGAACGGTTCAGAAGGAGGGCCCTGGTCAGACTGTACGCCGAAAAAAGAGTAGGAAAGCTCGACAAGAAACAGTGGCAGAAGGATATGGACAGATGGTCGCAACTCGACTTCTCAAGAAGCTTTACTCCTGATGACCAGAGGATACCTGATCCTCCTGAAGAAGCCGTCGAGGAGGTCCTGAGAATAATAGGAAAAACTGATGTTGGTGAAGAAGTGAACTGTGGAGCCTGCGGCTACCAGTCGTGCCGCCATTTTGCCGCTACGGTGGCCAAGGGACTTGCAATTCCTGAAATGTGTCACACCTTCAACCTCAGGAATAAGCAGGAATATATAGAGACTCTCAGGCAGACAAACAGGAAGCTGGCAGAGACCAAGAAAGCTCTTAAGGAATCGGAAGAACTGGCCAGAAGGGAAAAAGAGGTTGCTCAGACTACATCCGACATGATGAACAATATGCTTGAGAAACTGCCCACAGGTGTGGTGATCATAGACAACAACCTCAAAATCCTTCATTCAAACCAGAGCTTTATAAACATCATCGGGGAGGATGCTAAGGCTATCTCTGAAGTTATTCCGGGACTTGCCGGGGCCGATCTGAAGACCCTTATGCCCTTCAACATTTACAATATGTTCTCCTTTGTGCTCAAGGAAAATGAACCTGTTGTAAGCAAGGATGTAAGATTTGAGGATAAGATGCTCAATATCTCCATTTTCCCTATCAAGAAAAACAAGACCTGCGGAGCCATAGTCAGGGATATATTCTCAGCAGAGGTTCAGGGAGAAGAAGTAACCAACCGTGTCAGCGAGGTTATAGAGAAAAACCTGGAGATGGTCCAACAGATCGGATTTCTGCTGGGCGAGGGAGCTTCCGAGACTGAGAAGATGCTTAACTCGATCATTGAATCATATAAATCCCGGAGTATAAGTCCCCGGGACAACAGCAACAAGGACCAGTGACCAGGGATTTCTATACCGAAGTTAACAGTCAGCAAAGAAATCATGATGGTGAGAGGATTTGCGGGGACGTATTCCTTTACAGATATATCAAGGAAGAAGACAGGGTCATTGCCGTGCTGTCAGACGGGATGGGCCACGGGGTAAAGGCAAATATCCTGGCCACCCTCACCTCAACCATGGCACTCAATTTCACCCAGGAGCACAAGGAGATTGACCGTATTGCTGAGATAATAATGAATACTCTTCCTGTTTGCAGCGAAAGGAAGTTATCCTATTCGACTTTCACCATAGTGGATATTGAAAGCAGCGGCCGGGCCAATATCCTCGAATATGACAATCCCGAAACCATTATACTCCGCGGGAATCAGATCTTCGATCCCTCATGGAAGAAGGTGGAACTGCAAAAGGGGAAACACAAGGGGAAAGTCCTGAGAACATGCACACTGGTACCGATGAAAGAGGACCGGATAATAATGTGTTCCGACGGGGTCTCTCAGAGCGGGATGGGCAGTGAGGCATTCCCCTTTGGCTGGGAAAGGGACAAAATTGCAACCTATGCCGCAAAACTTGTAAGCGGAGAACCTTCAATATCTGCTGTGGTACTTGCCGGGAAAATTGTTACCATGGCTCATAAAAATGACCTGTACAGGGCAAAGGACGATATAAGCTGTGCAACCATTTATTTCAGGGATCCGCGGAAGCTTCTTATATGCACAGGACCTCCCTATGAGAAGGAAAAGGACCATGAGCTGGCCCTCAGAATAGGTGAATACCCGGGCAAGGTCATACTGTGTGGCGGGACAACCGCTGATATAGTTGCAAGGGAACTTAACAGGGAAATAGTAGACGAACTCATCTTTGAGGACCCCGAGCTGCCTCCCGAAAGTTTTATAGAGGGTATTGACCTGGTAACAGAAGGAATTCTGACCCTCCAGAAGGTGAATGAGATACTGAAATCGTACAATAACTCCACCCGTCTGGGGAAAGGACCAGCCGATAAGATAGTAAAACTGATAATGGACAGCGATGAGATTCATTTCATCATCGGTACCCGCATTAATATTGCCCATCAGGATCCCACCCTGCCTGTCGACCTGGAGATCAGACGGACTGTGGTAAAAAGGATAGCCAGGCTCCTTGAGGAGAAATGGCTTAAGAAGGTGAGCTTCGAATATATCTGAACTCAGATCCTTTCAAGATACTCCATTACCCTTTTAAAAAGGAAGGGCTGAATATCCGGATAAGTCAGTTCTGCCGGCAAGGCTTCCATGGCCCTGACTTCAGAGATCTCATTCATATCCGGCACGCTACCCAGCGAAGTCACTTCAGCAAAGTACAGCCTTCCAAACATGGTAACCCCATTCATGCTTACCGAGTAGGTCGACACACATTCAACCGAGAACTCCTGCGCCCCTGTCTCCTCGCACAACTCCCTAACAGCAGCATCATGCGAATTCTCCCCTTCCTCTATATGTCCTCCCGGAATCTCCCAGGTATGCCTGTCTGCATGTCGGACCAACAACCATTTTCCCTTATACCGTGCTGCAATAACTGAATATATCAGTCTGCCGGGAGGAAGAAACAAGGGATCGTAGAAATTAACTTCTGTCATAGCATGGATGATCTGATAAAAGTAACAATATTCCGGAATGATTATTTATGTTTACTTTTGGAACTTATTGCTTATGATAGTACTGGTTATTCTGGCGGTAATAGAAGCCCTTACGTATTTCGTCCTGAGGCAGCACCTTTTTGAGAAACGGCGCAGCCTGTTCTATTTTTCCATGCTTGTAAATACCCTTTTAAGCATCTGGCTGTGGATACTGGCCTCCGAGCTGGTCAACTACAAGGGATTATTTGATATGCCGGGGCATATATGGATGATAATGAGTATTACAGGAATGCTGTTTGCTGTCATTCTTCCCCGGTTATTGCTTATCCTTTTACATTTCACCGGGAGGTTTTTCAGGAACAGATACGGGAAGGTACAGGGATGGCTCACCACTGCGGGGATAATAATATATCTGCTTGCCTGTGTGATAATGGCCGCGGGCACCTTCTCAGGCAGGTTCAGGTATGTAACTGAAAGGTATGAGGTTACTGTCGGGGGGCTTCACCCTGACCTGGAGGGACTCAGGATAGTTCTTATCTCCGATCTTCACCTTGCCTCTTACTACCATCACCCCCACAAACTGGCTGAAGCGGTTGAGATCATAAACAATGAAGAGCCTGATCTTATTCTGAATACGGGTGACTTTGTTACATTTGGCTGGCGCGAATACGACAGGCACGACACCATACTATCGGCCTCGCGGAGCCGGCTTGGCAACTTTGCCGTAGCCGGGAACCACGACTTTGGAACCTATCATCCATACTACAGCGAGGCCGAAAGAGCCAATAATGTACTTCAAATAAACCGTTTTGCAGAAGCTTCGGGGTACTCCATGCTCAACAATGAGAATGTAATCGTAAGAAAAGACAGCGCCAGGATAATGCTTGCCGGTGTAATCACCCTCGGCAGATTCCCCGACATAGTGCACGGCGATGTAAACAAGGCTCTGGAAGGTTCAGAAAATGCCGATCTGGTCTTGCTGCTGATTCACGATCCCAACCAGTGGGATCGGGATGTTAAAGGAAGAAATGATGTGGATATTACCTTTGCAGGTCATACACATGGAATGCAGATAGGTATTATCACAAAGAAGTTCAGGTGGAGCCCTGCCAGCCATATCTATCCGCAATGGAACGGATTATATCACAACAATGGCAGAAGTCTGATAGTTAACCGTGGATTGGGCGTCCTGGGAATACCTGCAAGGATCTGGATGCCTCCCGAAATATCTGTAGTAACAATAAGGGGAGAATAAACATGTTCTGTTATAAAGAAAAAAAACGGGCAGTTTTTTTGAAACCGCCCGTTAAACCTTTCCCGACCTGAACTTACTAACAACCTGACTAACCTAAACTTATGAAAAAGTTAAAAAAGGTACTTTTCGAATACTGATTAATCCAGGAACGGTTCTTCAAAGATCTGTTATATAGACAAGCCCGTAAACACTTTTATTCCACATAAAAGTCATATTTTGGAAAAGAAATGACAGCAGTTTTATCGACATAATCAGAGAAAGATATAAAATCATAAACTCCGGCAGAAGCTAATATGGAAACAGGAAACAGGCAGCACGCCGCTACAGGCATTAGTTATAAAGTTAAATACTCGGGAAGGAAAACCATAGCTTTAAGCATATCTCCTTCAGGAAGGGTTCTGGTAAGAGCTCCTTATCTGACCTCCGGCATTTTTATAGATGACATCATCGGAAAAAAGTCGGAATGGATAAAGGATATTCTTAAAAAGTTCTCCTCAACGATTTCCATCGACTCTGTGGCGGGGTACAGCGACGGGGACCTGATACTGTTCAGAGGTACTGAACACAGATTAAGGGTATGCAGATCTGACAGGACATATGTCCGGTATGAACCAGGTACCATTGAGGCAGGCATAGAGATCGGGACTGATCCCATGGTTGTTAAGGTGATGCTCGAGAAGTACTTTAAAAATACAGCTACTAAATTGTTAAGGCCGGTGTTCACAGACCTGCTTGAAAGATACAGGGAATATGATTTCAGACCGACAGCATTTACGGTCAGAAAGATGAAATCCAGATGGGGTAGTTGTTCCTCAAAAGGGAAAATAGCCTTAAGCTATGATCTGATAAGGCTCGACATGCGTTTTGCCGAATACGTCATTATACATGAGTTGTGCCATCTAAGGCATTTCAACCATGGCAGGGAGTTCTATGCCCTGCTTTCGGAGTTATATCCCGACTGGCGTGCAGTCAGAGCCGACCTCAGGAGTTACACAAGGGAGCGCGACGCCTAAAGGGTGAATTCCTGCCTGGGCGAGGGGATCTCAACATTATCAAAACCTTCTCCCTGAAGCTTTTGGGCATAGTTTTTCTGAGTCTCGTATTCCCCATGAACAAGGAAAGTCTTCTCAAGCTTCTTCTTGTCCTGGCAGTTGAGAAAATCAATCATCTCCAGATAATCTCCATGCCCGCTGAACGAGTCTATTTTTCTTATTTCAGCCTTTACCTTATATACTGTACCATGAATTGAAACTTCGGGAACCCCGCTAAGAATCCTTGCGCCAAGGGTTGACGGGGCGCAATAACCAACTGCAAGAACACTGTTCCTGGGATCTGAGATACTGTTGGCCAGATGGTGTTTTACACGTCCGGCCTCCATCATGCCCGAAGCTGAAATGATGACACAGGGTTTTTTATAGTCATTAAGCCTTTTGGAATCCTCGACACGGGTTATGTAGGTCAGACTGTTGAAGCCGAAGGGGTCGGGGTCGTTTTCCATCACTTCAAGAACTTCCTTATTAAAGCACTCGGGGTGCATTCTGAATACTGTGGTGGCATTTACAGAAAGAGGGCTGTCGACAAAAATCTCGACCTTGGGCAGGCGACCCTGGTTAAAGAAGTTATTAAGGGAATAAACCACTTCCTGTGTTCTTCCCACACTGAACGATGGGATTATAAGCTTACCGCCCTTGTTTACACAGGTGCCGATTACAACATCCAGAAGTTCATCCTCAGACGCTGTTGTATCTTTATGAAGCCTGTCGCCATAGGTAGACTCGGTTATAAGTATGTCGGCCTGGGGAAAAGGTACCGGAGGAGTGAGTATCCGGTTAGAAGGACGTCCTATGTCACCTGTATAGGCAATTTTCTTCACTTCACCATTTTTACGAACCTCAAGGTTGGCAACGCCGCTGCCAAGCATGTGCCCGGTGCTTGTGAACTTCACTTTAAGGTTATCGTCAATCCTGAATTTCATCCCCGACGGAATTCCGATAAAAAGCTTCATGCATTCCTTTGCATCTTCCTGGGTATAGATTGGGGTAACCAGTGGTAAACCCTTTTTTATTCTCTTCTTGTTAAAGGTTTTTGTATCATTTTCATGTATGTAGGCTGAATCAGCCAGCATTATCGAGCAAAGATCCCTGGTAGCGTTGGTACATATGACAGATCCCCTGAAACCAAGACGGTACATATAGGGAATTAATCCCGAATGATCAATATGCGCATGGGTAAGTATTATATGATCAAGCATCGATGGATCAAACCCGAGATCACGGTTCATCTCATCGGTCTCAAGTCCCTTTCCCTGGAACATCCCGCAGTCCAAAAGTAATCTCTTTCCTGAATCTGTTGTAAGCAAGGTCTTGCTTCCTGTTACCTCACGGGCTGCTCCAATAAACTTAAGCTTCATATTTACAATATTTTATTAGATATTATCAGATTAATTGTGTCCTAAAGATACTTATTTAAAGCCATAGGGAAAAACTGTTTTTCAATACCCTCAGTCGTTTACACGGGAACAATGTGAATGACCTGCAGCCTGTCAGGCAAATAACAGACTCAGTGTCAGTGTAACTGCCAGACCGGTCACTGCAATTATTGTCTCCATTAGGGTCCACGACCTGAGGGTTTGTTTCTCGTCCATCCCCAGATATTTACTGACAATCCAGAACCCGCTGTCGTTAACATGCGACATTATTGTAGCACCTGATGCTATTGCAACAACTATCAGGGCAGTTTGTATCTGGTCAGGATTGACCAGCGACAGTACCGGAGCAATTATTCCGGCAGAAGTAATCATGGCTACCGTGGCTGAGCCCTGGGTGATCCTTACAAGGGCGGCAAGGACCCATGCAAGAACGATAACGGGTATATGTGAACCTGAAACCGATTCGGCCAGGATCATACCGATGCCGCTGTCGATAAGTATCTGTTTGAGGACCCCTCCGGCGCCGGTAACAAGAATGATTATTCCGGCCGGACCGAGGGCCTTTGTACTGAGATCGAGGATCATCTGGCCAGACATTTCCCTTTTAAGACAAAGCAAGATTGAAAGCAGTGTTGCAATTATAAGGGCAGTGAAAGGATGACCTGTAAAGGTAATAATTTCAGTGATCAGGCTTTTACTGACAAGGCCACGATCCACAGCCAGTCCGGTGAATGTCCCGGCCACAATAAGCGTCAGTGGTGTAAGTATCAGTGCAGCAATTATCCAGAACGAAGGGGGCTTCGGCCCCTCCTCCCCTGCCTGGCCTGCCATGGCCTCCAGGGCTGCGGGAGGAGCAACGTAAATCTTCGATGCTATGTACCTTCCAAACAGTGGTCCTGCAATAATGGCTGAAGGAATGGCGGTAATAACACCAAAAAGGATGACCCAGCCTATTTCAGCCCCCAGTATGTCGGCAACTGCCACTGGTCCTGGTGTCGGCGGCACCATGGTGTGAGTTACGGCAAGGCCTGCAAGGAGAGGTATGGCGTAAAATAGCACCGATCGTTTTGTATCTCTGGCCAGGGCATAGACTACAGGTATAAGTATTATGAACCCGACATCGAGAAATATGGGTATGCCAACAAAAAAACCCGTGAGCATAAGGGCCCATGAGGCCCTTTCTTTTCCGAAGCCAGTAATGAGGTATCTGGCAAGTGAGGCAGCTCCTCCTGAACTCTCGAGCATCTGACCGAATATAGCCCCCAATCCCACGATGGTCGCTACAAATCCCAGGGTGCTCCCCATACCCTCCTGAATACTCTCTGTTATCGCCGAAAGAGGCATCCCCGCCATGATTCCGACAAGGATGGATGTAATAAGCAGTGCAATGAAAGCACTTATCCTGAACTTCAGTACAAGCAGGAGAAGTACAGCCACCCCAGCAGCTACAATGAAAATTATATATGGGGCCGTCATATCAGATAATCAGGATTATTATTGATATAGCTGGTTTCAGAGTTTCAGAGTTTCAAAGTTCCAGAGCTCCAGAGCTCCAGAGTTCCAA
>CAZXSW010000002.1:0-53787 GCA_964642615.1 uncultured Rikenellaceae bacterium | reverse complement strand
GTTTCAGAGTTTCAGAGTTTCAAAGTTCCAGAGCTCCAGAGCTCCAGAGTTCCAAAGCTCCAGAGTTCCAGAGTTATAGATTTCAAGGGTTTTCACACACTCACACTCACTCTCACGCTTTTTCCAGTTCCAGTGTTCCAGTGTTCCAGTGTTCCAGTGTTCCAATGACACCTTTTCTGCTATCATCCTGGCACTCTCTCTGATAGAGCCTCACGCCTAATGCCTTACGCCTCACCCCTTTTTTTCAGACTCCAATATACAAAAAACCCCTTTCATTCACCCGGCATCCTGTCATATCAGGGATGTTTGTATATTTACCGCATTAATCCAGGACTATGGAAAAACTTTACACCCTGATAACAGGAGGGAGCATGGGTATCGGGAAGGCTCTTGCCACCGAGTGTGCAAAGAGAGGTATGAATATAGCTATTGTTGCTCTTCCCTGCCCTGAACTTGAAGCCACATCTGCCGGAATTGCAGAAGAATATGGCGTGGATGTAAAGCATTACGCTACCGATCTCACCCAGCCCGACGGTCCTGAAAAAGTCCTTGACTGGTGCAGGGACCAGAACATAAGGGTTGACTTTCTCATAAACAATGCCGGTATAGCCGGTGCAAAAGCTTTTGAGGATTCGTCCCCCGCCTATCTCGATACCAGGATCATGCTTAACATACGTGCAATGGTTTTGCTTACCCGCCATTTCATACCTGAGCTCCGGCAGCACAAAGGATCCAGAATACTTAACCTTGGGAGCATTTCGGCATACTATGCCCTGCCATATAAAAGCATCTACGCAGCTTCAAAAGCATTCGTAGTAAGCTTTTCGAAAAGCCTGGCTTTTGAACTGGAAGGTTCAGGGATCCAGGTGTCGGTTGTTTGTCCGAATGGTGTAAAGAGCAATTCAACCAGTTCGGCAAGGATCAACACCCACAGTTTCATGGGCGAACTTTTAAGCACCGAAACCGATGAACTTGCGAGATACACCCTCGACAGGGTTGAAATGGGACAGAGGGTTATTATCCCTCTTCTTGCCAACAGGATATTGCTATTTATAACCAGGTTGATCCCCGAAAGACTTCTTATAAGGATGTCGGCAAAAGAGTTCAGAAAGGAACTTAAATACCAGGAGTTATGAATGTTAAGGATTTGCCGGTTCTGGTAACCGGGGGAACCGGCCTTGTCGGAAGTCACCTTATATACAGACTGGCCTCAGAAGGGTGGCATATAAAGGCCATTCACAGAAAGACAAGCAACCTTGATTTCCTCAGGAAAGTGGTATCATACTACACTGATGATCCGGATGAAATATTGAAATCTGTTGAATGGACACTGTGCGACATTCTCGATTACGAAGGACTTGCAGGAGCGCTGAAAGGCTGCGGACATGTATATCATTGTGCTGCTGCGGTTTCTTTTGAATCAGGGAACAGCGATCTGCTTCTCGACAATAACATAAGGGGAACGGCCAACCTGGTAAAAGCCTGCCTTGAATCGGGAATAACCAAATTATGTCATGTTAGCTCCACTGCGGCACTTGGTGCCCCCAATAAGGGGAAGCCGGTAAATGAGAATCATATCTGGAACGACGAGGAATATCACGCGGTATATGCCATAAGCAAGCACAGGTCGGAACAGGAAGTGTGGAAGGGGATAGGTCAGGGACTCAACGCCGTCATTGTAAACCCGTCGGTCATTTTTGGTCCCGGTGACTGGAAGAAGGGCAGTTCTTCATTCTTTTCAAATATTGATTCGGGAATGCTATTTTACACCGGAGGTATTACCGGATACGTCGATGTAAATGACGTGGTGGCAGTTATGGTAAAACTGGCTGCTCTTCCTGTTACAGGTGAAAGATTCATTGTATCATCCGAAAATCTTTCCTTCAGGGAGATCTTTTCAATGATAGCCCGCAGTCTCGGTGCCAGAGAGCCTTTTCTGAATGTCCCCGCCCCGGTTTCTTTTCCGGTGTTCTACCTGGTAAAACTCTTTTCACTGATAACGGGAAGGAAGTCGCCTCTTACAAAAGAGACAGTAAGGGCAGGATATTCCAGGGTAATGTTTGACAACAGCAAGGTTGCAGAAACTACGGGTATCGCATTCAGGCCAATGGAACAATCTGTGGCAGATACTGCGAGGCTGTATCTGATGGACAAGTCTGAGGGCAGACTGGCCTGAGATAAAAGAAGTTTATTCATCAACAATGATAACAACCATATCCATCACATTTGTCATGGTTGGTCCAGTTATCACATGCCCCCCGGCGATCCTGAAGAAATTGGTTGAATCAAAATCCCTTATATATTTCTCAGGATCAATATGAGACGAAATGGCCCGGCTGAATGTTTCAGAACTGACTACTGCTCCGGCGGCATCAGTCGGTCCGTCATTCCCGTCGGTACCACCGGCAAGCAGGGTTATTCCCGGACTATTCCTCAGTCTGTTGGCAGCCACCAGGGCCAGATGCTGGTTTCTTCCACCCTCCCCCAGTCCTGTCACCCTGAGGGTCGTTTCTCCACCGGCCAGGATGCATGCAGGCTTTACCACATCCCTGTCATTTTTTATCCTCAGGGCTGTCTCAACAAGGTAGTCAGCTGCGGCAACAGCATCTCCCGTCAGTTCCTCACCAAGGATCATTGTATTGAATCCCAGCAACAAGGCCTCTTCGCGTGCAGCCTCAAGGGCAGTCATGTTGGTGCCGCATATAAAGTTATATGTGTTATCAAAGGCCGGATCACCGTCGCCCGGTGTTTCCGGCTTCAGACCATTTATCCCCTCTTCGAGGTGTCTGACTACTCCGGTTGTTATGTCGCTTATGAGACCGTATTCACCAAGTATCCTCAGGGCATCGGCATAGCTGGAATTGTCGGGAGCAGTAGGACCTGAGGCAATCACATCCAGGCTGTTTCCGGGGACATCTGAAAGGACAAGTGTTATGACCCTTGCCGGCAGAACTGCTTTTGACAGCTGTCCTCCCTTTATACCCGAAAGATGCTTTCTTACAGTATTCATTTCACCTATCGGCACTCCTCCTCTTACAAGAACACTGTTCAGCACAGCAATATCTTCGGGAATAAGTCCTTCGGGGATGTCAGTAAGCAGAGCCGACCCTCCCCCGGAGAGAAGGCAGATGACAATATCATTTTCACCCGCTTCGCGTGCAATCCTAAGTATCTCTGAAGTTGCCCTGAAGCCGTTATTGTCGGGGACAGGATGGCCGGCCTCAGTTACTTCGATGTACCTGAGCTTGCAGGCATGACCGTATTTGACTACCACATGGCCACCCGAAATCCTGTCGCCCAGGATGGCTTCAACGTAATGAGCCATGGCTGCACTTGCCTTGCCGGCTCCTATAACAAAAATTCTTCCCTGGCTGCCTGTATCAAAATCCCTGTCGCCGATCCTTATAGATGAACCCGTAACAGACAGGCTTCTTCTTATTAGCCGCTCAGGCATTACACCTCTTATCCCTGCCAGAAATATGCTGATGGCTGCTTCCTGATTATCCATGACAATCTGCTTTTTACTTATTCAAAACACCTGGATATAAATCATATAACGAAAAAGGAAATAATCCAAATCAAAGAGAAAACAACCAGACCCATTATCAGGGTGGCCGGTGTATATACCCTGAGAGCTGTATTGATATCAATACCCGAAAAATTGCTTACCACCCAGAAATATGAATCATTGGCATGAGACACCACCATTGACCCGGCTCCCATGGAAAGCATGGCAAGAAGCCTGCCCCACTCGGTGTCGAGTCCCAGCAGAGCCAGCATAGGCTCCATAAAGGAGGCCGCAGTGATAATGGCAACTGTTGATGAACCCTGGGCCGTCTTCATCAGGGCTGCAATAAGGAAAGGCACAACCAGTCCTATATTTGTTCCTGCCAGAAGCCTCCCGAGACTCTCGCCCGTCCCTGTGGCTTTTATGACCATACCGAACATGCCCCCGGCAGCTGTGACAATAAGTATGGGACCGGCCTTCTCAACAGCCTCAGTAAAGACATCATTCAAAGTAGCTATGTCTTTTTTCCTCAGCAGGAAAAGAGAAAGGAAGGCACCCACAGAAAGCGCAATAACAGGATCGCCTGGAAAAAAAAACAGCCTTGAGAACAGGCTCTGCCCCTGACTGTCGAAAAGAGTGGCAAGCGATCTGATAGTGATGAGGAAAAGTGGCACGACAACAGGCAGAAAGGATAGCAACACAGGAGGAAGATCCCGGGGATCTGTTTGGCGGGATACATTAACCGTACCTGTTTCCTTTATACCCAGCCTGCGGGTGATCCACCGGCTCCATATAAAGGCGGCTATAGTTGCAGGTATGGCAAGCAGTACACCGGTAACAATGAGATAGCCTATATTGGCTTTCATGATACCGGCAGCAGCCAATGCTCCCGGATGGGGTGGAATAAGACAATGAACCGAATAAAGTGACGAGGCCAGAAGGGTCGCCATAAACGCCATCGGTAACCGTGATCGCGAACTGAACGATTTTGCAAGTCCGCTGAGAATGATAAAACCCGAATCACAAAATATGGGCAGACCTGTCAGGAAGCCCGTCATACCCAGGGCGTGTGCACTCCTTTTCTCTCCTGTCTTCGAAACCAAATACTCAGCCATTCTTATTGTACCGCCCGTCTTGTCGAGGGTCACCCCTATCATAGTACCAAGAATGATAAGCAGGCCGATCGAACCCATGGTTGAACCGAATCCGTCTTTTATGGTACTTATCACCTGCCCGGAAGGAAGTGTTGTAATAGCAAGAAAAAGTGACACAAGGAACAGGGCAACAAAAGCCTTGAGTTTTAAAGCAGAGGTAAGCAGTATTATGGCAATGATGCTGATAACTACCAGAAGAGAGACAAGGAGTGTACTCATATATTTTCAGATAAATCGGGTATTAATCTTCAAAATGAATCTCACTGACTGCTTTTACCGCTCTGTCGGAGAAGAAGTCGGAAGCCGGGAAGATCCTGAATCTGCCTACCGCCTCATCCCGGCTTTTTACAAGAAGAAATTCCTGCTGGTCGTTCCTGTTGAAAAGCTCTGAAAAAGTCAGAACACATCTGTAACCATCAGTTCCGGCTATACAAAAGAAGGCCTGCATAATATTGTGCCTGTTTACCGGACAACGATCCTTCAGGGCATCCTTCAGCATCACTCCTGTGAAAGGGGTTGTGCTATGTATTCCCCTCCCTCTGCCGTAAAAAATTGTATTGAAGGTGACGGCAGCTTCATCCTCCGCTTCAGTAAGCCTGACAACAGGAATACCCTGTTTATAAAAGCTTATAAATGGAGAATAAGGGGGTATGGTGCCAGCAGTAAATGGGAAGGATCGTCTGAAAGACCGTATTGTAATAATCTGAGGCATAGATATATTGCGTTCTGTAACCAGATCATTGGCCGCAACGATCATGGGTTTTGAAGGAAGGGGCCAAAGATCATTGGTCTTTGTTGGCACTATCCTTGAAACATCAGTGGCTATTATTATCCTGTGTATATTGACAGGATAAAAGATCTCTCCCCAGCTGAAGATAACTTTTTCTCCGTCTGCATTCTCAACTTCGGCGAAGAGATCGATAACCGATCCGAATTCTTGCCTGTTCGACTTCTCAGGAATAAAGGGATTAAGAATATCGAACAGTGAATAGCCATCGTACCTGTAAGCTCCGGTAAACCTGTTTGAGTTGTCATCTTCAAGGACCGCTTCCTTTACCGTCACAGATCTCTTCTGCAGCAAAGAAAGATCTGCAACACCCGGATTGGCTGTTTCGCCTGCTACTTCTATGACCGGTAGTCCCAGGTGATGTGTCTCGCTCTTATCATAGAAATTATTAGTCATATCATCTTATGATACGGCAGCCATATATCAGCCAAAAAACAGATAAGCAATCAGGATGGCAGCAATTATACCGGCAAAGTCGGCAATCAGTCCGCACCCAACGGCATGCCTTGTGTTCTTAATGCCCACTGATCCGAAATAGACAGCTATAATATAGAAAGTTGTATCCGTGGCGCCCTGTAAAGTGCATGAAAGCCTTCCAAGGAAGGAATCAGCTCCATGAACTGTCATGGTATCGATCATAAGTCCCCTGGCCCCGCTGCCGCTAAGAGGTTTCATAAAGGCTACAGGCAGAGCGCCTGTAAACCTGGTATCAAATCCCAGCCATGCAAACAACTTTTCAAAACCACCGATGATGAAATCCATGGCTCCTGAAGCCCTGAAGATTCCTATAGCCACCAGGATGGCAATCAGGAAGGGAATTATTTTTATTGCAATATTAAAGCCCTCCTTTGCACCCTCGATAAAAGCATCGTAAACATTGACCTTCCGGACCATGGCCAGAATTATAAAGATGACAATAACAGAAAGGAGAATGAAATTTGCGGCAAAGGTCGATACTTCTGTTATCTGTTCCTTTGGCATAGATGAGAAATAAAGAATGATACCGGCAATAATAGCAGTAAGTCCACCGAGATATGCCATAACGACCCTGTCAAAAAGATTTATTTTCTGAACTATGGCCACACTTATCAAACCCGCAAGGGTGGCAACATAGGTAGCTATGAGAATAGGAAGAAAGATGTCGGAGGGATTGGCTGCACCCAGCTGGCTCCTGTAAACCATTATGCTTACGGGAATTATTGTAAGACCTGAGGCATTAAGAACAAGGAACATTATCTGGGCATTTGAGGCAGTCTCCTTATCCGGATTTGACTCCTGCATCTCCTTCATGGCTTTGAGTCCCATCGGTGTGGCAGCGTTGTCGAGTCCAAGCATGTTGGCCGAGAAGTTAAGTATCATCGAACCGTATGCCGGGTGTCCGTCAGGCAGGCCTGGAAACAACCTCCTGAACAGCGGACTGAAAATCCTGCCAAGGATGCCCACAACTCCTCCCTTCTCACCTATCTTCATCAAGCCCAGCCAGAGAGTAAGCACCCCGGTGAGTCCGAGAGAGATCTCAAAACCAGTTTTTGCATTGTCAAAGGTTGAATTGACCATCTCATTAAATATCTGGGTATTACCTGCAAAAAGCCATTCACCTGTTGCAACGATGAATCCAATAAGAAAAAAAGCTATCCAGATATAATTCAGAGCCATGTCGAATGTATGATTGACGAAGATAAAGAAATATATTTGAAAGGAGAAAGGCGATGTTCAAACAAAGAGGAAGAGACGAAGTAGCCTGAAAACAGACGAAGGCCGCAGAAGATAGAAACAAAGCCTGCACTTGATTTTTTTAGATATATTTGTAATTGTGTTAATAACAATGACAATGGCAAGATTCGCGAGAGTTGATGTGATAATAAGGATGCGTGAGACTGGTATAATTCCTGTATTTTACAACGCAGACGCAGATATCTGCAGAAATGTCATTAAGGCTTGCTACAGGGGAGGCATGACTGTTTTTGAGTTTACAAACAGAGGTGAGTTTGCCCATGAGCTGTTTGCTGAACTCAACAGGTGGGCCGCAAAGGAGATTCCTGATCTTATCATGGGAGCCGGATCGGTGGTAGATGCCGGTACAGCCTCTATATATATCCAGCTTGGAGCCAATTTTATTGTCTCTCCTGTTCTGAATCCAGAAATGGCAAAGGTATGTAACCGGCGTAAGATACTCTGGTCGCCCGGTTGCGGCACCCTTTCCGAAATAAGTCTTGCCGAGGAACTGGGGGCTGAGATTGTCAAGATCTTCCCAGGGTCATCTGTCGGAGGTCCCGATTTTGTGAAGGCCATAAAGGGCCCCTGCCCATGGACAAGCATTATGCCTGCCGGGGGCGTTGAGCCTACTGCCGGAAACCTTGCCGAATGGTTCGGGGCAGGCGTTACCTGTGTCGGGATGGGATCGAATCTGATAACAAAAGAACTTATAAAAAACAACGACTGGGATACTCTTGCAGCAAGGGCAGAAGAAGCGGTAAAAACAGTAAAAACCCTTATAAAGCATTGATTGCATCCGTTCCCGGGAAGATATTTATTTATATATTTCAGGTTTAATTGCAGGTAATTTTAATATTCAAGCTTATGAAAAACAAGATGCTTACCACTTTTATTCTGGTTGCTGTCAGCCAGTTCCTCGGTTCAGTCAGTGCCCAGGATATAACACTTCCTGAACCACACAGGACAGGAGGTATGCCCCTGATGCAGGCACTCAATGAAAGGCATTCGACCAGGTCCTTCACAAATGAGAATCTTAGTCCGCAGCAGCTATCTGATCTTATGTGGGCAGCATGGGGGTTTAACAGGAAGGAAGAGAACAAAAGGACCGCACCATCCTCCAGGGATTTCCAGGAGATTGATCTTTATGTTTCAATGGCTTCAGGTCTGTACGTCTATGATGCCTCAAAACATATTCTGAAACAGGTGCATAATAAGGATATCAGGGCACTCTGCGGGACCCAGGACTTTGTTGCAACGGCACCACTTAATATTGTCTATGTTGCCGATATGATAAAAACAGGCAAGAAAGAGGGAGATACAGTTACTGATGCCGATCTGCTTTCTTCGTGGGCCAACACCGGACTCATAGCGCAGAACGTATATCTCTTCTGTGCCTCAGAAAAGCTGGGTTGCGTTATCAGGGGACTCATTCCAAAGGAGAAGCTGGCTCCTGAGATGAGACTGAAGCCTAACCAGTTTATTATACTCTCGCAGACAATCGGAGTACCGGTCATGTAGACCCGGACAGGGGAAAAAAGTATTAAAAACAGGAGGGAGCCCGGGCGGCTCCCTCCTGTTTTTATTTTCTGGCACTGCCGGGCAGCTCTTTAATTCTGATGTTTCTGAAATGCACTTCGGAGCCGTGGCCGAGGAATCCAATGTGTCCTTTTGTGTTCTTCAGCCCGGGGTGATCGTTATGATCCATTGTACCGTTATCGCGCGCATCTGCAATGTCGCCGTCAACTATAACCGTGCCGTTGAGGGTCACTGTTATCCTGGTGCCTTCTGCCCGAACCTCCTGATAGTTCCATTCACCCACAGGGTTAAGAAATTCCCGTTTGGCCGGAATAACACCGTATACTGAGCCATGATACTGATAAGGCTGAAGGTTGGCATATACGGGTGCATTATTGTCGAGTATCTGGAGCTCCATACCCACATAGGCCGCGTCTCCTTCTGGCGGAGTCCTGATACCCAGTCCGTTGTTGGCCCCGGGTGTGAGCATGAACTCAAATCTCATTACAAAGTCGGAATACTCTCCTGCAGTATAGAGGTTTCCACCGCTGCCTGTACCAGGTTTGATGACTATCTTATTTTCTTCGACGATGTATGACTCCTTGTTCCCTATCCAGTTATCAAGGTTGCGACCGTTAAATAATGCTTTAAATCCCTCCTTCTTCTCTTCTGTAGTAAGAGAAAACTCCTCATCCCTGATCTCCCTGATATACAGATCCCTGAAACCAAGGTTGGTACCGTGAGCCTGTAACTCAACCGGGCCCGTGGGGAAGATTGGAATATTGCGGTCCCAGTAGTTTTCCATGGTCACATTATCAACTACCAGTATCCCGTTGAGCCATACCGATACCTTTTCGCCGGTCATCAAAATACGGAAGCTGTTCCACTCACCTACAGGGTTATCGGCAACCTGAAGGGGATCTGAAGGATTGATCTGGTTGTTATAGAGGCCTCCTGAACCAACGTTGGCTTCAACATCATTTCTAGAAGTATCCCATATCTGTACCTGTGGTGTACCCCTGAGATAGATTCCGCTATCGCCATCCTTGCTTATCACCCAGTCGACAAGCATCTCAAAGTCACCGTATTCGCGGATGCTGCACAGGTTATCTCCCTCTCCGTTAAACCATATACAACCATCCCTGACGGTCCAGCTTGATGGCACCTTAACATCAGCCTCAGCCTGTCTTCTTTGAAGTTCGGATCTTCTCATCCGCGACCGGGCAACCGGGTTCTCAACCAGACCCTGCCAACCGCTCAGATCTTGCCCGTTGAACATCGGAACAAAACCTTCATCGGGAAGCATTCCGGCAATATACCTGCTTACCATCTCCCTTTCGTATTCACTTTCAGGTCCGGCAAGGCAGGTAAGAGCCTTTTCAAGAATCTCCCTTACGTTATTACCGTACATTCCAGTACGCGATTCAACAGTGGGAAGTGCAATGAACATGACTGCCCTGGCAGCTGCAGCAGATGTACCGGGATCATCGAGTAAAGGAGCAGCAAAGAACAGGGACTGGTATGTTTTCAGTTTTTCTGTCGCAGTCAGAATCAGATTCCTGCGATCATTGCCCGTGGCAAAGGGCATAACCTTTTTGAGAAGCAACAGTTTCTGCTCATCACTAAGAGGAGAACTGCCTGTCTGAGTGACATAGGCATTAAAAGCCCTGTCACCGAATGTCTTGTTACCCGATGCCAGTATCTCGAAGAGTGCTGTGGAAGCTGTATGATCCTTCCATGATGTAAGTGCTTCAAAACAGATATCCCTCATGGCTCCCTGCCCTGCTTCAAATTCCTTAAGCACATAAGCAAGGGCTTCCTTCCCTCCTGTCCTTGCAAGAACCGGGATTATCTTTTCTTTGGCTGCATCACCGGCAAGGGCTTTCAGAAGCAACTCTGACCGCTTCTCAGGATCTTCGGTCATTGATGCAGCCCTTGCGAGGGCCGACTGAAGTTCCCTTACCAGGTCAGGGTCGTCAGTCTCAGCCAGCAGATCCGTAAGCTGAATCTGGTTTCCGGAAGAAGCCAGGGCTGCAAGGGCCCTGAAGGCTGCCAGGCTGACATCCGGATTGCCTGAATCAGTAAAAGGAAGAACATCATTGAAGAAAACATTGTCGCTGGTCCATGCCATAAGTTCGATAATGGTTTTTACGGCTTCATCGGGTGCCTCCCCGAGAACAGTACGGAGTTCACCAACTGCTGTAGTCCCGGCAACAGTCATAAGGGCATTTCTTACCGATTCCTGGTCTCCGGCACCAGTATGGCGCATAAGGAAGTCCTTAAGGTCGGGAATGGCCCTGCTGCCCGATATTTTTGAGACAGCAGTTACGGCAGCTGCTCTCACCTCTGCATCGGCATCGTTCAAAGCCTGCCTGACAAGAGGGAGGGAAAGTTCGTCGCCAAAACTCCCCAGCATATTAATTAAACCAGCTCTGGCAAAGGATTCAGCTTTTGGATAGAAGTTAAGCCAGTTGTTTAATATTTCCTTTCCCGGAACAAGAAGAGAAGCCTGAAAGGCAGCTTCCCTGTAAGTTTTATCGGGATGACCGGCAGCCTTATAGAGAACCTTCATGGCTCCGGTTCCGTGGAAGCCGGTATATATTTTAAGGGCTGCTATCTTGTTCTGCATAGTGGTTTTGTCGTTGCATTTTGCCATGACAAGTTTACAGATCCGGTCCATGGTTTTTAAGTCTCCGGCAAGACCCGCATTCCGGGCATATTCAAGCAAGGATACCGTGGCACCCGTGTGTTCCCATCTGTAACCTACATCCTTTGCAGCATTAAGCAATACGGGGTAAGCCAGTGTGCTTCCGCTCTGAGCAAGAGCATTTAAAGCCGAGGCTCTGGTATTGACATTTATATCTGATGCGAACCGTATATATTCATTAACAGCCAGGGAAGATCTCATTAAGGCCAGGGCATTCATGACCCCTGCTGCGCAGGGAAGGCCGGGATTCTTAAGTGCCTCAGCCAGTATCTCTTCAGCACCCGGACCTCCAACGGATCTGATGACGGCAAGTGCAGGATTACACAGTTCCCTGCTCATAAGGTAGTCCTTAAGAGCAAAAACGGCTTCGCTGCTACCGGTCAGCTGAAGCTGCCTTATAAAAAAATCCTTTACACCGTAATCTTCCCTTGATGCGGCATATCCCAGGCAGATCTTCTCCCACATGGCTTTTGCCTCAGGGTCGGTGTTTGCAGATAGATATCTTGATAGCGACACTGTAGC
This sequence comes from uncultured Rikenellaceae bacterium, assembly GCA_964642615.1. Taxonomy (GTDB): domain Bacteria; phylum Bacteroidota; class Bacteroidia; order Bacteroidales; family VadinHA17; genus LD21. The sequence goes on along the minus strand of CAZXSW010000002.1, from coordinate 41,878 downwards.
AAACCTGGCTTTTGTGTCATCACCTGTTCCGGCAGGTATTATCTGGTCGCATATCATCCTGATGCCGAATTCGCCCAGACCGATCATTTCTGTAATCAGCCTGTCTGTGGTGGCATTATCAGCTGCCGGAAGCCGGCCCAGCAGATCAGCAACCTTTGTTTCAGTGGTTCTGAGATCCTGGGAAAAAGAAAGTGAAGATGCAAGCAAAAAGACTGTTGCTGCTAAAAATATCCTGATGATTTTCATATAGTTCTGGTTTCAGATTAAAAATATGTTTCAGATTTTCCAGGGATCACGCATAGGTTGATCGATAAGTCTATCTGCTCCCTCATCGTCGATAAAACGTTGGCTGACCGGGTCATACTTCAGATCACGTCCCAGGCGCAGGGCTGTTATGCCCAGATTTACTATGGAACACGACCTGTGGCCGTTTGATTCGTTAAGGGCAAACTTCTTCCTTGTCAGAACCGATTCAGTGAATGAAGTTATCTGAGGTTCCGGCTCAGGGAGTGAATCAATAAGTCTGTCAATATCTTTTATATCCGATCTGAAACCCTTGAATATCTTACCGTCAGGGCCTTCAATATATGCAGCGTCCTTATCCCTGTTCTCACCGTCGAGGATGATTTTGCAGCCATCATCGTAGGTAAAGGTGATTCTTCGCCATGAGCCCACAGCATCATAGTGTTGTTGTGGAGCATCGATCTCTATCAGTGAAGGGCCGGTATCATCCTTGCCAAGCAGATACTGGACGGGATCGATATAATGCTGGCCCATATCGCCTAGGCCTCCCCCATCGTAATCCCAGTAACCCCGGAACTTCGCGTGAACCCTTTCCGGGTTGTAGGGTTTCCACGGGGCCGGTCCGAGCCACATATCATAGTCGAGTTCAGGTGGTGCCTCCAGAGGCTTCAGGTTATGGAGCCCCGACCAGTAAAATTTCCAGTCGTAGCCTGTTATCCCGCTAACCGTGAATTTGAGCGGCCAGCCCAGGACACCGCTGTCAATAAGTTTTTTAAGAGGTCTTACCTCGGTCCCCAGTCCATAAAACTGATCCCTGAACCGGAACCATGTATTGAGCCGGAACATGCGTCCGTATCTCTGAACTGCCTCCACCACCTTAATACCTTCGCCTATGGTTCTTGTCATCGGTTTCTCGCACCAGATATCCTTTCCGGCCTCGGCAGCCATTCTGGCCATTATTCCGTGCCAGTGAGGAGGTGTAGCTATATGAACTATATCTATATCGGGCCGGGCAAGCAACTCACGGAAGTCGCGGTAAGCAACCACATCACTTCCGCCAGCCGCTACGGCCTGTTCAAGATGCCCCGAGTCGACATCGCAAACGGCAAGCAGACGTGTTCCCTCGTAATTGAAATGGCCCATACCCATGCCTCCGACACCTATAATACCTTTTGTCAGCTGCCCCGACGGGGCTGTAAAGCCCCTGCCCCCAAGGACATGCCTGGGAACAATGGTAAAGGCCAGGATGGCAGCGGAACCCTTCCGGATAAAATCGCGCCGGCCCTGTTTGTTTCTTTCCATATGATATTTATTATAAGGAATTTATTTGTGGCAGTTTACCTTCAAGCAAGCTCCCGAGCCTTGATGGCGGGAAATCTGACTTTGAAAATATTCAATTTTATCCGCAACTCCAAAAAAATCAGAAAGGTTTATATTATGTTTTATTTTTAACGGAGGTCCTTATCTGTTTCCCGCTTCATCCATATTATCCCGGCAATTCATAGCTAAAATGATTTTTTCATAGTAATTTCGGACTGTTAAATTATTGTTTATTTATCCGGAAAAACAAACCTGAAAAACTGTTTCAAATGGCTAAAGTGACCAAGGAAGATGCGCTCCTGTATCATAGCAGGGGTCGTCATGGCAAAGTGGAAGTGATTCCTACAAAACCCTATTGTACCCAGTACGATCTAAGTCTTGCCTACACCCCGGGAGTTGCCTATCCCTGTCTTGAGATAGAGGCTAATCCGGAAGATGCATACCAGTATACTGCCAAAGGCAACCTTGTGGCTGTGATCTCGAACGGAACTGCCGTTCTGGGACTTGGTGACATAGGCGCCCTGGCAGGGAAACCTGTTATGGAAGGGAAAGGTTTGCTGTTTAAGGTTTTTGCCGACGTTGACGTTTTCGATATTGAAATCGACGAAAAGGACCCTGAAAAGCTCATTGAGATATGTGCAAGGATCGCTCCCACTTTCGGAGGCATAAACCTTGAAGACATAAAGGCCCCCGAGTGCTTTGAAATAGAGAGACGGCTGAAGGAGATGCTCGACATCCCTGTTTTCCATGATGATCAGCACGGCACAGCTATTATTTCGGGGGCTGGACTGCTAAATGCGGTTGAGATAACAGGGAAGAAGATTGATGAGATAAAAATGGTGGTCTGCGGTGCCGGGGCAGCTGCCATATCGTGTTCAAGGCTCTATCTGTCGCTGGGCGTAAGGAAGGAAAACATAGTGATGGTTGACAGGAAAGGGGTAATTAACAGGAAAAGACAGGATCTCAATGTATACAAGCAGGAATTTATAACCGATCGTGATATTGATACTCTTGCTGAAGCCGTTGCGGGAGCAGATCTTTTCCTGGGGCTCTCAGCAGCCAATATGATGACAAAGGAGATGCTTGCTTCCATGGCTGCTGACCCAATAGTCTTTGCCATGGCCAATCCTGTTCCCGAGATTTCGTATGAAGAGGCTTTTGAAACCCGCGACGATGTCATTTTTGCCACGGGAAGATCGGATTATCCAAACCAGATCAATAATGTACTTGGATTTCCGTATATCTTCAGGGGAGCACTCGATGTAAGGGCAACCACAATAAATGAAGAGATGAAGCTTGCTGCATCAAGGGCTCTTGCCGCTTTGGCAAAAGACCCTGTCCCTGAATCAGTTCTCAGGGCCTATAGTGTCGACTCTCTCTCTTTCGGCAGGGACTATATCATTCCCAAGCCACTTGATCCCAGACTTATATCATGTGTAGCCTCGTGTGTGGCCCGGGCTGCAATGGAAACAGGAGTTGCCCGCCGGCAGATAAGCGACTGGGAAGCCTATAAAAACAGTCTTGACAACCGGCTATGTGATCATATAAAGAAAATAGGGGAAGTCTCGGGTATCTGAAACTCCCCTGCCTTAAGGCGATTATAGTCCGGGTATCCTTACACTGGATTCCCGGATTCTCTTCTCGCTGATAAAGGGTCCTATTTTCTTTTCATACATCGAGACTATCAGATCTGCTGTCTCCTGGATAGTGAATCCCTTCCGGTTAAGTGTCGCATCGAAAAGCGAATCGATATTCACAGGCTTTTTATCAAGAAAAGTCCTTATAAGGTTATATCTCTTTTCATCGTTAGCCACCACATACTCCTCAGCTTTCTCAATACTCTTCTGCTTTTTCTTCATCACATTCTCCACTCTCCAGTAGAAAGGAGCCACCAGCCGGATATGCAAAGCATTCCTAAGTTCCGATGCTATCGATACACCTCCTCTGCCCACAATTATAATAAATCCTGATTTGCAGATGGACAAGACAACATCCCTGATGGCCTTCTTTATCCTCAGATCACTTACAAATCCTCCTGAGAATGCCATGATCATCTCCGAAAGATTTGACATCTCAATGCCTTTGTAGAAGTTCTCTACACGCTGGGCATCAGTATTCAGTTCCCTGGCGATGGCATAAATTATGTCCTTGTCAACCCATCGCCATCTCTTTACCCCGGCCTTCCTGTTTAGAATCTCCACAACATCTTCAGCCACCTGCCGTGCGTCACAGCCTGTGAGCCTTGAAATTGTAACAACAGGACCATCCTCCGATGCAGGCTGGTTCAGAAGGGCCTGCCTGTACCGATCATCAAAATAATCAAAGAATTTTTCCATCTTACCGGCCTCCTTGTTTTATTCTCTGTCATACCTAATCCCGACATCAGATTGTTAAAACCTGAAGATCAGATCATTATCCCGTTTTGTAAACGGAGGGAAAGTCTGCGCTTTCCAGTACAAAATGCCAGTCACATAATTCATAAAAGGTACGAAAAAAAACGCTTACAAGCGACCCGGAAACGTATAAAAAATCATTATACGGGTCTTCGGTATTAGGTTTTTTTAACCACCGGAACGTGGAAAACGGCGTGATTTTTGCATGTGCTTCAGTGAAAATGAGGTCATTATTCAACATACTATCCATATCACTTATTGCCATCCTGCTCTACTCAGGATGTAAAAAGGCAAACAGCGGCAAGGACGACAGGGTTGTGTTGTTCCAGTATGAGTACCTGAGTCAGGATCCTGAAAATGCCCACAGCGGGTTCTTTATCGACAGTGAAGGGAATATACTGACCTATAGCAATCCCCCCGACTGGCATTTTGCCGGAACCGATCTGGTGCTGACCGATGATCAGATGGAAGAGAACCTTAAGCAAAGTATCTATTCAGGTGTCAGAGTGTCTGAGGAAGAACTTGACAGGTACACGAAGTATATAAGATTTCTTGCACTCAGCAAGGTGTCGGCAGCGAGAAACACAGGATCTGAAAACGGTACTGCCAGGTTTATCTGCTATGAATATACACATAACACTGGAACCTACCGGGTAACAACAATAAAAACCGAAGGTGCAGTATCGAGCGAAAACCTGAACTTCCATTCAAAAAGGATAGCCTCCTGGCTCCGGGATATCAATAGCTCCTTACCTGCAGAGTGACTTTAATGTAAAAGATATATCCGGATTAATTCGGGCCGGAGTGTACAATTTTGAAAAAATCTGATTTTTTTATTATATCTTTACTTCAAACAAGAATAATATCCCGCACTAAACTTAATTAAAAAACCATGGATTCATCATTATTTTCCAAACCGGAACTAGTATGGTTTCTGATTGGATTCATTCTGTTTCTTCTTGAGCTGGCACTTCCAGGATTTGTTATATTCTTTTTCGGGGTTGGGGCATGGATAACAGCACTTTTATGTCTTGTTGCCAACCCGGGGATCAATCTCCAGGTTATTGTCTTTGCCCTGACGTCGGTTCTTGCCCTTGTAGCTCTCAGAAGGATGCTTCAGAGGAAATTTCTGAGCAGCAAGGATTCTCTTTCAGAAGGTGTTGAAGACGAATTCACGGACAGGGAAGCTATAGCCATGTCTGAGATCAAACCGGGTAAAAAAGGGAAAGTTGACTTTAAAGGCACCACCTGGAAAGCAGAATCTGATTCAGATATATCAGAAGGACAGGTTGTTGTTATAAGAAGTAAGGAAAATTTCACATTATTTGTTGAACCTAAATAAAACTAAAATGCCAAGTACAACATTCATTCTGGTTGGTGTAATCCTGCTTGTATTCATCCTGGTTGCATCAATGGTCAAGGTTGTTCCACAGAGAACGGCCATCATTGTAGAGCGCCTGGGGAAATACAGGGCAACCTTTACTGCCGGCTTTCAGGTGCTTATCCCCTTTGTCGACAAAGTCAGGTACAGACATACCCTTAAAGAACAGGCAATTGATGTTCCTTCACAGGTCTGTATAACCAGGGATAACATAGCCGTTGAGGTCGACGGTATCCTTTACCTTCAGGTACTGGATCCGCAAAAAGCTTCGTACGGTATCGACAACTACCGCTTTGCTTCAATCCAGATAGCACAGACAACAATGAGAAGTATCATTGGTAAGCTTGAGCTTGACAGGACTTTCGAAGAAAGGGAAACCATCAACGTGTCAATCGTTGAAGCCGTTGATAAGGCTAGTGAACCATGGGGTGTCAAGGTTTCCAGGTATGAGGTTAAAAATATATCTCCTCCACAGACCATCCGTGACGCGATGGAAAAACAGATGAGGGCTGAAAGGGAAAAACGTGCCATCATTGCTGAATCGGAAGGTACCAAACAGGCAAAGATTAACGTAGCCGAAGGTGACAAGCAGGAACTCATCAAGAAATCGGAAGGTGAGATGCAGAAACGTATAAACGAAGCCACGGGCCGCGCTTCTGAAATTGAGCAGGTAGCTGTAGCAACAGCTAACGGCCTTAGAGCCATCTCAATTGCCATCTCTGAAGAAAACGGACTTAATGCCGTTAACCTGAGAATTGCCGAACAATATCTTTCTGCCTTCGGCAACCTTGCCAAAATGAATAACACAATGATAATTCCCGGAAACATGTCAGACATTGCCGGCGTTGTTGCTACGGCGACATCAGTATTCAACGAATCGAGGGATAAGAGAAAATAAACCCGCCTGCTTTGGCAGACAGGTTGTAAAGAAAAAAGGGTTGCCATCTGATGGCGACCCTTTTTAAGTTTTATATCTCCCTTTACCCTTGCACCAAAGTCCTATCTAATCCGACCCGTGGCTGCTTCTGCTAATTATCTCCTCCTGAAGTTCATCCCCCAGATCATTGAAATAGTCACTGTATCCAGCTACCCTGACTATCAGGTCGCGGTACCTTTCGGGATGTTTCCTTGCTTCCCTTAGAGTTCCGGCATCGACCACATTAAACTGAATATGATGTCCGTCAAGACTGAAATAGCTTCTTATCAAAGCCGTAAGACATTTATAGTTTTCCTCCCCGGAGAAAAAGGCCGGAGTAAATTTCTGGTTAAGCAGCGTTCCTCCCGTCATTAGCTGATCAATCTTTGATACCGACCTGATTACGGCCGTGGGGCCGTTGTGGTCGGCTCCCTGACTGGGTGAGATTCCCTCAGAAAGAGGCCTGAAGGCTCTCCTGCCATCAGCTGTGGCACCTGTTACAGTGCCGAAATATATATGAGACGTCGTCGGGAGCAGATTGATCCTGTGAACTCCGCCCCTGGCATCGGGTTTCCCGTCAACTGCAGTAAAAAAGATATCAAAGACCTCCTTTGCGTGACGGTCGGCATAATCATTATCATTCCCGTATTTAGGTGTGTTGTATACCAGTTCGTGCTGTATCTCCTCAAAGCCTTTGAAGTCAGCTTCAGTGGCAGCCAGCAGCTTATCCCACGAATATTTCCGCCTGTCATGGATATTATATCTTATTGCTGTAAGGATGTCAGTCACCGTCCCCAGTCCCACACCCTGGATATAGGTTGAATTATATCTTGCCCCGCCTGAATTGTAGTCGAGTCCCGCCGTTATACAGTCTTCAATAAGCAGCGACAGGAAAGGGGCCGGAAGCTCCCCGGAATAGATTTTCCCGATGACATTATTGCCTTCAATCTTGATACGGGCAAAATACTCCACCTGCTTTCTGAAGGCTTCAAGCAGAAGTGGAAAAGTTGTTAACTCTGAGGCTTTCCCAGTTCTCAGGCCAGTCTGCCTGCCTGTTATCCTGTCGAAACCGTCATAAAGAGTAAGCTCAAGTATCTTTGGAAGATTGAAATAACCTGTAAGCCAGTAAGCCTCCGTTCCGAAAGCCCCGGCTTCAACACAGCCGGAGGCTCCCCCGTTCCGGGCATCTTCAGTGCTCTTGCCCTGCCTGACAAGTTCCTTAACTATTGCATCTGTATTGAAGCACGAGGGTTGTCCGAATCCTGTCCTTATGATGTCGAGAGCTTTATGAATAAAGGTGTCGGGACTCCTGCTGCTGATCTGGATCATTGAACCCGGCTGCAGTATCCTCATCTCCCTGATTACATCGAGAAGGATAAATGACATCTCGTTTACAGCATCCGACCCGTCTTCCTTTAAGCCCCCCAGGTTGACCAGAGTAAAATCGGTATATGTACTGCTTTCTTTTGCCGTCACTCCCATCTTTGGCGGAGAGGGGTGATTATTAAACTTAACCCAGAAACACCCGAGGAGATCATAAAGATGCTGCATGTCAGGTGGCCCTGCCTCCTTTTCCTTCAGATACAGCGGGAATAGGTGCTGGTCAAGGCGTCCAGGGTTAAATGAATCCCATGGATTGAGCTCTGTTATCACCCCCAGATGGATAAACCAGTAATGCTGAAGCAGTTCATGGACTGTCTCAGGCTTATGGGCCGGAACCTTTCTGCAGACCGAAGCGATGACAAGAAGTTCTGCCTTTCTGGAAGGATCTTTTTCACTGGCTGCAAGTGATTCGAGGGTATCGGCATGACGTGCAGCATATGAAATTATAGCATCGCAGGCTATATCCATTGCTTTAAGCTCTTCTGAGCGGACCCGGGCCTCAGGATCATTGACAAAATCAAGTTTATCATGTGCCAGTTTTATCTCTTCCTTAAGGTCAAGAAACCCTTTCCTGAAAATACCGTATCCAGCAACCGTATGTCCCGGAGCCCTCTGCTCCTGGAACTCGGTAAAGATACCGGCCTCATAGGCCCTGTGCCATTCAGGAGTCATAAGCGACATTATCCTTTCCCTGCAGGTCCTGCCTCTCCAGAACGGGATTATCTCTTCTTCATAGACCTCCTTCACTTCGCTGGCAACACGGAAAGCCACTTTTGGCCTGGTACTTAGTATTTCCAGATCAGCCGCTGAATGAAGACATATCTCGGGATATGTCGGGGTCTCTTTAGGCGAAGGTCCCCGCTCTCCCACTATAAGCTCCCCGTCATTGATACATATCTTCTTATTGTTCAACAGGTACTCAAAGGCACGGGCCCTCTGTACAGGAACAGATAATCCCACTGAAGCATCGCTTTTAAGAAACCGGGTAAGGAGCACTGCCCTTTCGGCCGAAATGCTTTCTACCGCATTCAGACTCTGCTCCCTGAGCTTCCTTACTCTTTCAGATATTATCATTTCTTAAGTTTTATTCAATTAAGAATTCACTCTGTTGTCTGACCTGAATTCCTTCCCGTTATGGCCTTTGTTCTTTTAAATATCCTTTTCAGCCGCCAATCCTTACCCTGAGACCGGTGGCAGCAAAAAAACCTGCAAGCTTAATCATCTGTTCTTCAGAAGGTGGCACAAAGCCGGATCCAGAGTCGGGCCTGTTAAGTCTTTTATATTTCGAAATACCTGTCCTGTGAAAGGGTAATAGTGATATCCCCGACAGGCTCCCCCTACCAAGGCTGGCTATAAAATCCCTCAGGCGCCCGGTATGATCAGGATCATCATTTATCCCCGGGATAACAGGAATCCTGATGATCACCTCTTTCCCAAGGTCGAGGAGCATGAAAAGATTATTAAGTATCATCCTGTTGGAGACCCCGGTTAACTCAATATGCCGGGTATCGTCGAGATGCTTGATATCGTAGAGGAACAGGTCGGTATAGGGGATAATTCTCCTGAAAGCCTCCTCTGAGGCATAGCCTGAAGTGTCAATTGCAGTATGAAACCCACTCCTTCTGCATTCTGCAAGTACTTCTTCAAGAAACCCGTACTGCCTCATGGGTTCACCGCCTGAAAAGGTCACACCTCCCCCCGAATTCTCAAAAAAAACCCTCTCCCTCCCTAGGAGATCCAGAATCTCCCCGGTTGTAATATAACGTCCGCTATCCTCACAATCTCTGAAATGATGGCTGCCTATTCTTCGCTCTATGACAACCTGGTCCTTCAGGGGCGAAATCCCCTCCGGATTATGACACCATGGGCATGACAGGGGGCAGCCTTTAAGAAAGCAGGTTACCCGTATTCCCGGACCATCATTTACGGAATATTTTTTGATATCAAATATCAGACCTTTCATCTTGAATATTAACGCTGGGTTTAGTTGTAAATAAAGAGGGAGAATGCCCTGTCAGGAGCACGGCATCAGATCATCTGTCGCCATAGAACATCAGGCAATGGTATAGCCGGCGTCCCAGCCGCTGCATCATGAAACTGTATAGTAACTTAAATATCATAAGAAAAACAGTAATGCAAGTTAAAAAATATTTCTAAATTAGTGACTCCTGTAATACTTTATAAATGACTTTCTTCCAATGAACAAAAGACGGAAGTTACTGACAGGGTCAATCAGCCGGGCCTTTGTCATTATCCTGATGATTTTTCAGCTTATTGACCTTCATTGTCAGGTGCCCCGGCAATACACTGTAAGTGGCTTTGTGAGGGAAAAGGAAAGCGGTGAATCGCTTATAGGTGTATACATATATTCCCCTGACAGGAAGAGCGGCACGGTAACAAACAATTATGGATTCTACTCACTTACGCTTCCGGAGACAGATTCCCTTGAGCTTGTTTTTTCATATGTTGGCTATACAGCCGAATTAAGGAAGACAGGGCTCAGGCAGAACACCGAACTGAACGTTGATCTGACATCGGATATCATTCTCGGTGAAGTTGAGGTAACAGCTGAACGGGCTGAAAAGATAAGCGCATCTGGAAAGATGAGCAACGTCAGGCTTCAGGTAGCCCAGGTAAAGAGTGTCCCTTCACTGATGGGTGAAAAAGATGTTCTGAAGGTCCTTCAGCTGATGCCCGGAGTACAGAAAGGGACTGAAGGGACAAGCGGATTGTACGTGAGGGGTGGAGGACCCGACCAGAACCTGATAATACTCGATGATGCCATTGTTTACAATGCAAGTCATCTCTTTGGCTTCTTCTCACTCTTTAACGGTGATGCCCTGAAGAGCATTGAACTGACTAAAGGAGGCTTTCCAGCAAGGTTTGGCGGTAGACTTTCATCTGTACTGGAGATAAATATGAAAGAAGGAAACAGGCATGAATGGCATGGGGAAGGAGGTATCGGTTTAATCTCTTCAAGGTTTACCGTTGAAGGTCCGCTTAAAAAAGGGAAATCCTCGATTCTTATATCAGGCCGGAGGACCTATGCCGACCTTATCCTGCGTCCCGTTCTCAGGATTCTCGATGAGGAGAACACAGGATACTATTTCTACGATCTGAATGCAAAGGTCAATTATGACTTTGGCAGAAAAAATAAACTCTATCTGAGCGGATACTTTGGAAAGGATAAATTTTATTTAAAATACAAATCCTCAGGCTACAGAGAAAATGTAGGTTTTTTATGGGGCAATGCCACTGCAACCCTCAGGTGGAACCACCTATTTTCAGACAGACTGTTTTCAAATACCTCCCTTGTTTTCAGCGACTACACCTTTGGTATTTATGATGAATACAAAGTCATTTCAGAGAACAAGGATTTCTATGCCGAATACTATTCAGGCATCAGGGATCTGACCCTGAAATATGACCTTGACTTTATACCTAACCCAAGGCACTGGATAAAAACAGGGATCACAGGGATAATACACAGATTCAATCCTCATGCCTATGTTCAGCTCGACATACCCGGTGAAGTCACAATCAGGGAATCGGACTATATAAGCGGCACTGAAACTGGCCTGTATATTGAAGACACATGGCAGCCTTTGCAGACACTTAAGATAAATGCCGGCATCAGGCTCAGCAGTTTCATTGCTGAATCAAGTACCTATATGTATCCCGAACCAAGGCTTTCGGCAGCATGGAGGATCAGGGATGACCTGGCTATCAAAGCATCATATGCTTCAATGAACCAATATATCCACATGCTTTCCAATACCGGTATCAGCCTTCCGACCGACCTCTGGGTGCCGGCCACTGACAGAGTAAAACCCCAGCGTTCGGAACAGGTCGCTGCAGGATTCGCAAAAGACTTTGACAGACATGATCTTGCACTGAGTGTTGAAGGCTACTATAAAACCATGAATAATGTAATTGGATACAGGGAAGGAGCTTCATTCCTGGATCTTAATAATCCATCGGACATTGATTCTCCGCAATGGGAAGATAATGTGACTTCAGGAAGATCGTGGTCATATGGGGCTGAGATTATGTTGCAGAAAAAAGCCGGAAGGTTCAGTGGCTGGATCGGGTATACGTTGTCGTGGACCCATATGCAGTTCGATTCACTGAACCAGGGCAGACGGTTCTATGCCCGTTACGACCGCCGGCATGATGTTTCAGTGACCGGCACCTACAGGATCAACGACAGGATAAGTGTATCGGGTACCTGGATCTATGGCACGGGGAATGCGGTGTCGCTTCCCCTTTCAGAATATCCGGCAACACCCCACACCTACCCCGATTTGCAGTCAATTTATTATAATGAGAACAGCAACTTCACCCCTGAACTCTATATGACATTCCGGGTGACAGAACAGGGGCAAAAGAACAATTACAGAATGAAACCCTACCACAGGCTAGATCTGGGAATAGAATTCAGAAAGCAGAAAAAATGGGGCGAAAGCATCTGGGAGGTTTCAGTATATAATGCATACAACAGGCTAAATCCTTTCTTTTACTATAATGATTATGTTACACGCGGCGGAACTACTTACGGAGTGCTGAAACAGATAAGTCTTTTCCCTGTGATACCCTCGGTAACATGGTCATTCAGATTTTAAAATACAGTATTGATGCAAACCTTCAGCATTACAGACCTGCCTCAGTTTTCCGGCAACCAGACCTACTCTCGCCGGTCGACCAGGCTTTTTAAGTATCAAATATCCATGGACATGAAAATCAGACATATATCACTTCTGTTAATTATGCTTGTTTCCTTCCCATCATGCGAAAGGGAAGTCAAGGACGTTAAGCTGCCCCGCTTTGTTCAGAAGCTGGTCGTTGTTTCCTTCCTGTCGCCCGACGACAGCGTTTCGCTTATCAGAGTCACTTCAAACTCCCCGGTTCTTGGTGAGATAAACCAGTTTTATGATACTGGTATCCTGACAGGAACCATAAGTAACGGGACCCGGACAACAGACCTGACTGCCTGTCCCGAAGGCCTATGTTTCAGTCATGAAGATATGAAGGTGGAAGAAGGCCTTACCTACTCTGTTAAGATTCAGAGCAGCACAGGCCTTAAAGCGGAAGCCTCATGCAGGGTCCCTGTAAGAAATGACCTAGGACTGGAAGCAGATACAGTAATAACTTTTTATGAGGGAGACGGATACAATCCACGGTATATCATTACTTCAAAAATATACATGAGGAACCCTCCCGGTGAGGACAATTACTTCAGGTTTTTCTGCAAGGCGCTCATATATGATGAAGGCTTTTATTATTACCCTGAGAAACATAGGCTTATCGGTTCGGAAAACGAGATATTCACGGACAACAGGAATGAAGGATCACGCATATTGGCAAACACTGTCATATCAGATCTTTACCCCAAAAGCGATTCGGCCTTCCTCGTCTTCTATATCCTTAACACCGATGAATCATATTATCTGTATCATAGATCACTTGAAGACTATTCAGGGGGAGGCGATGATCCTTTCACCGAAATATCACCTGTTTATTCCAATGTAAGTGGCGGATTGGGTGTATTTGCCGCTTATTCTGCCGATTCACTGGTGTTTAGAGTGAAATAATTATGGAATGCTTTTTGTTGATAAGTTTATAGTTATGATTTTCAATGAAATATTCAATTTTAGTAAATGATTAACATTACATTAACACAAAACAGTGCAACATTGAATGTAAATTTGCGTCTATATAGTAAATATCAATTTTTTCTACAGGCCGTCCGGCCACTCTACGATCAGGTTTAGGTTAATAAAGGAAAGATAATTCCCAGTTATCTTTCCTTTAATTTTTTTATATCTGATTTAAATCATTAAGAATTGATTATAACCATAATAACTTTATAATGACATTTATCTGAATAGTGGCGATATGAAGAAGAAAATCCGTTTCAGCCTTGTTTACCGCGATATGTGGCAGTCATCGGGGAAGTACCAGCCCAGAGCCGAACAGCTCAGGATGGTTGCCCCGCATATAATCGGGATGGGATGTTTTGACAGGATTGAAACCAACGGCGGAGCCTTCGAGCAGGTGCAACTCCTTTACGGAGAGAATCCAAACACAGCCGTAAGGGAATGGACCAGGCCTTTTAATGAAGCAGGCATTGAGACTCATATGCTTGAAAGGGCACTTAACGGGATAAGGATGTTTCCTGTTCCGGCCGATATAAGAAAACTGATGTTCAGGGTTAAGAAAGCCCAGGGGGTCAATATATCAAGGTCATTCTGCGGCCTTAACGACCACCGGAATCTTGAGCTTTCCATCAGGTATGCCAGGGAAGCCGGCATGAAATCGCAGGCAGCCCTTTCAATAACATATTCTCCGGTTCATACAGTTGACTATTTCATGGATGTGGTTGACCATATAGTTGGCTATGGTGCCAATGAGATATGTCTGAAAGATATGGCCGGTGTCGGCAGGCCGGCAATGCTCGGAGAACTCGTCAGAAGGATAAGAAAGAGCTATCCTGGAATTATTATCCAGTATCACGGCCATTCCGGTCCGGGAATATCAGTAGCATCAATGCTTGAAGTAGCAAGGGCAGGTGCCGACTTTCTCGATGTTGCCATGGAGCCCCTTAGCTGGGGAATGGTACATCCAGATGTTCTGGCCGTTCAGGCCATTCTGAAGGATGCTGGATTTGATGTTCCTGAAATCAACATGGACGCTTATATGAAAGTCAGGTCACTTACACAATCATTTATTGATGACTTTCTCGGATACTTCATCGACCCACGAAACAAACACATATCCTCTCTTCTTATAAGCAGTGGCTTACCCGGAGGAATGATGGGCAGTATGATGGCTGACCTGAAAGGTGTTCACCAGGGAATTAACGCCTCGCTTAAGAGTAAAGGAAAAAAGGAGCTCACTGAGGATGAACTCATTGTTGCTCTCTTCAGGGAGGTCGAATATATCTGGCCAAAACTGGGTTATCCTCCGCTTGTGACTCCTTTCAGCCAGTATGTAAAGAACGTAGCCCTTATGAATATAATTCAGCTGACAAGCGGAAAAGAACGCTTTGCCATGATTGACAACAACACATGGGATATGATACTTGGCAAAGCAGGAAAGCTGCCCGGAGAACTGGGGAAAGAGATCATCGGCCTTGCAGAATCACTTGGAAAGGAATTTTATACCGGAGTTCCCCAGGATGCCTTCCCCGATGAACTGCCCTCATTCAGGGATGAGATGAAGAAAAACGGATGGCCGGAAGGGCCGGATGAAGAAGAACTTTTTGAGTTCGCCATTCATGAGCGCCAGTACAGGGATTTCATGTCAGGAGCTGCCGGGTCAAGGTTTGCTGAAGAACTTCTGAAGGCTAAGGAAAATGCTTCAGCGAATGCCGGAAAACCTCCTGAGCGGGTAGCCGTTACTGAGAAAAAGCCGGTAGCTGTAACGGATCCATCACTTAAGACCATAAATGCTCCTGCGAAAGGAAAGATTTATTATAATCTCTACGGAGAGATGACCGAGCCATCAAAACCCGGCGATCGGGTCATAAAGGGGGAGCGAATATGTTATATCCAAACCAGTTCATATATTGATGAGATAGTTTCTCCTTTTGAAGGAGAAATAAGCGAAGTGGTTGTAAAGCAGGGAAAAAACGTCAATAAAGGAGACATCCTCTTCAGAATAAGCGAAAACGGGAAAGGGCCAAAATGACAGACTGAGAAAAATATTTCAGCTGGTGTCTGAGTAAGATGAAGATCTGGTACCTTCCATAAAAATGTTTTAATATCTTTATGCCCGGGCAAACCCCTGTTCCGGAATGAATAGCAAAGTAAGAGTACTTTTCGTGCTGGCATTACTGATGGCATCCTTAAGCTCATGCAGGAAGGTGGAACCTGTACCTTCAGCCGTTAAGGGAGTTCTCTCTTTAACCAATCTGCAGGACAGAAACAGGTTTATTGTCAGACTCAATGGTGAGTGGGAGTTTTACTGGCAGAAAATGCTCCGTCCCAATGATTTCCGGTACGGATCCGCCCTTAACCCTGATCTCTACGGAAAGGTACCATCATACTGGACCGACTACCCCGTTACAGAAATAAGTACTGAAAGACACGGCTTTGCCACATACAGGCTCAGGGTTGTACTGCCACCCGGTTTCAGAGACCCCCTTGGCTTCGACATGCCTGTTTTTGATTCATCGTACGACCTTTATGTTGATGGAGAATATATTGGCGGAAATGGTACTCCCGGGGAAACTGCAGCTACAACCATTCCTGAATACAGGAAGAACCTCTTCAGGATCGTTCCGGCCACAGACACCCTGGATATAGTAATAAATGTATCAAATTTCAACCATCGCCGCGGAGGATTCTGGTTACCTCTGAAGATGGGCAACTATGATCTGGCTGAAAAAAGGAGCTATGCCAGCTGGGCGGCCGACTGGGCTACTATAAGCCTTCTTATAGGCTTCTCACTTTTCTTTATGTTTTTCTTTATTATATATCCCAAAGACAAGATTATAGGTTTCTTCAGTCTGGCTACCACAGGACTTGCCCTGAGGCCACTCTTCACATCCAACTTTCTTATTCTTGACCTGGCAAATCCGGACTGGGAATGGATAATCAGGTTTGAATACCTTGGACTGTATTTAATCATAGCGGGCTGGTACTGGTTCGCTTCCCATCTCTATCCTTCAAAAGTCATAAGGATTGTAACAATACTTCTTACCTGGTTATTTGCTCTTGCCTCAATCCTGACCCTTGTCCTTCCTGTAGATATATTCAGCTATGCAACCTTTATTTTCTACCCGTCACTGATCATGCTTCTGGGTTATTCCATTTATAAAAGTATTGAAGGTGCCATGAAACTGAAACCGGTTGACATCTTTTATCTGGCTGCTTTCATACTGCTGCTTATAGGTGCGGTTCACGATATCCTTGTTTCCATGGGAAGATCGGAGAGTTCTGTGGGATATGTTATGACAATCACTGTTGTCATCTTTGTCTTCATTCAGGCCTCGCTCCTGCTCTATAAATGGGTGCAGTCATTTTCGGAAAAGGAAAAACTGCACCTTGAACTCGAATATCTCAACAAAAATCTTGGCCGGCTTGTCGACGACCGGACAAAGGAACTTAGAAAAAGAACTGAAGAAATAGAAAGGCAGAACTCAAGGATAGCCCTGCAAAACAAACAGCTGTCTGAAACCATCAGGCTTAAGAATAAAATCTTTTCGGTGATAGCCCACGACCTCAGAAGTCCGGTTGTAAATATCCTATATATGCTTAACCTTCTCAAAGAAGAGGAATACAAGGTTAAGTACGACGAATTTGCTAACAGTTCAATTCAATACGCCCAGCAGGTTATAAGCCTTCTCGAGAATATGCTTGTGTGGGGACGTGGCCAGCAGGATAAGATCAAATATTCACCGGAGAAACATAACCTGGCCGATATAATACTAACCAACCTTAGTATCTTCAAGGAGAGTGCCGACAGTAAAGATGTTGCCGTAAACTTTACCCAGATGGGGAACTCCATGGCGTATGTTGACAAGGATCTGCTCGATATTATAATAAGGAACCTGCTTTCGAACGCCATAAAATATACCCCAAGAGGCGGAAGAATAAGTATCCTTTTGAAGGACAAGTCATATACCGGAGAAGGTGTTCTTATAAAAGTGTGTGACAATGGAATAGGGATCTCTGAAGAGAAACAGAAAGAGCTCTTCTCTTCAAAAGAGATCACAAGCACACCAGGGACAGAAAACGAAAGAGGTACCGGACTTGGGTTAAAGCTCTGCCAGGAGCTGGTAAAGATCAACGGAGGCAATCTGACCATCGAAAGCAGGGAAGGAGAAGGAGCCTGCCTTTCAATAATGCTGCCAAATCATCACTGATCGCCTACATAGTAAGCCAGGGCCCCGCGGTCGATGATTCTGATGTTTTTCCCTTTTGATGAGATACAACCTTCGGCATCAAGATCATGCAGGGCTCTTGCTATGGATTCCCTGGCCACTCCAAAGAAGCCGGCTAGTTCGATCTGGGTCATATCCATTACCAGGTTGTCATTGGAAGGGCCTGCTTTCTGGAGAATGTAATGAGACAGCTTCCCTTTTATTGTTTTAAAGCTCAGGAACTTTATCTTTTCTGAAAGGAACTGGGACCTGTTTGATATCATGTTAAGAAAGTTCAAAAGGATATTGTCGTTTAACATAAGAAGCCTGATGAACTCCTCCTTCCCTATCATTAGCAGGCCTGAATCCGTTACACTGATTATGTTAACCGGAAACCGGTTAGCCGAGCCAAAGAGAAAAGCCGAGGCAAGGGCACCCGGTGCAGGAATTTCTTCAATCTTTATCACCCTGCCCGCAAAATCCACCATCTCACCTTTTACCCTGCCTTCCAGAACAACCATGAGAGAAGTCACCGGCTCTCCTGCCTGTGCTATCATGCTGCCTGAGCGGTACTTTTTAGTCCTGAAGGAAATCCCGGAAAGGATCCTGCGGGTCTCTTCGGACCCGAGCCCTTTAAACAGCGGGGATTCTGAAATCAGAGAATAGTCCATGTTTTTTGTTTTAAAGATAACTGTAATTTGTAACATATGTTACAAATTACACCGCCTGCTTTATTCATTTTTGCATCAGGAAAATATGTGAGTTCTGTGAGAAGTAACAAATTGAAAACCTAATAATTTGAAGCCCGCTAGTGTTCTATAATCAAACATGCATTAATGTGTTTTACGGACATTGGGTTTCACCATACCATTAAAATCAAAAGTAGATTATGATGAAAAGAGAAATAATAAAGATAGATGAAGACCTCTGTAACGGATGTGGTGAATGTATACCAGGATGTCATGAGGGAGCCCTGCAGATCATTGACGGAAAGGCCCGGCTGGTAAGTGAAGTGCTTTGCGATGGTCTTGGCGCCTGCCTTGGACACTGCCCGACAGGTGCAATCTCAATTGAAACAAGGGAAGCAGAAGCCTTTGATGAGGATAAAGTAGCTGAGCACAACATAAAAAAGACAGCAGTATTTGTCCCCGAACCACCTCTTAATCACGGAGGAGGATGTCCGGGATCCGCACAGAGAGTTATATCCAGGGGGATGGCAACGGTTGAGGGCAACGAGAGTAGTCAGTCGGAACTGAGGCAGTGGCCGGTACAGATGCATCTGATAAATCCTGTTGCGCAGTATTTTCAGGGAGCCGACCTTCTCCTGGCAGCAGATTGCGTGGCTTATTCAGTCGGAGGCTTCCACAGCAGGTTCCTTAAAGGAAAATCACTGACTATTGCCTGTCCGAAACTCGACAGCAATACAGAGTCGTATGTTGAAAAACTAACAGCACTTATCGACGTTGCAAAGATCAACACAATAACCCTTATGGTAATGGAGGTACCTTGCTGCAGTGGTCTTCTCCGTATGATCAGGAGTGCCCTTGCAAGAGCATCCAGGAAGGTTCCCGTTAAACAGATAATGATTTCACTTTCGGGTGAAATAATGGCCGAGGAATGGGTATAAACAGGGATCGCAAAGGACAGGAATTCAAAATATTAAATTGGCAGGTAACATAAGGGAAGTACAGGAATTGCCCATTAAATTACCATGGTATTTTTCGGATTTAAAGGAGAATATATTATATTTGATATCAGGCATGATTAACTGGAAGTGGCGGGATAAATTAAGTCCTTAAAAAAAATCTCCTATGGCTTTGAACGAAAAGGGGGCCATGTCTTCAGAAAAGACCATTCTCCTGGGATTTGACATCGGATCTGTATCCCTGAACACTGTTGTCATGGATGGAGATCTGAAAATTCTGGAGGACCATTATGAGTATATCCATGGTAAGCCTTACAATATTTTCAGGAACAGGCTTATATCTGTTATTGAGCTTTACGGGCGCTCCAACATAAGAGGCATTGTATTTACGGGAACAGGCGGAAAGACAGCTTCTGAACTAACTGGAGGTGTGTTTGTAAATGAGATAATTGCCCAGGCAACTTCCGCAGGAACTCTTTATCCGGAAGCAAGGACTGTTATTGAGATTGGAGGAGAAGACTCCAAACTGATAATCCTCGAAAAAGACCCTTTGAACGGCAGTTCGAAGCTGGTTGACTTTGAGATGAACAGCATATGCGCTGCCGGAACAGGTTCATTTCTGGATCAACAGGCCAAGAGGATAGGCGTCTCAATAGAAAATGAATTCGGAGAACTGTCACTTAAATCGGTCAATCCACCCAGGATAGCCGGCAGATGCAGCGTATTTGCAAAGAGTGATATGATACATCACCAGCAGATAGCAACCCCGCTTCACGATATTGTTGCAGGACTGTGTTTTGCCCTTGCCCGTAACTTCAGAAGCAACGTTGCCCGAAGGAGGGAGATCAGAAAACCGGTACTGTTTGCAGGTGGCGTCGCTGCAAATTCAGGAATGGTAAGAGCTTTCAGAGAGATCCTGGAACTCAGCGACGGGGAACTTATCATCCC
This sequence comes from uncultured Rikenellaceae bacterium, assembly GCA_964642615.1. Taxonomy (GTDB): domain Bacteria; phylum Bacteroidota; class Bacteroidia; order Bacteroidales; family VadinHA17; genus LD21. The sequence continues at coordinate 21,784 of CAZXSW010000002.1, read as the reverse complement.
CCCGTATCATGCTTCTATGGGTGCTATCGGAGCTGTTATATATGCTTTCAGGAACAGGATGCCTCCCGGCAGTATAAATGGGACGGACAAGCTCGACCGTTATCTTGCCGCCGACACTTCGGCTTTTGACTGCCTTCCCCGTCTAAAGGATACCGGAGTCCTCTGCAACAAGGATGTTGACAAGACAGAGCCAGGGAAAGAAAGACTTAAGGTCTATCTGGGACTTGACATCGGATCACTAAGTACAAATGTTGTTCTGATTGATGCGATGCACAGGGTAATTGCCCGAAGATACCTTCCTACAGCAGGTCAGCCGCTTGAGGCTATACGGAGGGGACTGTCGGAGATCTGTGCCGAGGCAGGCAGTTACGTTGAAGTTGTCGGAGCCGGCACAACAGGCTCGGGACGCTACCTTACAGGTGACTTCATAGGCGCCGACGTTATACATAATGAGATCACTGCCCAGGCAACCGCTGCAATAGATTACGATCCGTCAGTTGATACTATTTTTGAAATCGGCGGGCAGGACTCCAAGTATATTAGCATTGATAACGGGGTTGTGGTTGACTTCGAGATGAACAAGGTATGTGCGGCAGGTACCGGCTCCTTTCTCGAAGAGGAGGCCGAAAAACTGAATATTAAGATAGAAGATGAATTCAGCTCTATTGCCCTGAATGCCTGTTCCCCGGTGAAGCTCGGGGACCGGTGTACAGTTTTTATGGATTCGGATCTCAATTCATTCATGCAGAAAGGTGCAAGAAATGACAACCTTGTTGGAGGACTGGCATACTCGATAGTTCAAAACTATCTGACAAAGGTAGTTGCCGGACGAAGGATCGGCAACAGGATCTTCTTTCAGGGTGGTGTGGCAAACAACAGGGCTGTTGTTGCAGCTTTTGAACAGGTGCTTGGTAAAAAGATTTTAATACCTCCGCATTTTGATGTCACCGGTGCTATCGGCGCTGCCATACTTGCACAGAGATCGGTGAAGGAAGGCGTGAAGACCTCTTTCAAAGGCTTCGGAATTAGTAATACACCCTACGATATTACAAGGTTTGTCTGCAAGGGGTGTACTAACCATTGTGAGATAAGACGCGTAAGTATAAATGGTGAAGCCCGGTCGTTGTTCTATGGTGGCCGATGTGAAAAATACGAGACAGACAACAGGAAGAAAATTAAATCTGACATACCCGATCTCTTTAAGGACAGGACATCCATGCTGACAGAGGGTTATGAAAAACCGGCAAAACATGAAAAAACAACAATAGGAATTCCAAGGGCCCTGATGGTTTTCTACCAGCAGTTCCCTTTCTGGCGAACCTTCTTTGAAAAACTCGGATTCAGTGTCCTGCTGTCGGCAGAGACAGATAAATCTCTAGTCACCAGATCAATAGAATCGATCACTACTGAAACCTGCCTTCCAGTCGAACTTATTCATGGCCATGTACTCGATCTGTTTGACAAAGGAGCCGATTATATTTTCCTTCCCTTTATTGTCAATGCAAAGTTCAAAGAAGGTAATAAAACCTTCAACTGCAACTGCCCCTGGATCCAGACCCATCCTTATATGGTCAGAGCAGCTCTGAGGAACCGGATTGACGAATCGAAGCTGCTTATTCCCGTACTTCATTTCAGGTTCTTCGAAAGAGCTCTTTTAAAAGAGATGTCAGAATTTTTCGGCAGAAAATTCGGAATTGACAAAAAAGAGATTATCGAAGCCGTAAGAGAGGCCGACCGGGTTCAGACAGGGTTTGAAAAAAGGCTTATTGACTATGGCAAAAAGGTTCTGCCAGCGATAAGGGAAAAGTGGAAAACTGTTGTTCTGCTTGCCAGGCCATATAACGGAACTGATCCTCACCTGAATCTGGGACTGGTTGAGAAGTTGCTTAGCCATAATGTGGTTGCTGTACCTATTGATATGCTTGAGACCAGTCATATCAATATCTTTGAGAACTACAGGAACATGTACTGGCCTAACGGACAGAAAATCCTGGCTGCCACCCGGTATGTTGCTGAAACAAAAGGCCTGAATGCCGTTTATCTGAGTAACTTCAGATGTGGTCCCGACTCCTTTCTTCTGCACTACGTCACTGAAGAGCTTAAAGGCAAACCCTATCTCCACCTCGAGATCGATGAACACTCAGCAGATGCGGGAATGATAACAAGGATCGAAGCATTTCTCGACAGCCTTGATGGGGCGGAAAGCAAAGAGAATAACAAAGTCCCCGTCTTCAGACCTCGTCCGGGTAACCCCTCCCCCCGCAAGGACAGGGTTCTGTACTTCCCCTACATGAATGACTGTGCATATATGATCGCAGCAGCAGCCAGGAGTGTGGGAATACAATCGAAAGTACTGCCGGTTCAGACCGGGGAAGATATCAGTCTGGGCAGAAAGTACACCTCTTCGCGGGAATGTTTTCCTATGATATGTACAACAGGAAGTTTCCTCAGGAAGCTGATGGAGCCGGGAGCTGATCCAGCCAGAATAAGCTTTTTCATGCCCGATCACAACGGACCCTGCAGGTTTGGACAATATAACCAGTTTCAAAGGATCCTTTTCGACAGACTTGGCTTCGGGGAGGCAGAACTTGTAACTCCGTCAAACGACACCTCTTATCAGGATATTGCAGGAGAACACGGACAGCGTTTCAGGATAAATGCCTGGAAAGGATTTGTGGCAGCCGATTTCCTGAGGAAGATTTACAGAGAGACAAGGCCATATGAGATAAGAAAAGGAGATGCCGATATTCTATACAATGATTCACTTAAAAAGCTTGAACTCTGTATAGAAAAGGGAACCCGGGGCCTTCGTCGTCTCCTTGAAGAGATAACAGCCGGTTTCATGGCTGTTGAAACGGACAAAAGTATAAGAAAACCGCTGGTAGCAATCGTCGGAGAAATTTTCATGCGCGATAATGCTGCCTGCAACGGTAATATATCAAACAGGCTCGAGGAACTTGGTGTGGAAGTGCTTGTAACTCCTTTTTCAGAGTGGATTCTTTATTCGACCTACAGGTACAGACGCGACAGCCTTTGGAAAAACGACAGAAGAGGTGTCATTAAATCGACTGTCCAGGGTTTCGGGCAGGACCTTATAGCAGATGCTCTCCTTAAGAACATCCGTAAATTCACCAACCACTCAGGAGATGTTTCGCTTCATGATATGCTACGCCTGTGCAACCGGTATGTAAATGAGTATTACGACGGGGATCCGCCAGTGGCAGTAGGAACGTCTGTAGCCCTGGCTGGAAGAGGAGTAGCAGGGATAGCTGCCATATTGCCGTTCACTTGTATGCCCGGCACACTTATTGCTTCAGTCAGTGACTCTTTCAGGAAAGACCACGATAATATTCCCTTTATCAATATAGCCTACGACGGGCAGGATTCGGTCTCCCTTGATACCAGGTTACAGGCTTTTGTCTTCCAGACTATTGAATATCATAATAACCCGGAGGTAAAGACGGCTAAGGCCGGGGTTGTATAATTGCCGGATCAGAGGTTCAGATTGACGATGTCAGACCGAAACCAAGCCTTGCCAGGACATCTGCAAGTCCAGGATGTCCTCCGTTCAGAAAGATTTTAAAAGCGGGAAACTCTCTCCTGACCGGATAGTCGCCCCTAAGCTTTTCAAAAGAAGAAGGATTGAACCTCAGCCTGGCGTCATCCTCTACTATGTAATAGGAATGGAAAACTGCCCTCCTTATTAACTCCTCATCCGATTTACCTTTCGTATTAAGGGAAATAAGCGGTTCGGCCGGAGAAGGAATACCTGAGGGATACCAGTCGTTGAGAGGCAGTCCGAAAAACCTGCTGAGAGCCCTTACCGACATGGCAGTACCGTTTATCTTTCCGTCGGTTGAATAACCTGCTATATGTGGAGTAGCAAGAAATGCCATTTCCATAAGATGCCTGTCAATCTCAGGCTCATTTTCCCATACATCGAGAACCACTCCGGCCAGTTTTTCCTTGTATAATGTATCCTTGAGAGACTCCGTATCAACTACTTCACCCCGCGAGGCATTGATCATCCACGCACCTTTTCTGACTGTCTCAAACATCTGCCTGTCAAAAAGATGAAAGGTCCGGTCTTCACCGGAACGATTAAGGGGAACATGGAGAGTAATTATATCAGACGCTGCCAGCAGATCCTTAAGGTCTGTAAAGATGTTGCTGTTTTCGGCTCTCTGCCTCGGCGGATCATTAAGAAGGACATTCATTCCCATGGCTCCGGCAAATTCCGCGACACGCGATCCGGCGTTCCCTGCCCCTATTACTCCAAGAGTCTTTCCTTTCAGACTGAAACCCGATTCTCCGGAGATCCGCATAAGCGCCGAGGCAACATACTGCTGCACTGAAGAAGCGTTGCATCCCGGGGCACTGGTCCATTCAATACCGTGAGAACTGCAATAGTCAGCATCAATGTGGTCGAATCCGATTGTTGCCGTAGCTATGAACTTTACTGCTGAATGATCAAGAAGTGTAGCATTGCACCTTGTCCTTGTCCTGATGATAAGAGCATCGGCATCTCTTACATCATCGTTCCTTATCCTTCCCCCCGGCATATATCTCACATCAGCAAAGGGCTCCAGAACCCCTTTCAGAAATGGTACTTTATCGTCAGCAATAATCTTGATCATGATAAATGGTTTAGTGCCGAAAGATAGTGAATTTTGCATGCAGGTACTATGATGCTATTCACCAAAAAAAAAAGCAACTTTCCCGGGAAAGGGTCGGTCATTCTGGCCGGAAAAAAATCATTTTCTTAAAAACAGACCAGGCTAAAACCACTGCCGGAAATATCAAAGCCGGAAAAAAGGTGGTTTATCCCACTCAAAGCAGTCTTGTTTCCCTGTCGGCAAACTGCCTGACAACTTCATCGGGCCATATACTCGACTGCACCTCGCCGATATGGGTTTTCCTGAGCAGGAACATACAGAGCCTCGACTGTCCGATGCCTCCACCTATGCTGAGGGGCAGCTTATCTTCGAGAAGCTCTTTATGGAACAACAGGTCACGGCGGTCTTCACAATGACTCATTCTCAGCTGTCTCTCCATCGCTTCCCTGTCGACACGGATGCCCATCGACGACATCTCAAGGGCTGAGTTAAGAGCCGGATTCCAGAAAATAATATCCCCGTTGAAACCATAGTAGCCATCGTCGTTGGGAGTACTCCAGTCATCATAGTCGGGAGCCCTGCCGTCGTGGGGTTCACCGTTACTCAGATTATGACCGATGCCAATTATAAAGATAGCACCGTATGTTTTGGCAGCTTCATTCTCACGCTGTTTCGACGTAAGGCCAGGATATTTCCTGAGAAGGTCCTCTGCATGAAAGAAAGTGATTTTCGGAGGAAGCTGCGGTATGAGCCAGGGATATTTTTTGAAAAGCTCCATCTCTGTTGCCCTGATTGTCTCATAAATAGTCTCGACAGTGGAACGAAGCACGTCGAGTGAACGTTGTTCAGGCAGAATCCGTTTCTCCCAGTCCCACTGATCAACATAAAGTGAGTGAATAGGACTAAGATCCTCACTGGGTCTGATGGCCCTCATATCAGTCAGGATACCCTTACCCGGCTCAACCTGGTAATACCTCAGCCTCAGTCGCTTCCACTTGGCAAGCGATTGTATGATGACTGCCTTCTTGTTGTCAATTGACTTCACTGAGAAACTCACCGGCTGTTCAATACCGTTGAGGTCATCGTTAATTCCCGTACCATCATGCACAAAAACAGGCGAAGACACCTTTACTATATTAAGTTCCCTTGCCAGCCTCTTCTCATAGTCAGTCTTTATAAAATCTATCATCTCTTCGGTCTGAAGCATGAGAGAGGCGCATGAAATATGCAACGTATCTGTGTGAAATGTCATAATCTTCTTTTATCTGGAACCTTTTTCCCCTTCATTTCTTTACTCTTCTACCGCGAATATGGGAAAAACAATCATTAATGACAGTATTTTCCCTTTGTCAGGATCCGCGGTCATTTCAACTTCTGTTCTTTCATTTGTCTGAATTTCAAAACTATTAACCCGATTCAGCATATTGAAAGAATCTCTTTATTCCTTTTTAAAATTTGAGGCAATATATATATTTTATTTAAATATTAAAGCATTTATATGATTTTTATAATAAATCATAACAAAAATATATGTAATGATAATAATCACAAATATAAGATCAATATAAAAACTAGCTAAGACCAGAGTTGAAAAACCGGAGATTTATTGATTTTCAATATATGGCACGATTAGTGTTTAATGTGTCCATGGCAATAAAACAGAAAACACAACACCAACAGAGAAAAGAATTAATAATTTTGTATATTTAGATAACCAACTACATAAACCGGAAAGTATGAAAATAAGATTTACTCTGATTATGCTGGTCCTGCTGCCCCTGGCGGGTATCAGGGCACAGATGCCCATTGTAATTGCTGAAGACAACCTGCAATTCGGCAACAGTTTAATGCCGGCATTGTCTGTTACCATCCCTGAGGTTGAATATGATGTCACACTTAAGGAATGGATAAAGAGTCTTGAAAGTGGAACAAAATCGAAAGTAGTGACTGAAAGCAGCGGCATGTCGATTTTTGGGGCAAGGCTGAAAGACCTCTCTGTCGACCCGATAAATGTTTACAGCACTCTCGACAACACGGGAGAAGTCCTGAAACTGATAGCAGCATTTGAGCTGCGGAAGGACCAGTATATTGAACGGGCTGTCAGCGAAGCTGACTTTCTTAAAGCCGAGGCTTTTATAAAGGAGTTTGCAAAAGCAAGGTACATGGACCTGGTAAAAGCCCAGCTCAATGCTGAGGAGAAAAAGCTTCATGAGATAGAAAGGGAGCTCTCATCTCTCGACAAGAACAATTCAAAGATGCAGAGGAGTATTCAATCGGGCAGGAATACAATACAGTCGGAGAACGACAGGCTGATATCAATGAACAGTGAACTGGCTTCAATCAATTATGAGATTGAACAGAACAACCAGATACTTGCCTCAATTGAAGCCGGAGAAGCCAGGGAGGAGAAGCTTAAATATATGAAGGATCTGAACAAAAGGAAGAAAAGAATCCTGTCATCAATTCAATCGGCTGAGAAAAAGATTTCGAAAGCCAATAATAACATCTCCAGTGCACAGAAGGATATCCCGGGAAACCAAAGGGACCAGTCAAAGATAAGAGAGGAAATTGCTGCCCAGGATGCAGTTGTTCAGCAGTTTACAAACAAGTTCAATACAATCAGAAATTATTGATGATATTATTTTGAAATAAAACCACATAAAATTACATTTACAGCTGGTGTCTGAGTTTTGGTGTATCCGGATTCAGAGGTATAATCTTAAATTTTTACATTATGATCCGGTATAGTCTGGTCACACTGGTTGTAGCCTTTATAAGTATTTCAAATATTTTCCCTCAATACGGAATAAATGCCGTTTTTACTGACAAGGCCCCTGTTATTGATGGTCTTATCGACGATGATGTCTGGAAACAGGCAGCTTCGGTATCCGATTTTGTTCAGAGGGAACCCCGGACTGATGAACCGATAACTGAAAAAACGGTATTCCTTTTTCTTTACGATAACAACAATTTGTATATCGGGTTCAGGTGTTATGACCAATCCGGAGGCATAACCGCCAAAGAGATGGCTAGGGATGTGGACCTTAGTAATGACGACAGGATACAGGTCATTCTCGACACTTATCTTGACGGAAGAAGCGGATACTGGTTCCAGATGGGGCCAAGAGGCAGTATTGGCGATGCGCTGATAAATGAAAACGGAAAGGATTTCAACAAGTCGTGGGACGGCCTGTGGGACGGGAAAGCAAAGATTACTGAGGAAGGCTGGGAAGGGGAACTTATAATTCCGTTTAAGACGATGGGCTTCCTCCCGGGAAACGAAACCTGGGGACTTAAAATAATAAGGAACATAAAAAGGAAGTCGGAAACAGCATACTGGCCCCCTACAACACTAAATGCTGACAGATTCCAGATCTCTGATGCAGGGAGGATCAGCGGACTCAAAAACATTACCCAGGGGATAGGCCTTGACCTTGTTCCATACGTAACGGGAGGCTTCAGCAAGAAAGAGGATGCCGGCTCAGACCCTGTTCTGGATGCTGGAATAGATGCCTTCTATCAGATCACTCCTTCTCTGAAGGCTGCAGTTACTGTAAATACCGACTTTGCCCAGACTGAAGTGGATCAGAAACAGATCAACCTTACACGCTTCAGCCTTTATTTCCCCGAGAAAAGGGATTTCTTCCTCGACGGGTCCAACTATTTCAACTTCGGTATTACAGGAGATTCTGAGAATCCTAACAGCACCAGCATGATTCCCTTCTTCTCGAGACGTATTGGTCTTGATGCCGGCGGAGACCCTGTTGCCATAAGATACGGCGGAAAATTCACAGGGAAGGCAGGGAAATGGAATATAGGCATGCTCCACATAAAGGATGACAACGAATGGGACAATCCGGGTTATACAGTGGGAAGGATTTCAAGGAACATCGGGAAACAATCATCTATCGGATTTATAGGTACAAACGGAAATGCTTTTTCAGATGCAACCAACTCCCTTGCCGGTATAGATCTCAGGCTGGCAAGTTCAGAATTCATGGGAAACAGGAACATAACATATAACCTTTACGGAGTTAAATCGTTTACAGGAGGTATTGAAGGACACGATCTCACCTTCGGGACAGAAGTCAACTATCCCAACGATTTACTGAATTTCAGGCTTGGCTATCTCCAGATTGGGGAGAATTTTCTTCCGGGACTTGGATTTTTGCCCAGGAAAAATATCCATAACCTGTACGGAAGCTTCATGGTCGGTCCGCGTCCGAAGAACTCTCCCATCCTGCAGATCAAGTCGGGAATCAAATTTGAATATATTTCCGACCTCAAAAACGGTGGGGTTCAGAGTGCTGCCATTGATCTTAATTATGCAGCCATCTCCTTTCTTAGCGGCGACATGATATCATTGACTTCCCAGTACCAGGTTGAGTCACTTAACAATGATTTCATCATTTTCAATGATTACCTGATCCCAGTTGCAGATTATAACTTCTGGAGACACTCTGTTCAGCTTACTTCAGCAAAAAGAAGAAACCTCTGGGGATCCTTAAAAATAGCTATGGGCGGCTTCTACTCTGGTACCCGTACAGATCTGCTCCTCCAGGCAGGTTACAAGGTTGCAGTACCTGTATATATAGGACTGGAATCAGACAGAAAATGGGTTAATCTTCCCGATGGTGATTTTGTGGCCCAGATTTACAGGGTTAATCTTAACCTGCTTATAAGTCCTAGCATCACCTGGTACAACTTTGCCCAGTATGAAAACGAGAATGAGACCATAGGCTGGCAATCGAGGTTTCAGTGGATAATAAAACCGGGAAAAGAGATCTTCCTTACCTTTAACTCACCGCTTATCGACCCTCTTGAGAGATTTTCTCCCGAGATTTACGAAGCCAGGGTAAAGGTAAAATATACCCTCAGGTTCTGATACCTGTCATTCAACAATTGTCATCTCATTAAGCAGATATCCCGCCCCGGCAAATTTATCAATTATAAACAGGGCGTAGCGGATATCCAGACTTATATTACGGCTCTGTTCGGGGTTGAAAGCCATATCGCTTGCAACACCCTCCCATGCTCTGTCAAAATTAATCCCTATAAGATGACCTTCAGCATTTATAACCGGACTTCCCGAGTTACCTCCTGTGGTATGGTTGTTTGCTATGAAGCATACAGGTAATTCACCATTGGTGGCATAGCGGCCATAATCACCCGAATCGTACAGTTCCCTGAGCCTGTCGGGGACGTCATAGTCATATATTTCAGGATTGTCTTTTTCCATAATACCTTCAATGGTGGTATAGTGCTTATGATACACGGCATCTCTTGAGTAATAGCCTCCCACGTTGCCGTAAGCAATCCGCAGGGTAGAATTGGCATCGGGATAAAAGATCCTGTCATCATCAAATTCCATCTGGGCTTTCATATACTCCCTGTTAAGGTCATTGATGCTGTTGCTTATACTTACCTGTCCGGGTCTGACATTTGTTGTAAGATATTCATCAATACCGGCTGAGAGCCTGTAAAAGGGATCCTTTTTGAGTTTCCTTACCGACGACTTGTCGAAAGTCTCAATTAATGCTGTGAGTTTATCCTCATCATCAAAAACCGACTTGTCATATAGCTTATCGGTGACACCCGCAAAATCACCCCTGCACCATTTCCTCAGTCTCAGATATTCGGGAGCAAGCCACTCAGCACCAAGATTTTCGCCATACATCTGCATCATAGCTGTAAACAGTTTCTTATCAGTAGCCCTGTCATAGTCCCTGAAATATTCTCCCGTAAGTTCAAGCAACAGCAGTTTAAGTGAGTTTATCTCGCTTTCCGGAGCTTTGTTTTCATACATACTTACCAGCCTCTGCAGGTTCCTGGCAAAGCCAATAGCCTCAGCTCCGTTGCTGAAGAAGGCATCATTGGTATAATTGTAAACCAGTGTATAATCCTTCAGCCTGCTGTAAAAGGCGTTGTACTCCGGGAGAATATTGCCATACCGTGCCCTTCTAGAATCATCTGCATTGATCCATTCTGTAAGGTCCTTTTCAAACTCTTTCTTCTTCTCGACTGTCCTCATCTTTTCGAGTCCCTGTATCTCCCCTATCCATTTCTTCCATGAGTTTGCAATACCCGATTTCTTACCTGAATATTTTATTCTTGTGAGAGGATCGGAATTCATTGCCTCTTCAATGATCTCTATCTTTCTGGATCTCAGATCGATTATTTTTGGGTTTATATGGTCCTTTACCATTTCAATATGATATGACGGGACATACTGGTTTGTGGACCCCGGGTATCCGAAGACCATTGTAAAATCGCCCTCATTGACTCCCTTCAGTGACACCGGGAAATGGAACAATGGTTTATAGGGAATATTGTCTTTAGAGTAAGCTGCAGGTTTGTTATCATCTCCGGCATAGATCCTGAAGAGGGAGAAGTCGCCTGTATGTCTGGGCCAGACCCAGTTGTCGGTTTCTCCTCCGAACTTACCTATAGCAGAGGGAGGAGCTCCCACGAACCTCACGTCGGAAAATATCTCATACACAAAAAGAAAATATTGGTTCCCCATAAAAAAAGGCCTTACAGATGCACTATAGTGGGTATCCTTAACAGCCTCAGCGACTATGGCGGCTATATTGACTCCGATAAGCCTGTTCCTTTCAGCCGGATCCTGGATATTGGCGGAGCCCTTGAGCACCGTTGCCGTCACATCTTCCATATATTTGAGAAAGGTAACTGTAAGTCCGGGATTAGGCAGTTCTTCATCGCGCGACATTGCCCAGAAGCCATCTGTAAGATAATCATGTTCAAGTGTGGAATGCGACTGTATCTGACCGAATCCGCAGTGATGATTTGTAATCAGAAGGCCATCCGGGGAGATCAGTTCACCTGTACAGCCCCCTCCAAAGATTACTATGCCATCTTTCATGGAGGCTTTGTTTATACTGTAGATATCTTCGGCTTCAAGCTTAAATCCTTTCTCCTTCATCAGCTTAATATTGTATTTCTCAATAAGGAGAGGTATCCACATACCTTCATCCGGAGGAACTGAATACAGGATGCCGGCCATAAAGAACAGGAATCCGGAAAAAAGTAACTTCTTCATATTATCCGGTTTTATGATAGGTTAATAAAGTACAAATATAACCAATTCTTACGGGAGGGCCCTAAGTGATTTTGCGGCCAGGACACTGATAAAGCTGTTTTACAACATCAGTACTTACAAGGCTTACCTGTTGCTGCCGGAAATACTGTAATGGGTAATGATATTAAAATGTCAGACTATTCCTTTTCAGACCTGACGAATTCTGTCAGTTCACGGTACAACCTCTGCACAGGCAGTCCGACCACATTGAAGTACGAACCTTCGATGCGACTGCAGGCTGCAAGGCCAATCCATTCCTGGATTCCGTAGGCTCCTGCCTTGTCGAAGGGTCTGAAATTGTCAACATAATATTCAATTTCCCCTTCAGTCATGGCATCAAAAGTCACCGAAGTTGTTTCTGCAAAGCTGATTCTGTGATTCTCCGACAATAATGTTACACCGGTTATCACTTCGTGAGTATTTGATGAAAGTTTCCTTATCATCATGATAGCCTCCTCCCGGCCGGAGGGCTTCCCAAGAAGCTCGCCGTTGCACCATACTATGGTGTCAGCTGTAATCAGTATCTCATCATTTCTGATGCCAGATGCAAGTGATTCTGCTTTCTTTCCTGACAGATAGAGGGCAATGTCTTTCCCTTTAAGGGTTTCAGGATATGACTCATCAAAATCCTTCTCCAGGGTTTCAAAAACAAGTCCCAGTTCTTTCAAAAGCTGTTGCCTTCTTGGAGAACGTGATGCAAGGATAAGCCTGAAGCCTTTAAAATATTCCATTTCAATATTCAAAAAAGGTTGTGGTCGAGAATAATTTTAACAACAACCGAATATAGAATACCCGTAAGCATTACTATCTTCATCAGGGAGCCTGCCCGGTGCAGGTGAGGCCTGGTTTTGCTTACTGCCACAAGACCTATGACAACTATCAGGGGAAGTACTATGGCTGCCGAGAGATATATAAGGGTTATGGTGTCGTGAATAAACAGATACCATACTGCATAAAGCATGGCAATCATTATAAGGATAAGACAGACCGAAACTATCTTTGAACTCAGAATACCTATTGCTACCGGCACCGTATTCCTTCCGTAGGCTGAGTCACCTTCGAAATCTTCTATGTCTTTGATTATCTCCCTGATAAGCGTTGATATAAAGGCAAATACAGCAAACCCTCCAACCCAGTAAAGAATAAGATTAAAGTGGGGAGTTTCAACAGAATTGATCTCATAATAGCGGTAAAGGGCTGGCCATTCATAGATAACCACGAGCATCGGGACCATTGCTGTAAGAATGGCAACAATAACATTACCAATAAGGAATTGTCGCTTGTAGCTTGCCGAATAAAAATAAAGAAGTCCTGATACAACCAGAAACAGCATTCCAAGCCAGAAGTATCCGGCCTTCCATGAGATGTAAAAGCCTGAAGCCACACCACCCAGGTTCAGATAGTTGTGCCACATCATCGCTTTACGCCGGGGTATCTTTGTTCCCACTATTACCTCGCCCTTGTTTACGAGGTCGGTTTTAATATCAAAATAGTCGTTAATAACATAACCACCTGCAGTGATAAGAAGGGTAGCAACGACTAGTATTATAAAATCGTACCATGGTGACTGCAATTCCATAGGCACATCCGTGAGTGCCCCGGAAACAGGAATTATGCTTATCTTACTTATTAATGGCTCTATTATGGCATAGCGCATCAATACCATAGTCATAATAATTATGACCAGATTCTTCCACCTTATCAGTCTGAGGAACTCTTTCATAACGCTACCAGCTAAAGGTATCACCATTCATCCAGTTGTCGTGCAGCCTGAGGACCTGTTCAATGACATCCCTTACACATCCTTCGCCACCTTTCCTGTCTGAAATATATACTGCTACCTGTCTGATCTCGGAGTCGGCATCGGAAGGACATGCCGGCACGCCGGCCTGTTTCATCACCTGAAAGTCAGGAATATCATCACCCATAAAGAGCACTTCGCCGGCATCGAGACCATGTTTATCAAGGAAATGCCTGAAGTGTTTTGATTTAGTCCGGCTGTTAAGGTAAACATCCTTAATACCCAATAACTTCAGTCTTTTCTTATATTCTTTGGAATTGCTTCCTGAGATGATTCCGACATGATATCCTTTTTTTACAGCAAGCTGTAAAGCATAGCCATCCCTGAGGTTTACAGTACGATCGGGTATTCCGAAGATATTCAGACTTATGGTCTGCAGAGATAGCACACCATCAATATCGAAAACAAAAGCTTTGATCCGGGCCAGGTCCTCTTTAAAGTTGGTCATCAGTGGTCTTTTTACTTTGATTGATTATGGATTCTGTAGTGGCTATATACATATCTCTCAGTTCAGGCAGAGAAGACAGAAGGTCAAGATGCCCTGAGATTGTGAGTGTATCATTTCGTACAGCGGGACCAGTCTGGGAATTTTCGGGTCCGTTGCCGGAGGCTTTGTTTATAGTTTCCCTTATCAGGGGTTCAAGTACTGAAAATCCAAAGCCTCCCATACCTGCAAGCTGTCGGGCCACTGTCAGATTATGGTTGACAAAATTACAGGCAAATACGGCGGCAAGATGAAGCATCTTCCTGTTCAGAAGAGAGGCGGCATGAGTCTCCCCTCCTATGGAAACTACCAGGTCGCTGAGAAGTTGATTTATCTCTTTGTCGGAAGCCTCGATAAAGAAAGGAACCCCCGAAAGGCAGACAGGACGTCCTTTTGTGAAAGTCTGCAGGGGATAAAGAACCCCCTTTCGCCGGTGTTTTCCGGGGAATAGATCAATCCCGTAGCTTCCTGCAGTATGGACTATGATGGTTCCTTTGCCGCAGCTGATTTCAGACAGAACAGCCCCGAGACTGTTGTCAGGCACTGCCACTATTATAAGGTCGCAGATATCAGGGAACAAAAGCCGGCCAGACCATTGGGCATCAAAACGTGCAGCCAGGGATCTGCCATTTTCTTCACCTGGCGAGACAATATTAATTATCCTGTGACCAGCCCTGAACATCTCACTGCCTAAGGCTTCAGCTACTCTGCCAGCGCCCGCAAAAGAAATATTTAACTGTGTCATGGATAAATTTTCCTGAAATATACAAAATTGAAACAAAAAAAATGATCCGGGTGGTCCCGGATCTTTATTCTGCTATATAAATATTTCTATATTAATAATTTATCAAACCTCTATTTTCCGTACAGGTCGGTTGTGATATCGGTGACCTGGATCATATAGACTTTATAGTACATCTGGTATGTATAGTTGCTGGCCTGGTAGAGGTAGTTGCACTCCCAGTATACGTGGCCAGAAATCTGCATAAGGTCACCCGATTTGTAATCGGCAAGCTTGCTTTTCATCTCACCGGGATTGCAGAAATAATATGTTTCATATGAATTATTGACCGGAGAGAACTGTGCAGATGAATAATCCTCATTAAAAAAAACCTTTGCATCTTCCTTTACAAGGTCAAAAAGGATATCCTTTCCGCAGCCGCAACGTGCCTGTTTTTTACAGCCCATGTCGACAAGCAGTGGAACGATTATGATTACTGCAACCAAAAATCTTCTAAGTAGTTTTAAAGCCATATTCTAAGCAGTGAAATGATATATAATTAACACGCAAGTTAAGGAATTATTATACTTTATACAAAAAAACCCTCCTGTAGGATCCCAAATTGCCACAATACAGCAATAGGGAGGCAGCAGGAGGGTTTCTTATATTTTTCAGGTTGCTAAGCCTGGGCTGTCGGGCCGCCGAATGTCAGAGGCATAGCCGGTCCCGATCCTTTAATATCTTTTACAGGACCATGAACAGATTCATATTTGGATATGTTATCCTGAAGGGCAGCTACAAGTCTTTTGGCATGTTCGGGGGTAAGGATTATCCTCGACTTAACCTTAGCCTTAGGAATACCCGGCATTATCCGTATGAAATCAACTACAAATTCTGAAGCTGAATGTGTTATAACGGCCAGGTTTGAGTAAGTGCCCTGTGCCATTTCCTCACTCAGCTCGATGCTGATCTGGTTGGGATTCTTAGGATCTGTCATGTCTTTAACAGTTAATGGTTTACTTTGCCGATCCTGTCTCAGCTACGATGGCAGCGCCTGTAAGGTTCTCATATTCCTCAAGAGAGCCCACTATGATGCTGTTATATTCACGCTGTCCTGTTCCGGCAGGAATAAGGTGACCGACGATTACGTTCTCCTTCAGTCCTTCAAGTCTGTCTATCTTACCAAGGATAGCTGCTTCATTAAGTACCTTGGTGGTTTCCTGGAATGAAGCTGCCGAGAAGAAGCTGTTAGTCTGAAGAGCTGCTCTTGTTATTCCCTGGAGGACCTGGCTTGAAGTTGCAGGAATGGCATCCCTGGCCTCAACGGTCTTGAGATCGCGGCGCTTAAGGAGCGAGTTCTCATCTCTCAGTTTCCTAGCAGAGATAATCATACCGGGCTTGAGTGTCTGTGAGTCGCCAGATTCGGTTATGACTTTCTTGCCATATATCCAGTCGTTTTCATCCATGAACTCCAGCTTATCAACAACCTGTTTTTCAAGGAATTTAGTATCACCCGGGTCAACTATTTCAACTTTACGCATCATTTGCCTTACAATGATCTCAAAGTGCTTATCATTGATCTTAACACCCTGCAGGCGGTATACTTCCTGGATCTCGTTAACTATATATTCCTGGACTTTTGTAGGTCCTTTGATGGCAAGGATGTCGGAAGGAGTAATTGCCCCGTCAGACAGGGGTATTCCGGCCCTTACATAATCATTTTCCTGAACAAGGATCTGTTTTGAAAGGGGTACAAGATATTTCTTGGTCTCATCTGTTTTCGACCTGATGGTTATTTCCCTGTTTCCTCTTTTAATCTTTCCGAAGGTAACCTCACCGTCAATCTCAGATACAATTGCAGGGTTGGAGGGGTTCCTTGCCTCAAACAATTCAGTAACGCGTGGAAGACCACCGGTGATATCACCCGATTTTCCAACGGCGCGTGGTATTTTTGCCAGTACCTCACCGGCTTCAACAAGTCTATCTGCTTCGGTTACAAGGTGAGCTCCCACAGGAAGGTTATACAACCTGAGTTCATCACCGCTCTTTGGAGATAGTATCTTAATGGCGGGGTTTTTGGTCTTATCCCTGCTCTCGACTATCACTTTCTCCTTGAAGCCTGTCTGTTCATCAGATTCTTCCCTGAAAGTAATACCTTCAATAAGGTAGTCATAACCAATCTTACCGGCCACCTCCGAGATGATAACAGCATTGAATGGGTCCCATTCGCATATCAGTTTCCCTTTCTCAACCTCCTGGCCCGGCTTGATATAAAGACGTGATCCGTAAGGTATTGAATGGGTGGTCAGAGCTATGCCTGTTTTCTTGTCAATGATCCTGAGTTCAGCAAGACGGCCGATTACAATATCTATTTCACCTTTATCTGCATCAGCCCTGGGTACCGACCTCAGTTCTTCGATTTCGGCAATACCGCTATAGCGGGCAACAAGTCTCGATTCAGTTGTAATATTCGATGCAGTACCTCCAACATGGAAGGTACGGAGAGTAAGCTGAGTCCCGGGTTCTCCGATACTCTGAGCGGCAATAACGCCTACCGCTTCTCCTTTCTGAACCATGGTTCCAGTAGAGAGGTTACGTCCGTAGCATTTTGCACAGACACCCTTTTTGGATTCACAGGTCAGCACAGAACGGATCTCAACCTGTTCGATTGGTGAGTCTTCAATCCTTCTTGCCAGATCTTCTGTAAGTTCTTCTCCTGCTTCACAAATCAACTCTCCTGTAAGGGGATGATAGACATTATGAACTGTAGTACGGCCCAGAATTCTTTCGTAAAGTGATTCAACGACCTCTTCATTCTTTTTGATAGCTGTAGCAACCAGGCCCCTTAGTGTGCCGCAGTCTTCCTCGTTTATAATGACATCCTGTGAGACATCGACGAGACGTCGTGTAAGATAACCGGCGTCGGCGGTTTTGAGGGCGGTATCGGCAAGACCCTTACGGGCACCGTGTGTTGAGATAAAGTATTCAAGAACAGAAAGGCCTTCCTTGAAGTTCGAAAGGATCGGGTTTTCAATGATCTCAGAACCTGTAGCTCCTGATTTCTGAGGCTTGGCCATAAGGCCCCTCATTCCTGAAAGCTGACGGATCTGTTCCTTTGAGCCCCTTGCACCGGAGTCGAGCATCATATACACTGAGTTGAATCCCTGCTTGTCGTTCGACAGCTGTTTCATCAGCGACTGTGTGAGCCTTGCATTTACATGTGTCCAGATGTCGATAATCTGGTTATAGCGTTCATTATTGGTAATGAAACCCATGCTGTAGTTATTAAGGACTTCTTCAACCTGTTCATAGCCTTCCGAAACGAATTTTGTCTTTTCTTCAGGAATGATAACATCATCAAGGTTGAAAGAGAGGCCTCCCTTGAAGGCAGAGTAGAATCCGAGGTTCTTTATGGCATCGAGGAAATCGGCTGTTTTTGCCGTTCCGGCGAGTTTAAGAACGCGTCCGATGATATCTCTGAGTGACTTCTTGGTAAGGATTTCATTGATGTATCCGACCTCCTCAGGAACAAACTGGTTAAAGATGACCCTGCCGACTGTTGTCTCAACAAGGTGGTTTACCAGTTCGCCGTTTACCCGGTCGTTTACCTTAACCTTAATAAAGGCATGAAGATCGACCTTACTTTCATTATAGGCAATATTAACTTCTTCCGGAGAATAGAATACCAGGCCCTCTCCTTTAACTTTCTCTTCGGGCGTACTTTTTCGTCCCTTGGTGATGTAATAAAGGCCAAGCACCATGTCCTGTGAAGGCACTGTTACAGGTGCGCCGTTAGCCGGGTTAAGGATGTTATGAGAAGCAAGCATCAGCATCTGGGCCTCAAGGATGGCACTGTTGCCAAGAGGCAGGTGAACTGCCATCTGGTCACCGTCAAAGTCGGCGTTAAAAGCTGTACACACAAGAGGATGAAGCTGGATTGCTTTTCCTTCAATAAGCTTGGGCTGGAAAGCCTGAATACCAAGTCGGTGAAGAGTAGGAGCCCTGTTTAGAAGGACCGGGTGTCCTTTAAGAACGTTTTCAAGAATATCCCATACGACGGGATCTTTCCTGTCGACGATTTTCTTGGCCGATTTAACTGTTTTTACTATACCTCTTTCTATAAGCTTCCTTATTATGAAAGGTTTATAGAGTTCTGCAGCCATGTCTTTCGGAAGACCGCATTCATGAAGGTTTAGTTCGGGACCTACGACAATTACTGAACGTGCCGAATAGTCAACCCTTTTACCAAGCAGGTTCTGACGGAAGCGTCCCTGTTTTCCCTTGAGGCTGTCGCTAAGGGATTTAAGTGGCCGGTTAGCATCTGTCTTAACGGCATTTGCCTTTCTTGAGTTATCGAACAATGAATCTACAGCTTCCTGGAGCATTCTCTTCTCGTTACGGAGGATAACTTCCGGAGCTTTAATCTCGATAAGTCTCTTGAGTCGGTTATTACGTATTATGACCCTGCGATAAAGGTCGTTGAGGTCGCTTGTTGCAAATCGTCCACCATCGAGGGGCACGAGAGGACGAAGTTCGGGTGGTATAACCGGAACCACCTTGATTATCATCCATTCGGGTTTGTTTATCTGTTTTGAATCCCTGAAAGCTTCAACAACCTGAAGTCTTTTAAGAGCTTCGTTCTTACGCTGTTGAGAAGTCTCGGTGTTGGCTCTGTGACGGAGGGAATATGAAAGTCCATCAAGATCTATCCTTTCGAGAAGTTTATGAAGAGCTTCAGCTCCCATATCGGCTATAAACTTATCGGGGTGGTTATCTTCAAGATACTGGTTCTCTTTAGGAAGAGATTCAGTAATTTCGAGGTATTCCTCTTCAGTCAGGAAGTCAAGATATTTGACTCCGTCGACAGCTTTGATACCCGGGTTGATAACCACGTATCTCTCGTAGTAGATTATGGAATCGAGCTTCTTGGTTGGCAGTCCCAGGAGGTATCCGATTTTGTTGGGCAGGGAACGGAAGTACCAGATGTGGGCAACCGGAACGACGAGTGAGATATGTCCCATTCTTTCGCGGCGTACCTTTTTCTCTGTCACTTCAACACCACAACGGTCGCAGACGATGCCTTTGTAGCGGATTCTCTTGTATTTGCCGCAATGACATTCGTAGTCTTTTACCGGTCCAAAGATCCTTTCGCAGAACAATCCGTCGCGTTCAGGCTTATAGGTCCGGTAGTTTATTGTTTCAGGCTTCAGTACTTCACCGCTTGAACGGTCGAGTATCTCCTCAGGTGAAGCAAGACCTATCGAGATCTTTGAGTAACTTGTTTTTGTTTTGTTATCTCTTCTGAATGACATATGCTGAATTTTTTTTATTCAATAATTAAAAAACAATAAAGGCAGGGGCCTGTTTAGTCAAGGATGACGCTCAGACCCAATCCTCTGAGTTCATGAAGCAGCACATTCAGCGATTCGGGAATTCCCGGATGAGGCATGGGTTCTCCCTTTACAATTGCTTCATATGCTTTTGCACGTCCTATAACATCGTCCGACTTGATAGTCAGTATCTCCTGGAGTATATGGGCAGCGCCGAAGGCCTCAAGTGCCCAGACTTCCATTTCACCGAAGCGCTGGCCACCGAACTGTGCTTTACCGCCAAGAGGTTGCTGGGTGATAAGCGAATACGGACCAATTGAACGGGCATGCATCTTGTCGTCAACCATATGTCCAAGTTTCAGCATATAGATAACTCCCACTGTTGCAGGCTGGTCGAATCGTTCTCCTGTTCCGCCGTCGTAAAGGTAGGTCTTACCGTATTTCGGAAGTCCGGCCTTATCAGTATAGTCAGTTATCTGTTCAAGAGTGGCGCCATCGAAGATCGGGGTTGAGAACTGGAGTCCCAGTTTCTGTCCGGCCCAGCCCAGTACGGTCTCATAGATCTGTCCCAGGTTCATCCTTGAAGGTACGCCAAGTGGGTTAAGTACAATATCAACAGGGGTTCCATCCTCAAGGAATGGCATGTCTTCGGGACGAACGATCTTGGCAACGATACCTTTGTTACCGTGTCTTCCGGCCATCTTATCCCCTACTTTAACCTTACGTTTTTTGGCAATGTAGACTTTTGCAAGGCGAACGATACCTGCAGGAAGTTCATCACCTATAGTGATATTATATTTTTTACGTTTGTAGACACCGTCTATCTCCTTATACTTTATAACGAAATTATGGAGCAGCTGTTTGATGCTGTCATTTTTCTTCTTGTCGGTGGTCCACTTGTTGGGGTTGACGTTAAGGAAGTCGATATCCTGGAGCTGTTTAAGAGTAAACTTACTGCCTTTTGGTATTACATCGACATTCAGATAGTCTTTAACACCCTGTGATGTCTTGCCGTTGACGAGGATAAAGAGTTTATCTACAAGTCGTGCCTTAAGATCTTCAACGCTTCTGTTGAAGTCTGATTCGATCTTGTCGAGAAGTGGTTTCTCCACAGCCTTGGCTTTCCTGTCTTTGATAGCCCTTGTAAACAGCTTCTTATCAATGACCACACCTTCAAGTGAGGGACCTGCTTTAAGTGAAGCATCCTTCACATCTCCGGCCTTGTCGCCAAAGATGGCCCGCAGCAGTTTCTCTTCGGGAGAGGGATCGGATTCTCCTTTAGGGGTGATCTTTCCAATCAGTATGTCGCCCGGACGAATGTGGGCACCGATGCGTATCAGACCATTCTCATCGAGGTTTTTGGTAGCTTCTTCGCTGACATTGGGTATATCGGAAGTAAGTTCCTCGAGTCCGCGTTTAGTGTCACGTACCTCGAGAATATATTCGTCGATATGGACTGATGTGAACATATCCTGCTGGACTACTTTTTCGGAGATGACTATTGCGTCCTCGAAGTTATAACCCTTCCAGGGCATGAAAGCCACTTTAAGGTTACGGCCAAGTGCCAGTTCACCGTTTTTGGTACCATAACCTTCGGTGAGCACCTGTCCTTTAGTTACCTTTTCACCTTTTCTTACAACAGGAACCAGGTTAATACAGGTATTCTGGTTTGTCTTTTTATGTTTCGGAAGTGTATAGCGTTTGATGTCATCATCGAAGCTAACGAATTTCTC
>CAZXSW010000001.1:0-115041 GCA_964642615.1 uncultured Rikenellaceae bacterium | reverse complement strand
CCCACGGGGTCGCTCGATACAAATAACGCAGAGATACTGGGCAAGTTGCTTGTTGAGCTTAATAACGGTACTGGTGTCACTATGATACTGGCCACTCATTCGTTGTCTCTTGCAGGTAAAATGAAAAGGCAGCTTGTTCTTACTGAAGGTAAGCTTGTTGAAGCCAGTCAGGTTTTATAAACCTCTTATGCAAATGAGTCTGCTGCATATCGTAAAACGGTCGCTGGTTCATAACCGGACAAAGCTCCTTTACCAGGTTATCATACTCCTGATCCTTTCAGCAGTCATTACTGGATCGTTAATGACAGGAAGGTCGGTAAGGAAAACACTTAGGGAGTCGGCAAGGATCAGGCTCGGCAACACCGGTGTGATGATAAGTTCGGGTATGAGATATTTCGATCCTTCCGTTACTGAGAGAATCTCAGCTGCAACGGGGAAGGAAGGTACAGGACTGCTGGAACTCAGGGGTTTTTGCCAGAATTTCTCGACAGGTGAAACTGTATATGGAGTTAACATCTATGCCGTTGACAGTACTTTTTTCATATTTAACGGATACAGCTCCGGCGGTCCCGGTCCCGGTGAGGCTACAATAAATATAAAGCTTGCCCGGCAGCTGGGACTCGAAAAGGGTGATGAGATAACTGTGAGAATCCCGGCACTCAGCAATCTTCCGGCAGACGCCCCGTTTGCTCCTGCCAAAGAATCATTGCAGTCTCTCGTACTTACAACAACAAACATTGCCGGTCGCGAAGAGGGAGGCGATTTCTCTCTGGGAATAAGTCAGATAGATCCGCTTAATATTTTTATAAATATCTCTGATCTGGGGCTTATCACCGAAGAGATAACGGGAATAAACAGGCTTCTTACAGCATATGATCCCGGAATTTCATCAGACGATATCCACGACATTCTTTCGGATGTTCTGAGACCCGGAGATATTGGTCTTGAGACAAGGGATGTGGAAGCTACCGGAGGAACTGAACTTGTTTCCCGCAGAGTTTTTATAGATAGGCTTATAGCAGAAGAGGTTAAAAGGGAGATACCGGGCTCCTACCCTGTTCTTACATATATGGCAAATAAGATAACTGCCAGAGATGGTAAGTTTACTCCATACTCCTTCATTGCTGCACTTCCCCCGGAACTCTATCCGGAAGTCCCGACAGGGAATGGCATTGTCATAAATACCTGGCTTGCAGATGATCTGGATGCCGGCG
Organism: uncultured Rikenellaceae bacterium; assembly: GCA_964642615.1. Lineage (GTDB taxonomy): Bacteria > Bacteroidota > Bacteroidia > Bacteroidales > VadinHA17 > LD21. The sequence continues at coordinate 113,827 of CAZXSW010000001.1, read as the reverse complement.
AAGGAGATACCCTTAGGATCATATGGTTTAAGCCCGACGAAGCGGGACGGCTTGAGACCGACTCAATGAAGTTCGTTGTAACCCATGTAGCCGGCCGGGAAGGAGTCTGGGCCGATTCACTGCTAATGCCTGAATTCCCGGGTATAGCCGGAAGCGCTTCGTGTTCACAGTGGGATGCCGGGATAGCCATAGATATGGATCTTATCAGGGATAAGGATGAAGAGTACTGGAATGAATACAGGGGAACACCCAAGGCTTTTATAAGCTATGAACAGGGCCTCAGGATGTGGGGGAATAACTTTGGTCCTGCCACAGCCCTTCGCTTTGATACCGGTATCGGCCCCGGTGAAGTTGAATCGGCACTTACAGGTTCCCTCGATCCTTCTTCGTCAGGGTTCCTGGTGAGCGATATGCAGCAGGAAGCAATAAGGGCTGCATCCAGCAGCGTTGACTTCAGCTCCCTGTTCATAAGCCTGGGTATATTTATCATAATATCTTCATTGATACTATTTTATCTGGTAATTTCTTTTTATTTCGATTCAAAAAAGGATGAGATTGATATTTTTGATTCGCTGGGCTTCAGTACTAACAGGATAAGGACCCTGTTGTTGACCGAGTCTGTTATTACGGCACTTGCAGGTATTATCCCGGGGGTATTTGCCGGCGGTTTGTTTAATATTCTTATGATAGGCTCACTTAATTCTGTATGGGAGGGTGCGGTTCAAACTGATACCCTCATTCCCTGGTTTGACGGATCATCTCTTGTTACAGGATTTACAGCAACCCTGGTTACGGCATTTTCAGTTATTCTGATCAGAACCCGCAGCTTTTTAAGAGCCAGGTCGAAGGGAAAGGCCAGTTCGCGGGTAACCAGATCAGGCAAGCCCGGTCCGTGGTATGCCCTTATCCTTTTGATTCTTTCTCTGGTAATGCTGTTTATAAGCCTTTTTAAAGGCGAAAAGGATACAATTCTTTCTTTCACTGCCGGTACTTTACTTTTTGTTTCTCTTATTATGCTCATCAGGTATTTATATCTGGCAAGGAAAAATACATGGCAGAATCCTCGTGAGGGTACTAAGCTCGTATCCGATTCATACTACTTTCATAATGTTTCACATGCGACGACCCCTGTCATCTTCCTGGCAACGGGTATCTTCGCTATAGTGATTACCGGAATTAACAGGCTGGATATTAATACAAACACTATGAAACCCGGAAGTGGAACGGGCGGCTTTATCGTTTGGTCTGAAACAGCCATTCCATACAAAGGCGATTTACGTGAAAGGAAGGTCAGAGATGAACTTGACCTTGCTGAGGAAGGGCTTGATGATATTGAAATAGTCCAGTTATGGAGGTCAGAAGGAGATGATGCGAGTTGTCTTAATCTTAACTTTGTTGCTGCACCACCCGTGTTAGGAGTTGATCCGGATCAGTTCTCTGCAAGAGGCGCTTTCACAGCTGCGTCTGTGGCACGGGGTGTTGACAGAGACGATCCATGGAAAGCTCTGAAGGAAACTCCGCGCGATAACGTAGTATATGGTATTGCCGACCAGACGGTTCTTGAGTGGGGATTGAAAATAAAAACCGGCGACACCCTTTTCATCAGGTCTGAAAACGGACAGCCCTTGGGGATAGTGATTGCATCAGGACTTAAATCATCTGTTTTCCAGGGTAATGTAATTATCGGACTCGACAATTTCAGGAGATACTTTCCTTCAGCAGGAGGCAGCAGCATAATGCTTATCGACGGTGATGAGAAGAGGATGGATGAGATTCTTGAAGTGCTCGGCAACAGGCTTTCACCATATGGGTTTAAAGGCGAACCTGCGATAAAAAGGCTTGCTTCTTTTTTTGAAGTGACCAACACCTACCTCGAGGTTTTTACTATTCTTGGAGGATTCGGAGTAGTGCTTGGAATCTTCGGCATGGGTTTTATCCTTCTCAGGAACTTCAGGGCAAGGAAGAAAGATTTTGCACTTATGTCGGCTGTCGGTTATTCAGAAAAGAAGATAAGGCGGCAGATTGCAGCCGAACAGGTAAGGATGATCATTTACGGAACCTTAACGGGACTCCTTTCGGGTCTTGCAGCAACATCTTCATCCATTGCTGGCAGCAGTGGCATATCTTTCAGAACTCTTCTTATTGTGATCCCTTCGGTACTTATTACAGGGATACTTGTAACCTTCATTTCGGCTTCAGCGATTAAAGTATCGTCACTTATAAGTGATCTCAGAAAGGAGTAGTAAGATTACTATACCGTCGTAAAACAAACTAATTGCTTAGAGTGCCGGTTTCAGAAGCTGAAGTTATAGTTGACCGATATCAGGTGCAGATCCTTAAGTTTAGGCAGGAAGTCGCGCTGAAACATGTATTCTGTCTCTATTGATTGCTTTTTGGTTATGTTATACTCGAAGCCGGCGCCTATACGGGACTTGTCTGTCGTTCTCTCCGGATCCCGGAATACCGGACAGAATAGTTCGGCAAAGACATAAGGGTTTAGCTTGAAGGAAGGGATATCGTAGTCTGCTTTAAATTTGGCTCTTACGTGAGAATCGGGAATCTCATCATCCTCATCCTCAAAGTAAGTCTTGTATCTCTCCTGGAACCTCAGGCGAAGAGAGAAGGCAAAATCGCCAGGCTTCACTGAGCCTTTCAGGTCTATGAACCATTTGTGTCTGAGGTAGTATGAGTCGTCATCCTCAATATTTTCAGTTATCCTGTATGAAGCGGAAGCAGAAAGGAAATCAGTTAATTTATATTGAAGTCCAGCCTCAAGGAATCCCTCTTCAATCTTTGATGCATTATCAAATGTCCTCAGGCAGGTTGAGAGATCGAGTTCAAGCTTTTTTGTGAATTTATGTTCAGCAGAGATCCCGTACCAGATACCGAAGTCCTTCTTCTGAGAGAAAAGGTTTAAGGCAAGTGCTGAAAATAAAAGTATTACAGAGAGTCTTTTAATCATCATCATCATCATCGTTTGTTGTTCCGGCTTTATTGACGGCAACCGTTTGATCTCCGGATGTATAGTAGAAGACAGTCAGCTCACAGGTATCCTTCAGGAAGTCTATCTTTCCTGTTTCAATCCGGTTGATTTTCTGAATTCCCGTTCTTTGTTTCAGGTCTTCAACAAGCTCATTGTACCGCTCCGGCTTGATGAGATCAATTTTCTCATAAATTATAACTTTTGACGATTCATGCTTGAGCAGCCACAGTTTTTCCAGTCCCATGGTTATTAACACCACAACCGTATTGGCAAAGACTACCGGAAGGGTATTATTTCTGAAATCAGTCAGAGAGTTAATTACTGATATTCCGATAACAATGAAGAGATAGGTCATCTCCTTTATAGGGATGGTATCGGTTCTGTACCTGAGGATTCCGAAAATGGCAAACAGGCCAAGGGCAAAACCAAGTTGAAGTGAAACATTTTCAAGAAGATAACAAAGAAAGAAGACAATCGTCGATATCAGGATGTAGGTGAAAAGATAATCCTTCCTCCGGGTAGTTGAGTAATACAGCCAGCGTATAAGTATCATAATCACCGATATATTCACAACGAATCTGATAATAAGGTCGGTAAAGCCCTTATAGTCGGATATCACCCCTGGTAAATTAAGGGCATTGCTTTCAAGCCCTTGCAACATTGTCAGATTCATCTTTTATCCTGTTAATTAGTAAAACTTTTTTCTTAAGAAGGTTAGCCCTGGGTGGGTTTAGCAGATAATGGCATCCCATGCAGTATTTGCTGAACCCTGTAGGCCTTATTCCCAGTTCCTTTGCTCTTTCTGCAAACAAAGATGGTCCGGAGCTCATCTCCTTTTTCAACTCAGCAACAGCCAGAAAGGGAAACCCTGTTTTATATTGGCTGTCAAACATTTCCAGGTTATGGTCGAAGGTTATGCGTTCGCCGCTTGTTATATTTACAATAGTGGTTCTTGAAAATGAAGTCATAAGGACAGGCCTTAGCAAGCCGGGATCAACTTCTGTATTTGAAAGTATGAATGAAAGGGCTCTCTCATCAAAATCATTAAAATCAGAAGGATATGCTATTCTCTTTTTCTCGGTTCTGCCCTTCTTGCTCTTCTTCTTTATCTCAAGGTAAGAGATACCCGATGAGAGGTATGTTCTCTGTCTGATTTTGAACCTCTCTCCTTTTCCACGCATATGCTGATGATAAAACAAAAGGTCGGGGGTGTCGAAGTATGTGGTCAGATAAGGAAAGGTCCTGAGATTATCTATCTCCATTATAAGGTATTTACCGGATATGCCGGATAAGAGTTCAGGCAGAAGGTTAACCGGAAACAGATACTTCCTGTCAATCCTGTTCATGAGACGAACCTTGTTCATCTTTTCCAGGGAGATAGGTTGGAAGGAATCAAGAACATGAAGGATACTCCGGTCATTCATATCAGCATTCATTCAGTCCAAGGTTCAGTTTCAGCTCTTTCCCTGGTTCTATGGTATCCATGAGCACCAGAGCTGCCCCAAGGGCAGTGGCATTGTGTATTTCCGATGTATAAACTTTTTTTAAAGGGAATGCTTCTGATATCAGTGACAGGAACAGCTGGTTCTTTGAGAAGCCACCGGTAATATAAATATTGTCTGTATCGTCCTTTTCAGGAAGGACAAGTTTTATAGCTTCAGTGTCCAGGTATGACAGTTCAATCATGAGTTGGTGATAGGCTTCTTCAAACGACAGGAATTCGTAGAGGTTTATCCTGTCGCGGAATTCCCTCGATTCGGGACCGCTTTCAAAGAATATGCGCCGGTCACCGCTATACCTCGACCTTAGAACTTTAAGCAACTCTTTATCAGTAGTTATGTTTTTGAAATAGTCTTCCGAAGTCCTGAAGTGGCTGTTGAGTTTCGATACGGCAACCTCATGAAGATGTCCCAGGAACAGTCGTGATGATTTAACCGGCTTACGGTTTATGCTCAGATAACAAAGGCAGTCCCTGTCGAGTTGTTCAGCAGTAAGCAGCTCTGTATTAAAAGGATTCATGTTAATGCACCATGTCCCTGAAGAAACCAGAAGGAATTTGCCCCTTTCATCAGAGAAGTATGGCGCAAGAGAGGACGAGCTGTCGTGTATTCCTGTTCCGCAGAGTATCTTCTTTCCTCTTATGGTCACCTCCGAGCATGTGGATACAGGTACGGGTTCGGGGAGACTGATTCCCTCATCCTTCACCCAGGGGTGGTAGTCCATATTGTCAAAATCCCAGAGAGCTGTATGACAGCCGATGGAGGTATGTTCCGAACATATCTTTCCCGACACGAGGTATGACAGGTACTGGGGAAAATGGAGGAAATGCTTTACCCTGTTGAAAAGCTCAGGTTTTTCCTTTCTTAACCAGAGTATCTGCATGCCTGAATTAAGCATTCCCAGGGCAGAAGATGCGGTTCTTCTGCAGAACTCATCCTGGCCTCCGTATCTTCTGTAAAGACTTTCGGGTATTTTTTCATCAATGGGTCTGAGGTAGTTATAGATTTGACCCACTCTTTTCCCGGCAGCATCGAGGTAACCAAGAGAAGCTCCGTAGGTTGCAAAATTAACAGCCTTAAGGTCATAGACATCAGACGAAGCCAGCCTGGCCAGACTGTCTTTTATCCATTCCTCAATCAGGTCAATATCGTCGCACTCAAATCCGTCATCGTCGGCAGCAAGCTGAAACTTCTCTTCTTCCTCAGTCACCATACGCATGTTGAGATCAAAAAGCAGGATCTTCTTGTTAGTCTTACCAATATCAAAAACTGCAATAACCTTCTCTTTCATTACTGAAATATAATACCCGGGAGGAGTTCAGGGATTCAGACCCTGGTTCCCCTCCCGGGATCATTGTCAATTATTTACTTCCTCTTAAGAAGAACATCCGTCTCGTATTTTTTTATCTCTTCAATATAGTCAGTCCCTGTGGGGATATTATTAACGAGACAATAATAATCATAAACGGCTCCGAAAGGTAATGTTTTCATTAGTTCAAGGAGAGAGAGCCGCTCAAAATTTTTGCCCTGTTCCTCAAATTTAACAAGGGTTGCTGTTGGTTCGAGGAGGGCATTCAGGAATGCAAGCTGGGCAGACCTTGTACCTATCACATAAGCTCCTATCCTGTTGAGACTTGCGTCAAAGAAATCGAGTCCTATGTTAACCCTGTTAAGAGCTTTTGCCCTTATTATTTCCTGGGCGATAAGGCTTACCTCATCATTAAGGGTGAGCACATGGTCGCTGTCCCATCTAACTCCCCTTGTAAGGTGAAGAAGTATCTCGTCAACAAAAAGTAAAATTGAAGATATTTTATCACCTATCTGTTCAGTGGGGTGAAAATGACCGTTATCGAGGGTTATGAGTATGTTATTTTTTACAGAATAGCCCATGTAGAAATCGTGAGAACCAACAACCATAGACTCAGAGCCGATGCCAAAAAGTTTGCTTTCGACAGAGTCCTTAAGGTATTTTGAAGGGTATTTCACCTCAAGGATTTCATCGAGAGATTTCTTAAGCAGTTTTCTAAGGCCAAGCCTGTCGACGGGGGTATCTTTTGATCCGTCGGGGATCCATATATTATGAACCGAGGGTGTGCCGAGCTGTCGTCCCATTTCGGCAGCGATGTTACGGCAGCGTTTTGTGTGTTCAACCCAGAACTTCCTGATCTTCGGGTTCCTGCTCGAGAGCGTATAGCCATCGTCGGCAAGGGGATGAGAGAAGCAGGTACAGTTGAAGTCGAGACCTATCCCTCTAAGCTTAGCCCAGTCAATCCATCCCTGGAAATGCTCCGGCTCAATCCTGTCGCGGTCGACAAGCTTGCCTCCGAACTCACCGTAAATTGCATGAAGGCTGAGACGTTGTTTCCCGGGAAGGAGGGAAAACACCTTATCTAGGTCATCACGCATCTGTGTTATTGTTGTGGCTTTCCCCGGGAAATTACCTGTAACCTGGATTCCTCCACCTCCCAGTTCTGCCCCGGGCTTTTCAAATCCGCCCACATCATCTGTCTGCCAGCAATGCAGACTGATCTGTATCTTATCCAGTTGTTCAATGGCTTTGTCAGTATCAACGCCGATTTCAGCATATTGCTCCCTGGCAAGCTGATATTGTTTTTTCAAAAGATCTTTTTTCATTTTATAGGTTTTTTAGTTTTTCCGTTGGTAGTCATCATGTCTGAATGTTTATAGCCAGATGCAGCTTCAGCGGAGTCTTACATCCTGAAGCCAAATCTTCTCATGATGGTTCATCCCAGTTTTACCACAAAAGTTGAAAGAATAAGAACTATAATACCTGCAATTAGTATGACAATAGTTTTGGAACTGGCTCCTTTCCATTCTTTCAGAACGATGCCCCAGATGTTTGCTATTGCTATGTTAAGGGCCATCAGGATACTCCATCCGAATACTGCCATACCTTCAGGAAGCTTGCTGGAACCCATTCCGAAGAAATGAAACTGAAGGAACCAGAGGAATCCTGCTATAAAGGTAAAAATAAGGTTGTTGATGAAAATATTTCCCGGAACCGAGAAGTAGTCTTTGTATGTTTTGTTTTTAAAATTAAGGAAAATACAATATATAAAGTTTGTCACGAATCCGCCCAGAAGAATGAATATCAGGGTAGGATTTTTCTGGTACAGGGGATTTGTCCCATGTGCAAGGGCCACATCTTCAATAGGTTTTCCAAATTCATATCCGAAATTGAAGCAGGCGCTCATTATACCTGAAAAGATAGCAATAAGAATCCCCTTTTTCAGGGCAAACTCCTTCACGGCAGCTCTCTTCTCTTCCTCGCTCATATCCTTGCCTTTCAGGGAGCCTGCATAACCTATAATTATTATACCGGCAACAGTAATTGCAACACCTATTATTGTAAGTATGCCTGCTCTGGTTGATAACAGACTGTCGCCTGCAATGATTGGAGGTATAAGTGTTCCAAAGGCAGCACAGAGACCCAGGGCTATACTCTGACCAAGTGCCACACCCAGATATCTCAGGCTTAACCCGAAGGTAAGGCCTCCGAATCCCCAGAGAAACCCAAAGAAAGTGGCCCACAACTTAGCAGATAAGGGTGCTTCCCTTAAAATTGGGATAAGTTCTCCAGAGGGAACAAAGATGAGTGCAAAAAGCCAGGGAGCGATAAGCCATGCTGCAACACCCTGGCTCAGCCAGTATGATTCCCAGGCCCATGAACGGACTTTTTTAAAGGGTACATAAAAGCTGGCTGCACCGATACTGCCAAGTGCAATAAGTAATATTCCGGCAAGAGGATTCATAGGTAGTCAGTAGTTAGATATAACATAAATCGCAATTTATAAACTTTAACAGTTGTAAGTGAAGTATGGGATAATTTTTTATTTCATATTTTTACCAAAATTGATTCCCTAATTCAAAAAACAATCCCATGAAATCCATAAGCTTATTTCTTGTATTGCTGTCGTTGTCGGGAGGTCTGTGCGCCCAGAATCTTTTAGTCAGCGATCTCAGCTGTGACAGTAAAAGGAATCCGGTTGGAACTGACAACCCGAAACCCGGTTTATCGTGGAAAATTGGCGGATCTGAAGGCTCTCTGATGCAGACGGCCTATGCCATCAGGGTTGCCACCGATCCGCGTTTTTCAGGAAGAACCATTATTTGGGAAAGCGGGAAGGTGAATTCAGATGAATCGATATTAAGGGAGTATGGAGGGCCTGCACTCATAGCCGGTAAAAGATACTACTGGCAGGTCAGGATCTGGGATAACAAGGGCAACGTTTCAAAATGGAGCGAGACAGGTTTCTGGGAAACAGGCCTGCTCTCTCCCGCTGAATGGAAAGCCTCATGGATAGAGCTTGAAGCAGATACAGGAAGATATTCGCCCTCTCCTCATCTCAGGAAGGAATTCGTCATTTCAAAGCGGGTTGCCAGTGCGCGGGTGTATGTAACGTCACATGGGTTCTACGAACTTCACCTTAATGGAAAAAAAGTCGGGGACCAGGTGCTGACACCCGGCTGGACATCGTACGGCAAAAGACTTCAGTATCAGGTATATGACGTTACAGGAATGCTCACAGGAGGAAGAAATGCCATGGGGGCAGTTCTTGGTGATGGCTGGTACAGGGGTTCACTTGCCTGGGAGAATAACTGGGCCATTTACGGAAAAAGACTTGGCCTGCTTATGCAGATGAGAATTGTTTATACTGACGGAAGTGAAGAACTTATCCTCACTGATGGAACATGGAAAGGTATCATTGACGGGGCTATCAGGATGAACGATATATATAACGGCGAGACCTATGATGCCACCAGGAAGCTTACTGGCTGGAACCTTCCGGGATATGACGACTCACGATGGCAGAGTGTCAGTACAGGCAATTACAGCTTTTCCAACCTCATTGCCTCTGAAGGGGCTGCCATAAGAAAGATAGAAGAGATAAAGGCTGTAAAGATCTTCCGTACCCCCTCAGGAAAGCTTGTCGCCGACATGGGACAGAACATGGTGGGCTGGATCAGGCTGAAGGTCAACGGTCCCGCCGGTACCATAATAACCCTCAGACATGCAGAGATTATGGATAAATACGGTGAGTTCTATACTGAAAACCTGAGAGCGGCAAAATGTATGATCACCTATACTCTTGCCGGTGGCGGTGAAGAGACCTACGAACCCAGGTTCACCTTTATGGGCTTCAGGTATGTCGAAGTCACAGGATTCCCCGGAGAACTTAAACCTGAAAACCTTACCGGTGTGGTGGTTCATTCAGACATGGAACCCACCGGAACCTATGAATCATCCAATGAGTTGCTTAACCAGCTTCAGCACAACATTCAGTGGGGCCAGAAAGGCAACTTTGTCGATGTGCCTACCGATTGTCCGCAGAGAGACGAAAGACTGGGATGGACAGGCGATGCTCAGGCATTCTGCCGTACAGCTGCTTTCAATTATGATGTCTCGGCCTTTTTCACCAAATGGCTTAAAGATGTATCAGCCGACCAGAAAAAAGGTGGTGAGATTCCGGATGTCATCCCCGATGTTCTGAATCCACAGAATGCCCTTTCTGCAGCCCCTTCAGCAGGCTGGGGTGATGTGGCTGTCATTGCTCCATGGACTATGTACCAGGTATACGGCGATCTTAGGTTTCTTGAGAATCAGTATTCCGGCATGAAAGCTTGGGTCGATTATATAAGACAGAAAGCCGGCGATGACTTTATATGGAACGGCGGAAGTAAATACGGTGACTGGCTGTTTTACCATCCTCCTGTAAACAGCCATTCAGCTGCCGATGGCTACACAGATCCCGATTTCATAGCTACTGCTTTTTATGCATACTCAGCAAAACTGCTCTCTGAAGCTGCAGGTGTCCTGGGTAAAACAGATGATGAAAAAATGTACAGGGATATCTATGATAAAATAAGAGGTGTCTTTAACCACGAATATGTAACCCCTGCCGGAAGGGTCGGTACCAATTCCCAGACGTCATATGTACTTGCCCTTATGTTTGATCTTCTCCCGGAAGAACTGAGGGCTCAGGCTGCAGATTTTCTTGTTGCCGACATAAGAAGCCGCCAGAACCACCTGTCAACAGGCTTCCTTGGAACTCCCTATCTGTGTCATGTGCTCTCCCAACACGGATATACAGATGTAGCATATGACCTTTTACTGCAGGAGACCTACCCTTCATGGCTGTATCCGGTGAAGATGGGAGCCACCACCATATGGGAAAGATGGGATGGTCAGAAACCCGACAGCACCTTTCAGGATGCCGGAATGAACTCATTCAACCATTATGCTTACGGAGCCATCGGCGACTGGATGTACAGGGTTTCAGCAGGTATTGAAATTCTGGAACCAGGGTACAGATACATCCTTATAAGACCAGCGATTTCGGAAAGGCTCGGTTATTCAAAAGCAGAATTTGAAAGTCCCTATGGAAAGATAGCCTCTGGCTGGGAAAGAAACGACGGAAAAGTTGTTGTAAGTGTCTCCGTTCCTGCAAACACAAAAGCAAGAATTGTACTGCCTGTAAAAGATGCCTCCCTGATTAGCGAGGGTGGAAATTCTCTTTCGGTTAACAGGAATATTTCGGAGGTCAGACAGGAGGAAGACGGCCTGACAATGGAAGCAGGTTCGGGAAGTTATAAATTTGTGTTTCAGGAGCAGTAACCTAGTTTCGGATGGATTTTTTTTCTGGTCACACCGGGGAATTTGCTGCCCTTCTCACTGCAATATTCTGGACCCTCACTGCCCTTTCATTTGAAACGGCTACAAAGAGAATAGGATCAATACCTGTAAACATAATAAGGCTGGTCATCGGCCTTGCTTTTCTGAGTGTCTTCACCCTCATACGAAGAGGCATGCTGATGCCTTTTGATGCTTCATCACATAACTGGCTGTGGCTTAGTGTGTCAGGACTGATAGGTTTTACTTTCGGGGATTTATTTCTTTTTAAGTCGTATATGATAATCGGGTCAAGATTCTCGATGCTTATAATGACACTGGTCCCCCCTATCACAGCACTCATTGGTTTTTTTGTTCTGGGCGAGAAACTCAGGATGCTGCATCTTTTCGGAATGATGCTTACATTCAGCGGCATAGCTCTTGCTATCTTCAACCGGAAGGAAAAAGGTGAAAAATTCAGGCTTAAGCTTTCAGGAAGGGGTATACTGTATGCTTTCGGAGGGGCTGTCGGTCAGGCGCTGGGCCTGGTTCTGAGCAAACTCGGGATGGGGGACTATGATGCTTTTGCAGCCACACAGATAAGGATAATAGCAGGCATGGCAGGATATGTCCTGCTGATTAGTGCATGGTCGCGATGGGGTTCTGTCATAAGGGCTCTTTCTGACAGGGAAGGTATCAGGGCGACAACGGCCGGAGCTTTTTTCGGACCCTTTCTGGGTGTCTCCTTTTCGCTGGTTGCTGTCAGATACACTGAAGCCGGTATTGCATCAACAATAATGGCGCTTGTTCCGGTTTTTATTATTATACCTGCTGTTTTACTTTATAAACAGAGAGTTACAATTGCAGAAATGGCCGGAGCCGTGCTCAGCGTCGGAGGCGTGGCCCTTCTCTTCATGTAGAGTTATTTTAGTGATATGACTATTGAAGAACTTAAAGAAAGGAATCTGGAGAAGAGTATTGTCTTCTCCGGTTCAAGAAGCAGCGGACCTGGAGGACAGAACGTCAATAAAGTCAATACCAGAATCGAACTAAGGCTTGATATTGCCAACTCGCCTCTCTTCTCTGAAGAAGAGAAAACACTCATTATTACCAGGTTGAAAAGGAGGATTAATTCTGAAGGAGAGCTTTTTATAACCTCGCAGTCGGAACGCACCCAGCTTAAGAACAGGGAAGTGGTAACAGAAAGATTATACAGATTGCTTGCAGATGCATTGACAATTCGTCCAAAAAGGAAAACAACAAAACCGACTGCCGCATCGAGGGAAGAGAGACTGGAAGTCAAGAAAAGGCACAGTCAGATTAAGAAATTACGAAGGGATCAGGGTGAAATCAGTGAATGACGGGATCTCAGTGCCTACCATCCCTCATACTTTCTTCAACTTCCATTTACCCCTTCTGAATATCAGCCATGCCGTGAGTGTCATGAGTGTCTCGGCAACTACAATGGCGATAAAAACACCTCTCTCGTTCATCCCCGATTTCAAAGCCAGAAACCAGGCAAGGGGAATCTCTACGCACCAGAAAGCAAAAATATTGATTTTCAGAGGGGTCGTTGTGTCACCGGCACCGTTGAACGAATTAACCAACACCATGCCGAAGCCGTAGGCAACAAACCCGATACTTATGATCCTCAGACATTCTATGCCTGAACTAACAACTCCGGGCTCGTCTATAAACAGCCTTATTACCGGACCGGGAAACAATATGAGGAAGATTCCTATAAGGCCGAGCAGTATCATGTTTACAACTCCGGTTACCATTACTGATCTTTCAGCTCTCTGAGGCTTTCCGGCACCCAGGTTCTGGCCCACAAGGGTTGATGCTGAATTTGCGATTCCCCACGAAGGAAGAAGTACAAAAGTGATTACTCTTATTGCAATGGTATATCCTGCCACTATTTCACTTCCGAAAACAGATATTATCCTTACAAGAGCTATCCAGCTTGATGTACCGATGAGGTTCTGCCCTATCGATCCGATTGAAAGGCGGAACAGCCGGGCTATTATGAGGAAGTCAATTCTTAAATGTCTCAATTTCAGCGACACCCTCATTTTTCCAAAGAAAAGGAGCCAGAGCTGGTAGATTACGGCAATGCCCCTGCCGATGACTGTTGCCACGGCCGCCCCTGTAATTCCCATTTCAGGGAAGGGACCCAGACCGAAGATAAGGCAGGGATCCAGTACTATGTTTAACAGGTTGCCCAAAAACAGCACTCTCATGGCAACAGCAGCATCTCCTGCACTTCTGAAAACAGCATTTATGATGAAAAGAAGCATTATGACAGTATTGCTTCCCAGCATTATCCTGGTATAGGCTGACATGCCTGCTGAGATCTCTTTTGAGGCACCCATAAGATCAAGCAGCTCTTCAGCAAACAGGAAACCGGGAACCGCAATGACAACAGAAACAAGTAACCCTGCCAAAATAGCCTGCACTGCAGTATTTGATGCTTTGTCAGGATGCTTCTCCCCTATCCTTCTTGACACCATTGAGGTGGTAGCTGTTGCCAGTCCGAGCGAAATTGCATATACAACCGTAATAAGCGATTCAGTAAGACCTACCGTTGCAACTGCATCGGAACCCAGCCTGGAAACAAAGAAGATATCAGCAACAACAAAAACCGACTCCATGATCATCTCCAGTACAGCAGGAATTGACAGAAGAAGGATGGCCCTGCCCAGGCGGCCTTCGGTGAAATCCTGTTCGGTACCTGAAACCGCCTCGGCAACATCTCTGAAAAACATTTTCAGGCCGTCCCTTGATCCGGAACCTCGAGTGTTCATGCAGATAATGTTCTGTTTATTAGAGTAATGAGAGAATGACTATACTTGTTGTTTCAAAAAAAGAAGTCCAAAGTTATCAAAATTTCCTAAAAATGGTTAACCATTTGCCACTGATGAAGATTCCGGCACATAAATTGATATCATGCTGAAGTAAAAATAAAATACTTGTGAAAGAAAATAGAAATTGACTTTAATAGTTATAAGTTAATGTCGCGACACGGAAAAAACTGCTGCCCAAACTATGTTTTCATGCCTGAAAACAGCAAAAAAAGGGCTTGTAGCTTATTAAAATCTAAATTTTATAAAGTTGAATATCAAACAAATACAAATTACCTGTTGATAAAATGAATCTGATGTTAATATTTCAGGAACAAGGGTGGTACAATGTATCTTCATAATATATATTTTCGTCCCAATTTATTTTTAACTAAAACCATTTAAACACACAAAACACTAACAACAAAGATGAAGTATTTCATCGACCGTTATGAATGCTAACAATAGAGAGGTTGTTGCCCTCCGCGGAGAGGGTCGCCTCGTGGGTTGTTCTTCTGATGAAGAGCCTGGTGCGAAAACCATGATTTTTTCGCAAAATGTAATCCCAAAACAGTTAGTTAGCAACCGGAGTGCGGAGTTCATGCACCGTTACTTCCCCCTAACAACTTCAGAATCCTGGAATGATTGGAAATGGCAGTTACGCAATACTTTCAACAGTATTGATGATCTGCGTAAGATCATGAAACTGACCGACAAGGAAGTTATGGCCATTAATAATCTTAAAGGCCGCCTTCCCCTGAGGATCACTCCGTATTTTGCATCGTTGATCTACAGGTCAAAACCTTCAGATCCTTTGCGCAGGAATGTTGTACCTGTGGTTGAGGAGCTTATTGAATCAACCAGTGAGCAGTCCGACCCTCTGCACGAGAAATCCTTTTCTCCGGTCAGGGGTATCGTTCACCGTTATCCCGACAGGGTGCTTTTCACTGTTACACAGGTCTGTTCAAACTACTGCAGATATTGTACCCGCTCACATTCAGTCGGCAGGCTCGACAAGCTCGGAAGAAATGACTTTGAAAGAGCATTTGCCTATATCTCAGAACATAAGGAGGTAAGAGATGTACTTATAAGCGGAGGAGACCCACTTACCCTTTCCGATGAGACTCTTGATTATATTCTTTCCAACATAAGGAAGATAGAACATGTTGAGATAATTCGTATAGGGACCAGGGTGCCGGTTGTCCTTCCACAGCGAATCACTGACAAGCTGGTATCTGTTCTTAAAAAATATCATCCGCTTTTTATAAGTCTTCATTTCTCGCACCCGTCTGAAATAACAGATGAGTGTGCCGCAGCCTGCAATAAGCTCGCCGATGGAGGCTTCCCTCTTGGCAGTCAGACTGTCCTCCTTAAGGGAATAAATGATAATGTTCCCGTTATGAAGGAGCTCATGCACAAACTCCTTAAGATCAGGGTAAGGCCCTATTATCTATACCAGTGTGACCTGATACCTGGTTCCGGCCATTTCCGGACCACGGTAAAAAAGGGTCTGGAGATTATAAAAGGTCTTCGCGGTTTCACAAGCGGCTATGCGGTTCCGACTTTTGTTATCGACGCCCCCGGCGGAGGTGGGAAAATTCCCATCCTTCCCGATTATGTGATTGAACATAACGAGGAGCATATTGTACTCAGGAATTATAAGGGTGTCATTTGTGAGTATCCTGAAAAATAGGCAGTACTGATGAAAATAGGTTTGACCTTTGATCTCCGGTCCTGGTACCTCGACCGTGGTTATTCCATGGAGGACACCGCTGAATTTGACAAGCAGGATACTATTGATGCAATAGAAGGCGCCCTTAAAAAGATGGGACTTGAGACCGAACCCGTTGGCAACTGTTTCCAGCTTATTGAAGCCCTTGCTTCAGGCAAAAGATGGGATCTGGTGTTCAATATTGCGGAGGGCCTGTACGGCGACGGAAGAGAATCTGTGGTCCCGGCAATTCTTGACCAGTACAGAATCCCTTATGTCTTCAGCGGACCTGTCATCATGGGAGTGTCGCTTAATAAATACCTTTCAAGACTTATTGTGGCTTCTGCAGGAGTACCCGTTAGTCCGGGCATGATTATAAATGCTCCCGACGACATCAGTGAGTGTGATCTTGAATTCCCTTTGTTCATAAAACCGGTTTCTGAGGGAACAGGAAAGGGGATCACACCCAGAAGCCTAGTAACCTCTGAAGAAGAACTTCGCACTATGGCAGGATACCTTCTTGAAAGGTTTGAACAGCCCGCCCTGGTTGAAGAATATCTGCCGGGACGGGAGTTCACTGTCGGCATTACAGGTACAGGTGCCAGTGCCTCAGTCATCGGAGGAATGGAAATAATCTGCAGGGACAACCTGCCCTATTCCGTGGAAGTTAAGGAAAACTACCAGGATTACTGCAGCTATCTTCCCATTGAGGGAGACCTTGCCGAAGAATGTTATTCAGTGGCTTTGAAAGCCTGGAAGGCGCTTGATGCTACGGATGCTGGACGCGTTGATCTGAAAGCTGACCGTAACGGCAGGATCTGTTTCCTAGAGGTCAATCCCCTGGCCGGATTGAATCCTGTACATTCCGACCTGCCCATACTGGCACGCCTGGCAGGAACAGATTACCAGACCCTGCTTGAGATGATAGTCCAAGCTGCCTTGAAACGCCATCATCTGCTGCCATGAGAAATATTAAATGCTGCATTATCTATAATAAACCGGGAGAGGCTGCCCTGGCCGATGAGCTGGATGTTCTCGAACAGGTTGAATACGTTGCTGAAAACCTCAAGCTGCTGGGCATAGAAAGTTATTCCAGGGGCATAAGCACCGCCTTCATGGATGAGATAGCAGTTATTGCAGCAGAGAAACCCGGTTTTGTATTTAACCTGGTTGAATCCATTAACAACAAGGGGGAACTGAATTATTTCATTCCTGCCATGCTTAATATGCATTCCATACCATACTCAGGGAATCCCCTCGAGGCTATGTTCCTGACAACCAGCAAGACATTGATGGGAAACATTCTGCAGAAGGAAGGGATCAGAACACCCCTTTCTTTCTCCCCGTCACAACATAAAATGCTTAAAGAGGGAACTTCCTACATCATTAAGCCTGTGTGGGAAGACGGTTCCCTGGGCATTACAGGTGAGTCAGTGTTTACCATGGGTCCTGAGACAGCCGACATGATCAGTGCCTATGATGATTCGCACTGGATAATCCAGGAATATATAGATGGCAGGGAGTTTAATATTAGTATTATTGCCGGACCTGATGGTCCGCAGGTTATGCCTCCCGCTGAGATGGTTTTTCACAACAACTGGGGCGACAGGCCCCGGATTGTAGATTTCAAAGCCAAATGGGACGATTCGAGCTTTGAATACGAAAATACTGTAAGGGAATTCCCGGGCGACAGACTTGACAACACTCTTGCAAGGGAAATAAATGAGACCGTTCTAAAATGCTGGCATCTGTTCGGACTCAGGGGTTATGCCAGGGTTGACATGAGAATAGATAAGCTTAACAGACCCTGTGTAATTGAAGTAAATGCCAATCCCTGCCTGTCTCCCGACAGCGGACTCGTGGCTGCTATAGCAGAGGCTGGACTGGCTTTTAAGGATGTACTTGAGAGAATCATTAATGATCTTAATTACTGAGTCATGACTGAAATCATCAAAGGGATCCTCCCTGAGGACAGGGAAAGAATAAGGGAAATACTCAAGTCAGCCGGATTCTTCTATGAGTTCGAGATTGAAACAGCCCTTGAACTGGCCGATGAGACACTTGAAAAGGGTAGTGAGAAGAGCGGATACTACTGGATGAAGGTAAGCGAAGACAGAGTGACACAAGCCTTTGCCAATTATGGCAAAAATGCTTTTTCAACTCATTCCTGGGACCTTTACTGGATAGCTGTACATAATGATTTCAGAAATAAAAAACTGGGATCACTCCTTCTGAAAGCCATAGAAGACGATGTCAGGGATATGGGCGGCAGGATACTCTGGATCGAGACTTCAGGCAGGCCTCTCTATGCTCCTACCGAGGCTTTCTACAGAAGAAACGGTTACTGCCTGCAGGCAAGCCTGAAGAATTTCTATGGACCCGGCGATCCCAAGCAGATATATTCAAAGGAACTCTGAGCCCCGCCATAAACCTTAAAAATTATTGAAGCCGACTGATTAAAATCCTTAATATGAAAGGTATTCTTACCATTGTGATGCTTATCATGTCGAACGTTTTCATGACCTTTGCCTGGTACGGACATCTTAAGCTAAAGACTATGAGCAGGTTTGAGAATATAGGCCTCTTAAGCGTCATACTTCTCAGCTGGGGATTAGCCTTTTTTGAATACACCCTTCAGGTTCCTGCAAACCGCCTGGGTTTCAGGGAAACGGGTGGCCCATTCTCCCTTATCGAACTTAAGGTAATCCAGGAGGTTATCTCAATATCAGTATTTGCAGTTTTTACTGTCCTTGTCTTCCGCAACGAACAGTTCAGGCTTAATCATCTTATAGGGTTTGCCTTTCTTATCCTGGCCGTATACTTCATTTTCAGGAAGTGATGCTATTTCACGAGGTTCGAATTGTAATACTCAGGCCTCCCTGTCACTTCTTCACCAAGCCAGCCTGGCTTTTCAAAGTACTCATCTTCGGCTTCAAGTTCAAGTTCAGCTATTATAAGGCCTTCATTTCTACCGTGGAAGACATCAACTTCAAAACAATGCTTACCCGACGGAACCAGGTAGCGCGTCTTTTCAACAGTCCCGGGCAGACAAATTTCCTTCATAATTTCAGCCTCATCAACAGGAAGCGGCAACTCCCATTCCTTTCGTGAGATTCCTCCTTCACCTGCCTTGCCTTTGATAGTTATAAAGGCTTTGCCACCCGTAATCCTGAGCCTTACTGTTCGTCCGGGATCAACCGAGAGATAGGCCTGAAATATCCCTGTCGACCCGACAGCATGGTGTCTGAATTCACCTTTAACAAGAAATTTCCTTTCGATCTCAACTGGCATATTTTCTAAATTTTATTCTGATACAAGTTATGAAAACCTGGCCTTTATTACTTGCTTCCTGTGCTTTGTGACGACAAGTATTACAGGTTCCGTTATTTAATCAGCCTGGCCGTAGTTCAATGTGTGTCATTTTTTCAACACGGCAATCAGATTAATGTTTATAAATATATGATGAATTAATATGAAAATCATTAGGCTGCATCAACTATTATTTTATAAATTTGAAATCAGGTAAATGATGCAGTTTTTCATGGTTTTGAAAGACATGCAGAGTCTCCGGGAGAAATTTTACTGAACTAACTTAATGCAGGAGGTTTCTTTTAGATTTAGGTTGTGAGGGTGATATTGTGGTATGGGCTGCCTTACAGGCAGCCCATCTTTTTTTATATGAGGTGACTTTTCTTAACTTTAGCTTTTTAATGAGATAAAGCACAGGATTAATGGAAGTGAGGATAGAAGAAGGATGGAGGCAGAAGCTGGAACATGAATTTGCAAAGCCATACTTTGAGAAACTGGCTGAATTTGTCAGGCAGGAGTACAGGACCGGAAAGGTTTATCCTCCGGCATCACTTATTTTCAATGCCTTTAATCTTTGTCCCTATGATAGTGTAAAAGTAGTTATCATCGGACAGGATCCCTATCACGGTCCGGGCCAGGCCCATGGACTGTGCTTCTCAGTCCGGGACGGTGTAAGCTTCCCTCCCAGTCTTGTAAATATTTTCAAGGAGATAGAATCTGATGTCAGGATTCCAGCTCCACCGACAGGTAACCTTGAACGCTGGGCCAGGCAGGGTGTTCTTTTAATCAATGCTACCCTCACAGTAAGGGAACACAGTGCAGGGTCACATCAGAGAAAAGGATGGGAAGAATTTACTGACAGTGTGATACGCTTACTTAACTCTGAAAAGGAAAAGCTTGTATTTTTCCTGTGGGGAGCCTATGCACAGAAAAAAGGCGGGTCAATTGACAGGACGAGGCATCTGGTGCTTGAATCGGTACACCCCTCGCCACTTTCAGCATCGCGGGGATTTTTCGGTAACAGGCATTTCAGCAGGTGTAACCAATATCTGGCTGAAAACGGTGCTGTACCCGTAGAGTGGTGATCAGGAGATATCAAGTCCTTTAAGTACTGTTCTCTCCAGTTTCCCATAGTCCTCAAAACCAACTGATAATCTTATCATCCCGGGTTCGGGATATTTTTCTCCCCAAACGGGTTCGACAGGAAGCAGTATAGTAGACGGGTCACCCAGCGAGGGGATGAGCTTAATCCTTTCCGACACACCCATTATGAAGTCATCGCGCCTTCTCTGTTTCTCCTGTCTGTCAGATCCATTTAACCCGAAGGTTATCATTCCGCCGAATCCCTTGTCGCCAAAGAGAGAAACAGCCTCGCTGTGGGTAACATGGGAGGCAAGACCCGGATACCATACTCTTTCTGTCAGGTCATTTTTCTCAAGGAGTAGTGCAAGCCTGGAAGCATTTTCACACTGCTGTCTGAACCTGAGCCCAAAGGTCTTTACCTGGGTTGATAGCCTGTAGGCGTCATCGGGCGACATCATATGACCGGTGTACTTTCTGTATTCAAGGGCGGCCTTAAGTAATTCCGGGTCATTCCCGCAAATTACCCCTCCTGTTATATTTCCGTGCCCCGACAGGTATTTGGTAACACTGTGAATGACAAGGTCGGCACCGTATTCAAGAGGCTTCCATAACAAGGGAGTGGCAAAGGTGTTGTCTATAATAACCCTTGAGCCATATTTACGGGCCGTCTCAATCACTCTTTGAGCATCGGTAACAATAAGCATGGGATTGGAGATAAGCTCAAGGTAGACAAATTCAGGTCTTAGCTCATCTATAAGTTTCTCAAAATGTGAAAGGTTGAATTTCTCATTGTCAGGAAAGAAATTTCTGACATCTACTCCTCTCCTTTTCTTAAGAACATTATCAATAAAAGAGATGGTTCCTCCATATATCTCGTTGAAAAACAGCCATGGACGACCAGACAATCCATTCTGGAAAACAGATACGGCTACATCAACGGCTGCCATACCCGACTGGGTAAGAAGGGCCCATGAAGCTTCCTCAAGCTCCATAATAGAATCTTCGGCTGCCACCACTGTCGGATTCCTGTATCTCGAGTAGATATAAAAACCGGGGTCCCTTTCGTTTTTTGACTCATCACGGAATGCTTCAGCAGCAGTTGAAGCATCATATAGTTCAAAACCAGCATCCCTGTAAACAGGCATTCTTGAGCTGTTTATTTCTTTTCTTTTTATTTTCATGGTTCTATTATCAGCCGTTCAGATTATATCGAGTGAGCTTGAAGGCACCCATCCCTTGTTGCCGTCCGAAAGGCGTATCTCATACCAGTCGCCCAGTTCGCCTGTGACAGTCACTTTTGTACCCTCGTGTATGACGAAAAGATCGGTACCGCTGTTGTCGGGCGAGCTTTTCCCGCTTACCTGGGGAGAAAATATTATTGCCTTGCTACTGTCGTGGACCAGCGATTTGTTCCTTACAGAGAAAGCCAGCGATGACAGTGAGAAAACAAGGCAGAACAGGGCCAGCCAGAATCCGGTAACCTTAATCCTGTAACTTGAACTGTAAATATATACTGACAGGAGTATCAGACAAAGTATGAAGGTGGTCAGGCTCAGTATGGCCCATGTATTTGAAGGCATAACAAGAGAGAGGAAATCATAGGCTCTGACTAAAAAGAGTTCAGGGATCTCTTCGAATTTATCCTTTGCCATCGACCTGGCAATAGCAAGGTTATACCTTGCATCTTCGTCGCCCGGCCTGAGAAGCAGCGCTCTTTCATAAAACAGTATGGCACCCGGGATGTTGTTTAGTTTAAAGTAAGCGTTGCCTATATTAAAGGCAAGATCAGCCGACCTGTATCCGGTATTATAGATGCCGGTCCATACATCAAGCGCTTCATGGTACGAGGATGAAGTATAGAGGGCAACTCCTTCGCTGAATCTTTCTTCATTCGACGCCTGTCCGGCCAGCTTGCCTGCAGAACTTAACAGAAAAGCACATAATAACAGGAGTCTTATCAGTTTTTCCATTTTTTCACTTTTAGGTTTTCGACATAACTGATAAAGGAAGCGGCATCTTCGTAAACGCCTGTTGCTGCCTCGTCTGACGATGAAGGAGCAAACCTGGCAAATTCGCAGGTATCAAGAAGCCTGACCAGATTGCCCAGCATCTCTTCATTTACACCTCTCTCCCTGAGTGTATTCATGGCTGTCTCCCTGCCAAGTGCCGATAATGGTATGCCCAGTTTATCGCTCAGGTAACCCCACAGGGCCTTCAGAATCTCCTCATGGAAACGGTCGGCCTGTTTGTTTTTAAGGCACTGAGAGGCCTCCCTCAGTCTTTTGGCAGCTATCCCTGCTGCTTTTCTGTTCCTTACCAGTGAGAGGTCAGCATTTCTCCTTATGTGCTCTTTCCTTACCAGCAGAACAATAAGGAAGACAAGAAGGGCAGCAGCATAGTAGAAGAAGAATGAAGTTACAGATACAATAAGACCCCGGCTTTTCTTCAGTCTGCCATCTCCTGTACGTATAAAGCGGATATCCTGTCCGAGATATCTTACATCTTCCTTTGTGATTCCCCCGAATACTGCAATACCTCCCTGAGTGTCATTTCCCCTGAGAACATGAAAATCCAGTTCCGGGGTTGCTATTTTCTCATACCGTCCTGAAGAAACATTAAAAAATGAATAGGTAACGGGAGGTATTGTAAAGTCTCCGTGATGCCTTGGTATAAGCAGGTATTCAAAGGTTCTTTGTCCGGACGTACCGCTTGCTCCGCTTCTGAGATCATCTGTAATTTTCGGATCATACACCTCTATATCGGGGGGAAGGGAAGGAACCGGGGTTCCTGCAAGTTTAAGGTTGCCTGATCCTGAAATAGTTATTTTAAAGTTAAGGGCATCATTTACAGTGACAGTATCCCCTTCGAGGGAGGCGGAGATGGCCAGATTTCCGACCACACCCGAGAAATCAGCAGGCCTGTCGCCAGGGAGGGGTTTTACCTTGATTCTCACCGGCTTGCTTGCTACTGCCCTTGGAACGTTTGTATATGTGGCAAAGAAATCACCGAAGAAAGGATCGGCCTGGCCACTTCTCTGGCGGATCAGGGTAGTTATCTGAACGGGATCTATAACAATGTCGCCCGACACCTGGGGATAAAGCAGGAACTGCTGAAGCACTCCTGTTCCGAAAATCTCACCATCAATACTCTCCCTTTGCAGTGAAGTAAGCGGAGGCGTGTCAAGGTCAACCCTGAGGAAGTCCCTGAAAGAAGGGTATTTTATCTCATTGATTCCCGAAATCTCAACTTTTGTATAAAGCTTAACCGTGGCTGTAAAAGGTTCTCCCTGGTATACTTCATTCCGGTTGACAAGAACGTTTACGAACACATCTTCTCCGGAGATATCCTCGCTTACTGTACTTTCTTCAGACCGTGCAGCCTGGTTTGATGAACCTGCGGGGACCTGGCTTCCGGGCAACACTTCTATCCTTATCGAATCGGACCTGTATGTTCTGTTTTTTATTGTGAAGCTTGCTGGTCCCAGAGTAAAGCGCCCCTCCTTCATTGCCTGAAGGTAATAGGTATAGGTGTATGAAGTTTCCCTGGTGACCTTCCCGTTAATTATCTGTGTGCTTGAGCTGTATGAGGTCTGGGGACCAACCAGTTTGTAGAACTCCCCGAATGAGGGAGGAGAGAAATCGCCGCCTCCCGAATTTATAATCCATGTAATTGTAAACTGCTGGCCTGTCCTTACTACTTCGGGATATTCTGCCTTTACAACAATATCCTGACCTGATGCAGTAAAGGGCATCAGTAAGCAAAGAATCAACAATATAAATCTGCTAATTGTCATCTCATTTTAGTTACCAGTTCTTTTCGGTCCTCACTCTTTCGCGGGCTGCCTTCTCCTGTTGTACCTTTTCCTGAACTTTCTTTTCATCATTTGCTATGGCATCGAGCAGACGGCGGGCATCCTCGGGAGAGATCTCCTGTGGCCGGGGTTGTTGCTGTTGTTCCCCCTCCTTCTTATCCTGTTCATTATCCTCCTGATTATCCTGATTATCCTGTTGTTGTTGCTGTTGTTGCTGATCCTTGTTATCTCCTTCATTGTTCTGCTGTCCGTCCTGCTTATCCTGCTGTTCCTGTTGTTCTCTGAGAAGATCCTGGGCATGGGCCAGATTATGTTTTGCCTCCATGGATCCCGGGTTAAGCCGAAGGGCATTTTTATAAGCTCCAATACTCTCCTCTATCTTATTTTCGAGAAGCAAAGAATTACCAAGGTTGTACCAGGCTGAAGATTTCTTTACGGCATCTTCATTAAGTGAAATATTCTCAGTAAACTTCTCTCCTGCTTCACCATATTTCTTTTGTTTGTATAGGGCATCACCCGTGTTGAAAACAGCGTCAGCAGAGGTCTTGTTCTTATCAGCTGCTCTTCTGTACAGAATCTCCGATTCGGAATACTTGCCTTTCCCGTAATTTCTGTTGCCCTGCCTTATGAATTTCCTGTCGGCCTGGGCTGATAATGAACCGTAGAGGACAAAGAGTATCACGGCAGATGTAAAAAATCTCTTCATGTTATAACCGTGCATCCCCGATGTTATTTCATTTCTGGTCATTGTGTGACTTAAATTTTAAACCTGAACAATCTTATATCAGCAAGTTTCCTGTTCTTCCTGTCCATAACCATGAAGTCGGCAATAAGAAGGACTAGTGAAAGCACGATAAAAATCCTGAACTGATCATTGTACTCAGTATACATGGTACTTTCAAGCTCGTCCTTATCCATCCTTTTGATGCCTGCGAAGATCTCCTCGAGACCAATGCTTGTATTACTTGCCCTGACATAGCTGCCTCCGGTTGCTGCAGCAATGTTCTGAAGCACTTTCTCGTCGAGACGGCTTATAACCGTATTGCCCTCATTGTCCTTAAGGTAGTCCCTTTTCCCGTTGTTCATGACCGGAACCGGTACCCCTTCAGAGGATCCTATACCTATTGTATGGATTACTATTCCGGATCCGGCAGCACTTCCGGCTGCAGAAACCGGGTCGTCTTCATGGTTTTCACCGTCGGTGATTATTATAAGTGCCCTGCTTCTTCCCTCGCCGGGAGTAAAAGAACCAATCCCCAGGTTTATTGCTGCTCCTATTGCTGTTCCCTGCCTGGGGACCATCTCAGGCCCTATGGTAGAGAGGAACATTTTGGCTGAAACATAGTCAGTGGTGACAGGGATCTGGGTGTAAGCATCTCCTGCAAAAACAATAAGTCCTATTTTGTCATCCTCGAGTCTGTCGACCAGTCTTTCAATGGCCTGCTTTGCCCTTGTAAGCCTGTCGGGCCGGATGTCTTCAGACAACATTGAATTGCTTACATCGAGGGCTATTACAACTTCAACTCCCTGTTTCTTTATTTCCTGCAGTCTGGATCCGTACTGGGGCCGGGCAAGGGCGATGATGAGGGCTGCAAGTGCCAGAAGCTGGAGAATGACCTTAACCACAGGCCGGCTGCCTGACACCCATGGAACAAGTCTTTTAACAAGTGCGCTATCCCCGAATTTCCTGAGAGCCTTCTTCCTTCTTATGTTATTTATGATAAACAAGGCTGCTATCACTGGTATAAGTAATAGCAGGTAAAGGAATTCCGGATTGGCGAATCTGAACAGCTGCATATCTGATCTCTTAAGTCAGGTTTCGTAACACAGTATATCTCAGAATCATCTCGAGAGCCAGCAGAACAAAGGCTGCAATGGCTGGTATGAGATATTTCTCTTCTTTCCTTGCAAAATCCCTGACGTCAATTTTTGACTTTTCAAGTTTATCTATCTCCGAATACACTTCCACAAGTTTGTCATTATCAGTAGCCCTGAAATACCTCCCTCCGGTTTCCTCTGCAATCTCTTTAAGGATGGCTTCATCGATCTCAACCTCCATATTCTGGTACTGAATTCCGTAGGGAGTCTGAACCGGATAGGGTGCCACTCCCATAGTTCCCACACCAATAGTATAAACCCTTATTCCAAAAGTTCCGGCTATCCCGGCTGCAGTTGCAGGGGCAATGTTGCCCCGGTTGTTTACCCCGTCTGTAAGAAGGATAATCACCTTGCTCACGGCTTCGGAGTCCTTGATCCTGTTAACGGCTGTTGCCAGCCCCATGCCTATGGCTGTGCCATCTTCGATCATACCGCTTTTTATTTCTCTCAGAAGGTTGATTAGCACTGCATGGTCGGTTGTCAGCGGACACTGGGTAAAGCTTTCGCCGCTGAAAACAACAAGTCCGATTCGGTCGAAGGGCCTTCCCGAGATGAATTCTGTGGCGACAGTTTTTGAGGCTTCAAGCCTGTCGGGTTTAAAATCGCGTGCCAGCATGCTTCCCGATATGTCGAGAGCAAGCATGATGTCGATTCCTTCAGTTGAAACATTCTGAAATGTATCAGTCGACTGGGGCCTTGCAGACACAAAAACAAGAAGGGTTAAGGCCAGGGCCCTGAAGCTAAAGAGGATATGACGCAGATAGTTTCTGAAAGTGACTGCTTTTTCACCGAAACGATCAGTGCCCGGAATAGTCAGAGCTGCATTTGTTTTGTGCTGCTTAATTATATACCAGGCTACCATTGCTGGTACCAGAATCAGCAGGTACAGATAAGCCGGTTGTTCAAAAGTAATCCCGTTCATCTTGTAGCCTCCATCCTTTTTTCATCCTCCATCTTACCGGAAGCTGCCTCATTCACAGCCTTTTCTACAGTATCTGAAACAAACTGCCAGGCATTATTAAAACATATATCGTGCTCGGCCGGCGAAGGCTTATGTTTGGCAAACTTAACCAGGTCGGCATCTGTAAGAACCGATCTGAGAAGATCATAAACTGCATCCTTCTTAAAACCGGTTCTGAGCAGGGCACGCAGTGTCTCATCAGTAGTAAGCTCCAGCGAAAATACCCCATACCGGTCTTCTATATACTGTCTCAGAATCTCAGTAAGCCTTGAGTAATAAGGCTTTATCTCCCCCTTCTGCCAGAGCTGCCCATAACGCAGCTTTTCAAGTTCCCTGAAAGCAATAATATGAGGAGGATCTTTTATTACAGGCTCAGCCTGAGCAGTCTCTTTTTTCCTGAGTCTCTTTACGATTTTGAATATAAACCAGAGTATCACGGCTGCTACTGCCGCAATGAGTACCCATGGCAGCACTTCTGCCGCAGTGACGGGGGCCTTGTAGGGTGCCACTATATCAAATATGCCGGTGGTTGTATCAGGCGGAGTGAGGTTTACTCTCATGACCCTAAGGTAGGAATAGTCAGAATAGAACCTCCTTAAGCCATCTTCCCCCGAAAGCTCTGCAAATACAGGATCAATAACGTAGGACCCTGAATCAAAGGATGTAATAAGGTATCTCTCTGTGATTCTTATGTTTCCGTCATCTCTGATGGTTGTATCGGTAACTGGGCCGGCAAGTACTTCAATGTTTTTTATAAGAGTGTCCCTGAATTCAGGAAGATTGAGGGTTATGTCTCCGGGCTGGTCGACTGTAAATGTGAATCCGGTCTGATCGCCTATAAATATATAAGTAGTGTCAAAGGCGGCTGTAACAGATATCTCCTGGGCAGTCATACTGGTGAACAGGACTGATATTAAAACTGTTGCTGCGATATGTAGTTTTGACTTCGTCACCTCTTTTCAAACAACCTTAGAAGGGGTTTTACATAATCCTCTCCTGTAACAAGTTCTGCATTGTCAATGCCCGATCTTCTGAAGACACCTGCAATTTCTGACCTGTGAAGTATCCACGAGTCTTCGTATCTTCGTCTTATGACTGATGAAGATGTATCAATCCATCTTTCCTCCCCTGTTTCGGGATCAGCAATTCTTACAAGTCCTATATCAGGGATCGATTTCTCGTGCCGGTCGGTAAATTTAAGGGCAACAATGTCGTGTTTCCCTGAAGCTATTTTAAGGGATTCTTCAAAGCCCGGTGCAATGAAATCGGACATAAGGAAGGCCGTACATCTTTTACGGATGGCATTGGTAAGGAAGCGCAGGGGCTCATTCAGGTTAGTCTTTCTGCTCGAGGGAGTAAAGCTGAGAAGCTCCCTTATTATCCTGAGGATATGCTTTCTTCCTTTCTGGGGTGAAATAAACTTTTCAACCCTGTCGGAGAAAAAGACAACACCTATTTTGTCGTTATTGTATATAGCAGAAAATGAAAGAAGTGCGGCAACCTCGGTCATCAATTCCCTTTTAAAGCTTCCAACGGTGCCAAATTCGCCTGACCCGCTTACATCAATCAGCAACATGACTGTCAGTTCCCTTTCCTCTTCAAAGACTTTTATATAGGGATGGTTGAACCTGGCTGTCACATTCCAGTCAATGCTTCTTATGTCGTCGCCGTACTGATACTCCCTTACCTCGCTGAAAGCTATACCCCTCCCCTTAAAGGCACTGTGGTATTCTCCGGCGAAGATATGCCTTGTCAGTCCCTTTGTCTTTATCTCTATTCTTCTGACCCTTTTTAATAACTCAGCAGCTTCCACTTAAATAAGTTTTCTACCTTAATTAACAACCCCGGACCTGAAGTATCCGGCTTTCCGTCACACACCTAAAGTAATATTATACTTATAATTACTTAAATCACTTATATAAAGAACATTAACATTTTGAATTTTTCATTGCTATGGAACTTCAACAATATTCAGGATTTCAGTAATAATCTTATCCTGGGTCACATTTTCGGCTTCAGCCTCGTAGGTAAGTCCTATCCTGTGCCTCAGTACGTCGGCACAAACCGATCTCACATCTTCGGGGATCACATAACCCCGTCTGCGGATAAAGGCAAAGGCCTTGGCGGCAAGGGCAAGGTTTATTGATGCCCTTGGGGAGGCCCCGTATGAAATCATCCCGTCGAAGGCAGAAAGTCCCGATCCTGCAGGATTCCGGGTGGCAAACACTATGCTGAGAATATAGTTCTCAATTTTCTCATCCATATAGACTTCCCTTACCACATTCCTGGCCCTTATTATATCGTCGGTCCTGATAACCATACTGACTGTAGGGAATTCCCTTGCGAGGTTTTCCCTTACTATGAGTTTTTCTTCTTCGAAGGAAGGATAACCTATAACTACCTTCATCATAAACCTGTCTATCTGGGCTTCAGGCAAAGGATAGGTTCCCTCCTGTTCGATAGGGTTCTGGGTGGCAAGCACAAGAAATGGTTCGTCAAGTTTATAGGTCGACTCCCCTATAGTCACCTGTCTTTCCTGCATAGCCTCAAGAAGGGCGCTCTGTACCTTGGCCGGGGAACGGTTGATCTCATCTGCAAGAATGAAGTTGGCAAATACCGGCCCTTTCTTTACTATGAACTCCTCTTTTTTCTGGCTGTAGATAAGAGTACCTATCAGGTCGGCCGGTAAAAGGTCGGGAGTGAACTGAATCCTGCTGAACCTGGCATCAATAACCGAGGCAAGAGATTTTATGGCAAGGGTCTTGGCCAGGCCGGGCACTCCTTCAAGAAGGATATGACCATTAGCCAGAAGTCCGATAAGCAGTGAATCTGTCAGATGCTTCTGACCTACAATCACCTTGTTCATCTCCATCCTTATTATATCAACAAAGGCACTTTCCTTTTCAATTTTTTCATTAAGGGTCCTGATATCTGCAGTCTGCTCCATGTCCTGAAAGTTAAATAAGTTATATATGCAAGGCCGGCTGCATCAATAGATCC
The DNA here is from genome assembly GCA_964642615.1 of uncultured Rikenellaceae bacterium. Lineage (GTDB taxonomy): Bacteria > Bacteroidota > Bacteroidia > Bacteroidales > VadinHA17 > LD21. The sequence continues at coordinate 84,121 of CAZXSW010000001.1, read as the reverse complement.
AGCCCGGTAAAACAATACGCAAAAGAAATTACTAAATCCCAAAAATGGTTTTAATAAGTGTTAAAGTTATGTTAAATGAGACATTGACAGGGGATTCCACGAGAATCCCGCCCTGACCGAACTTCTTACCATAAGAAGTATGACTAAGGGAACAAAGGCGTTATTGGTGGCACGAGGTACAAAGAATGAAATAATGAGGAAGACAAGAGAGAGGAAGAAGACTAACCTGAACCAGATAACAGGGGGCTTTTCCATGAAGAGCGAAAACAAACAAATGATAACGAAGGGACTAAGCCAAATGATGTTAATGTTCATATGCAGCTGCTTATGCTCCGAGAAGAAACCTGTAAAGATCAGAATGACAGCAAGAAGGGAATAGATGAAGAAGATAATCCGGTCCATGATGTTGTTTGGTATCCGTTCCCTTATGACTGATGAAAGGATTATTACAATTATAAGAACAAGTGAAAATACAACCAGCGGTGAAGAAAGCGGTGATGGATCGGGTTGCGGCACAGTGGCTTCGAGTATGGTTTCAGGATTACTGAGTAGAGGTATCCTTTTGTTACCGCTTATAAGAAGCAACTCATTCAAACCATTCCGGAGGTCTAGGGGAAGAAACATCCTGTCGCGGAAACCTGCCTTTTTATCTCCCGGAGTCCCGATAAGCAGGTCAATACCGAAATCGAGCCATGGAAACCGGAGCTGGTATTCCCCTATCTTCTGCCTGAATGAAGGAACCCGTTTTTCCGCAGGCAGGGGCGGATAAATAAGCTTCTCACCACCTGCCTTTTCAAGAAGGTCCCTGATACGTGTTGCACAGTTATCATAAAAGAAATCGTACCTGTATTTTCTGTTTTCAGGCTTAAGGTTTTCGTTAATCAGTTCTATAAGAACAGCTTTCTGTGGTCCTGAAAGGTTGACCCTTTGCGACTGGACCCAGCGCCCTTCAGATGAATACTCCTCCATGAATCTGTTGAAGGAAGAAATGCCCAGCATATAGTCGAGTTTCCCCTTTGCAAACTTCCACGCGAAATGTTTTGTACTGAAGTCAAACACACCCCAGTTACATACCTGGTCGCTTTCTCCTCCGTTAATGACAATTCTCAGAGCGCTGTGTCCGTAGATCGAATAAGTGGCTGTTCCAGGCCCGCATGTCAGAAGATAAACAACAGTATCCGAAGGGGCCTGGGCTGATATATTCCGAATGAACATCAGTCCCAAAAAAACTGTTAAAACGGCTAGTCTTTTCATTTTTCCACTGTTTCCGTAAACCTAAGAGTTTTTTTGGAAATAACCTTTACAAAAAAAGACTTATCATCACTCTTTTTTATCTACCTTGCGCCCTGCCTGAAAGTCCATGAATGTTAAGGACTGACCCGTTGTCCTCAGGAAGTAATCACTTAAATTACTGTAAAGCAGCAATATAAAAATGGAACAGCTGGCATTGGCAAGAATCCTTAAATTTCTTCCGGGAATAATCATTGGCCTTACAGTCCATGAGTTCAGTCATGCACTTGTAGCACATAAATGTGGTGATTCAACATCCAGAGACCAGGGGCGTGTTTCACTTAATCCTCTTAAACATATTGATCTGCTTGGATTCATCATGCTTCTTGTGGCAGGCTTTGGATGGGCCAAGCCGGTACAGTTTAACGAAGGTAATCTTAAGAATCCTGAAAAGGACGTGATGAAGATAGCTGTTGCAGGTCCACTGTCAAATGCCCTTCTGGCCATGATCCTTTCAGTGATCTTCTCTCTTCTCAGAAATTTTGTCACCACATTCAGCGGCACCGGAGGCCAGTTCCTTGGCGAGGCGCTCCTGTACGGTATCTATATCAACTGGGGCCTGTTCATCTTTAATCTTATTCCACTCCCTCCCCTTGACGGATCTCATCTGCTTCTTCACTATTTCAAAAATAAACCTGCCCTTTATAACGGACTTTACAGGTACGGCTCATGGATATTCCTGGGAATGATACTGATAACAATGCTTACCAGTGTAAACCTTCTTCCCATTTGGCCTCTGGTCAGTTTTATTGGCGACGGCTTCCTTTCTTTTGTAGGCTACAGGTAGTTTTATCACATCAGAAATCTTTTCTGTAACTTCATATAAAAAAAGGTTGACTTTTTAAAAAATCCGGGGTATATTGACAGTTATAATCAGCATAACAGGCAGTGGCTTTAATAATTCTGTTTTTATTGTCAGTAATGGAAGGCTTTTCTGATTACCAGACGACCTCGCATGATAAAGCCAGGGAGAAGATGGTGAAAGAGCAGATCCTTGCCCGCGGCATAAGTGACAAGGCTGTAATCGCGGCAATGAGGAAGGTTCCCAGGCATCTGTTCGTACCCGCTGAATACATGTCAGATGCTTATGAAGACAGTCCGCTTCCCATAGGCTATGGCCAGACTATCTCCCAGCCCTATATTGTTGCCCTGATGACCGAAGCTGTAAAAGCAGGGAAAGGGAAGAGAATTCTTGAGATAGGTACAGGATCGGGTTATCAGGCAGCTATACTTGCTGAAATAGGAGATACGGTTTATACTATTGAGATAGTGCCTGAACTGGCTAAACAGTCGGCAGCACTATTCAGGGAAACTGGCTACACAAATATAATTTCAAAATACGGCGACGGATACCAGGGATGGTCCCAATATGCTCCCTTTGATATAATCGTTGTTACAGCAGCACCGCGCGAAATCCCGCGTCCCCTTATCGACCAGCTTTCAGATAACGGAAGGATGGTTATTCCGGTAGGTCCGCCGGCAGCCGTTCAGGAACTCATCCTTGTCGAAAAAACAAATGGTGTTATAGTTCAAAGCCGTATCTCATTTGTGAGGTTTGTCCCCTTCAGAAGACTTCCTTCAGGAAAACAGGCTCCCTGAAAATGGATTATAAACTGAGATTGTTTACCTTTATTTAATCAAACAGACAAAAGGCTGACTGATGCAATACATGTCAAACTATTCATCTATAATTAGTTAGTAATATTCAGGAAAAATGACTACAAGAGTTTTTGCCATTATGGCTTGCTTGTTTATGGTTTCCTGTTCCGGAATAAATAACCGCAGGGAAGCAAAAATGATTAATGACTTTGTTTTACCCGGACTTTCTGAACCAGGTGACAGCCTTGAGATTTTCATGCCGGGAGTCATATCCTGCACCGGCACACATGATGCTGCAATAACCATTTCTCCGGAGGGTGACGAGATCTTCTTTGCAAGGGGTATATGGCCCGACACAAGGATTTTTACACTGAAATGGGACGGGACAGCCTGGCAGGGCCCCGATACAGCTGACTTCTCCAGGAGATACCTGGCCTCAGAACCTGCTTTCTCACCCGATGGACTCCATGTCTATTTTTCCTCCAGTCTTGGAAAATCAGACAGTAGCTCATACAGCATCTGCAGGGTTGGAAGGGAGGGAGACGGCTGGTCGGATCCCGAACAACTCTTTGACCTGGGAGGTGACACAATCTGGGAGTTCCATCCTTCAGTGACGGCCGGTAACCGCCTTTATTTCTGCAGATGGAGCAAAGCCAGAAGTTCGGGTGATATATATTATTCTGAATTGTCTGAAGGGAAGTACCCATGGCCTGTTAAGGCTGAGGAGCACCTAAATTCTGAATACAGCGATGTCGATCCCTTTATTGATACTGACGGCAGGTTTGTTATTTTTACATCAAACCGTCCGGGAGGACAGGGAAACTATGATCAGTATATCTCATTCGCAAACAGCTCTGGAGGATGGGATGAACCTGTTAATATGGGTAATGCCTTTAACGATGAAGGAGATAATATTGATATTGATCTTAGCCCGGACGGAAAATATCTCTTTGTTTACCGTGATGGAGACATTTTTTGGAAACTGTCAGAAAAATTTGTAAATCAAAGTTATTAACTTTTTACACATGGACGAAGATCTTATTAGAAGGGTAAGTAATGACAGATTCGCAAGGCTTGTCGGAGTCAGGCTGCTGGATGTAAGGCCCGGTTATGCTGTTACTGAGATGGAAATTACAGATAATCATCTTAACGGAGTAGACAGGGTACAAGGGGGAGCTATATTCACCCTTGCCGACTATGCTTTTGCAGCTGCCTCAAATTCAGACGGAATACCAACCCTTGGCATAAACATCAACATCACATATTTCAAATCGCCGTCGGGGAAAAAGATCAGGGCAGTAGCCAGTGAGATAAGTGTTCAGAACCGCATTGGCGGTTACAAGGTTGATATATTCGACGAAGACGATACCCTTATTGCATGCTTTAGCGGACTGGGCTACAGAAAACCAATGAAATAATCAATTAAGAAGCTTAAAAAAGCTTTTAAAATCCATGAAATTCATAATAAGAAAACTAAAAGATACCGAGACCGGGATTCTTGAGGAGATGTTATATAATGCAGTCTTTGTTCCACCGGGGGATGAAAGGCCCCCTTATGAAATAGTATATTTTCCTGAGCTTTCAGTCTATTTCAGGGATTTCAACAGACCCGGAGATCTGTGTCTGGTTGCTGAGACCGGAAGCGGAATCGCAGGAGCCGTTTGGACAAGGCTTTTTTCTGAAGCAGGCAGGGGCTATGGCTTTGTTGATGAGCTGACGCCTGAACTAAGCATGGCCGTTTATGAACAATTCAGGAACCGGGGTATAGGAACCTTACTGCTTGAGGCTATGATAAACCTGCTGACTGAAGAAGGCTACAGTCAGGTTTCACTGAGTGTGGACAAAATAAACTATGCATACAGGCTTTACAGAAGATGGGGTTTTGAAGACATCTCTGAAACAGACGGATCGGTAACCATGATCAGAAAGCTTAAATGAGGAATTCCCTGACAACTTCTATGAATCTGATGACAAAAAGATATATTTGGGGATTGATCAGCAAATTTAAGTTTAATAAAATCAGGATAAAATGGAAGAAGATAAGTTGATATGCAATTGTATGGAGGTTTATAAAAGCACCATTGTTAAAGCTATTAAGGAAAAAGGTCTAAAGACTGTTGAGGAGGTTGGTGAGGCAACCGATGCAGGGACTGTTTGCGGCCAGTGCCAGGATGATATACAGGAGATACTTAAAGAGGCGTGAGGCATTAGGCATGAGCCTCTCTGGGAGAATGTACCGGGATGATAGTAAATATCTCAAGGTCAGGGTATTGGGTATTCAAACCAGAAAGTGTGTTGCCGAAGCGTAACCTTTGGAAGATAAGTTATCAGACTATGGAATTTAAAAAGGTTGCCGTAAGGGCAACCTTTTTAAGTGATTCCGGAGCGACTCGAACGCTCGACCCACAGCTTAGAAGGCTGTTGCTCTATCCAACTGAGCTACGGAACCGTTTTCAGCGTGCAAAAATACATTTTTTTTCGATTCTTCAGAGTGTTTTCATGAAATTTACAAGACCCTTCATTTCAATTATCCTGCCCAGCTTGCCGGCCGGTGCTTCGAAGCTAAAACTTGCGCCTCCGCTGATTATGATCCCCCTGTCAGTATCAACTTCCACCACATCACCTGGTTTGTAGGCTTCAACTGCCTCCCTGCATACAATAAGAAGTAATCCCTGGTTTATCGATGAACGGAAGAAAATCCTGTTTACCGATTTGACTATAATTGCCTTAACACCTGCGTAGGCAAGTCCTGCTGCCGGATGTTCCCTCGAGCTTCCGCAACCGAAGTTCTCACCTGCGATTAAAATATCTCCGGGTTCCACCATAGTGTGAAAAAGAGGGTCAAAATCTTCAAACAGAAAGGGAAGAATAGATGCCGGATCCGAGCTCTGTACAGAATATGTATGCCTTCCGGGAAACATAAGGTCTGTATTAAGGTTATCGAAGACTGAATAATCCCATACCCTCCCCTTTTTTCTCAGTTCTCCTTTTTCGGGCATGGATGAGGCCGGTTTTTTTACACTGAATGGATATTTCTCATTACCCGGCTTTTTGCGCGGGTCACTTATCTTCCCTGTGAGTGCCGAACAGGCCACTGTTGCAGGTGATGCAAGGAATATTGAAGCATTCCTGTTTCCCATCCTTCCCGGGAAATTCCTGTTTGCCGTGGATATTACGGTGTGACCGTCGGCCGGAATCCCCTGTCCCGTGCCCAGGCAGGGTCCGCAGGAAGGTGAGAGTATGTTTGCCCCGGCCCTTATTAGCGTGCTTATTAAGCCTTCTTCTATGGCTTTAAGGAATATATCGCGTGAAGCAGGCACAACATTAAGCTGAAAACCTTCGCTTATCTTTTTCCCCTTGAGTATTGAAGCAGCCGTCCTCAGATCTTCTATCCTTCCGTTGGTACAGGTCCCGATCAGACCTTCATGTACAGTGGTGCCTGCAGCTTCGGCCACTGAGACTATGTTATCAACGTTATGCGGAGCAGCAAGTACGGGGAACACATTTCCCATGTCTATTTCAAAAGATTTAATATAATGAGCTTGTTCATCTGCCCACAGGGCCCCTTCTAAGGTGCCGGAATACTTTTCGAGCACATCGTCGGCAGGAAAAACCGCGTTTTTTGCTCCCATTTCGGAAGCCATATTCGACAGCACCATTCTGTCTGATATTGCCAGGTTCTGCAAGCCTTCTCCATGAAACTCAACCGACAAATAATTTGCCCCATCCGCACCCAGCATTCCTGTTATCCACAAAGCCAGATCTTTGGCCTCTACTCCCTTTTTTAGTTTTCCTTTAAGGGATATCTTCATTGATTCGGGAACTCTGAACCAGGTCTCGCCGGTCTTCCAGATAGCTGCCGATTCGGTCCGGTCAATACCGGCTGCAAAGGCATTAAAAGCCCCTGCGGTTGAGGTATGACTGTCGCTGCCTGTTATTATCATTCCCGGCCGGGCATGATACGACATTAGCTGATGGCATATTCCCATTCCTGCATCGTAGAACATCTTTATGCCGTACTCCTTTACAAGGTTCCTGATTTCCTGATATCGGGTTGCCAGCACTGAATCGGCCGGAGGAGCATTATGATCGAGTACAACGAGCATCTGCTCAGGATATAGTATCCTTTGCCCTCCCATTTTTTTGAATGTCTGATTTATGCTTGAAGTATTGTCGTGGGTAAGCAGAATATCAGGTTTTTTGAACACTATTGACCCGGCTGGTGCCCCAAGAATTTTTTCAGCAAAAGTAAAAGCTTTCATGCTTAAGTGTTTTATAGATTATTTCGGAGAAGTCCCCCTCTCATGAAGATCTTCATCTGGATATCAGAGAAGGGTTGTGCTTTTACAGCTTTGTTTTTGCTTATATTCCTTATTTCACCCGTCACAAAGTCCACCCGTACAATATCCCCGTCAGCGGGTGAGAGTGTGTCATAATCTTCACAGACAATGGCAGGCAGTCCGGCATTGATTGCGTTTCTCTCCCAGATGGCTCCGAACGACCGGGCTACTACTGTAGCAATGCCGAGTGAGATAAAACAGTCAACCGCCTGCTGCCTTGAGCTTCCGCATCCGAAGTTCCTTCCGGCAATGAGTATATCCCCGGCAGATGCTTCTGATGCAAAGCGCTCATATCCAGCCATATTGCCAAGTGCGTACTTTCCCATTTCATTAAAATCGGTTACAGTGAGATAGCTGTTATGGTAAATCATATCTGTATCAATATTATCAGCTGCAAGGACCCACACCCTACCCTCAGCGAACAAGGGGCGTTGTGTCACTTCACCGGCTGAAGCCGAAGATGACTTATTGCTGCTGCTTTTTGCCGAAACAGTAAATACTGAAGGAACAGGTGGTATCTTATCGGGACCAGTTATATATCCGGCTATGGCAGAAGCTGCAACAACTTCAGGAGATGCAAGCCATACATCGCCCTTCCCCTGTTTACCTGTAAAGTTCCGGTTACCTGTTGAAACAGTAATTTCACCCGGACCATTCTGTCCTACCTGTCCGGCCGCACAACCGGCACAGCCGGCATTTGATACCAGGGCCCCGGCATCCTTGAAGACACTGATCAGTCCTTTCCGGAGGCATTCATTCCAGATAAGGTCGGTGGATGGAACGATCTTCAGCACAACCCCCGGGGCAATATGTCTGTTTCTCAGGATTGATGCACTCCGTTCCATATCCTCCAACCGGCCATTGGTACAGCTGCCTATAAAAGCCGAGTCGATTTTGACAAAACCGGAATCTTTCAAAGGAACTGTGTTATGGGGTTCTCCGGGACGGGAAACAAGGGGGACGAAGCGGGAGACATCCAGCTCATGAACTGCTGAATATTCGGCATTACTGTCGGCATATACAGGTTCGAAATCGTTCAGGGCCCTGCTGCGGCAGAAGCTTATGGTGTCATCACCTGGAGGGAAAAGTATTGTAATGGCTCCCATCTCGGTCGCCATAGATGAAATGGTTATCCGCTGGTCGATAGTGAGAGCCTGGGATGCTTCTCCATAAATTTCGGCAGACATTCCTGAAAGAGTTGTGGTGCCAAAGATGGCAAGGAGATTAAGGGCTATGTCTTTGGCACTTATGTTATCAGCCAGGTAACCATTGAGGATCACTTTGACAGAGGGCGGTACCTTGAACCATACCTTTCCGGATGCCCATGCTGCTGCAATGTCCATATCGCCCATACCCTGCCCGAAGGCCCCTATGGCGCCAAAGATATTGGCATGTGAATCGGTCGATACTGCAGTGGACCCAGGAAGGACAATACCTTCATCCATCAGTATGTGAGTCCCGATACCGGCATCAATATCAAATACCCTTATCCTGTTCTCACGGGCAAACAACCTGCAGAGGTGCTGGTTTGCAGCATATTTCTGATCCGATCCCGAGGGGTTGCAGTCGAAAGTGAAGAAAGTGCTTTCGGGGTCATGGATTTCCAGCGAATTACTGTTGAGATTCCTGATCACCCCTGCCCCTCCGAAGTCACGTGCTGCACGAATGTCAATTCTGATATCAGCTGTTTCCCCGGGCTTTTTAACTTTACCGTCTGAATGACGGGAAAGTATTTTTTCGAGCATGTTCATTGACATATGGAGTTATATTTAATATGATTTGCTGCTGAAATGCCGTTTAATTCGTTCTTTCTGAAAAAATCCCGGACTTAAAGTGCACAGCATCGTACTGACAATACTCTGGAGTTTTTCTGAACTTGCTGATTATATCAAATTTACGCAATAATTTAATCGTAAGCATCATTAAAACTTCATATTTAAATTAATAGATTATTTGTTTGGTTTTTGAATTAATATTTTATATATTTGTTACGAAGCTCATGCTATTGGTATAAGAGGAGGAAGAAAGGGTTGGAAGTGAAAATCATCAGGATTGTATTGCAGACATTGACTTTCACATCTGGAACCGAAGGAATAGCGCCAGCTTACCATGGTTCCGTCCTTTTATCAGACAGTAGACACGGGACTTTTCACGAGTAAAGCCCGCTCCCTGATTTTCCTTACAACCCTCCTCCTCTTATTATTTTTCAAGGCTGTCAGTTCCTGAAACTTCATCCGGCAGCAGAAACAACCGAAAAAAAAAGTATCTTTGGTATCCCGTTAAGGAATACGGGTTTTAATCATTAGTCCTGTAATCTTTGGGCAAACAATGAAGACATATATCAGAAGAAGAGACAAGAATGACCGTCTTGTAGTGTTGTATGGAGGGTGGGGAAATGATGAGAATATGTTTACTCCGCTTTGCAATGATGAATTTGATTTTATACTGTTTTACAATTATTCAGCCGACGATGCGCTGGTCCTTCCCGAGATGAAGTCGTACAAGTCGATAACCGTCATAGGATGGTCACTTGGAGTATGGGCAGCTGAATACCTGGCTCCCAGGACAGGGATAAAACCCGACCTTACCATTGCAGTGAACGGCACTCCGGTGCCTGCCGATGACAGGTTTGGCATTCCTTTAAAGACATTTGAAGGGACCCTTAACAACCTTTCGGAGGAGAACATGGAGAAGTTTTACCTCAGGATGTTTGGCGACAAAAGAAACTACCTGAGAAATCAGGACAGGATTCCGCATCGTTCTGTAAAATCGTTGCACGACGAGTTGAGATGGCTTTATAACAGAATAATGGAACAAAAAGAACCCGGATTCAGGTGGGATTTTGCCGTCACCAGTGAGAATGACAGGGTCTTTCCGGCTCAGAATCTTAAAAGCTACTGGAGCAGGGAGAGTTCCACAAGACATATAGTTCTCAGGTTGCCACACTATTTCTTTCACGAATGGGATTCATTTCCGCAGTTTATAGATTTCGTTGAGAACTACAGTGAAAAGAAGAAAAGACCTATAAGAAAAAAAGGTACTTCCTGAGATTTCAGATTAAATATCCCTGATAAGAATGTTGGATTCTGATTTGGCTATTGCCTTGTCAAACTTATCGAGCATTGAAAACACCTTTTCATATTCCTTGCTTTTTACTATTATCTGCTCAGAGGTGCCTTTTTTATCAAGGCGGTTAAGGACATAACTTACAGTAAGGAGATTTACATCCAGTGCCGGCTGATAAAGCCTCTCATCCTTTTCACTCTCGTGGATTACCGAAACAAGATCGCTGTTTTTAAGGTCATTTAGAATATCTCTGGCCAGCCTTACAGGAATATTTAATTTTGAAGCTATATTCTCGGCTGATATGGGCTTTCCTCCAGAAGAGAAATTCCTGATTATCATATGCATAATCATCAGCACGAGAGCTTTCTTCTGATAATGGCTTATTAGAAGAGCCTCTGACTCGACCTCATAACGGGCTATATTCTGGTTAGCAAACGATAGTTCTGCTCCCAGGAGTACAATTATCCAGCTTGCTTCCATCCATAAAATGAATAGTGGTATAGCGGCAAAACTTCCGTATATGGCGCTCAGCTTTGTTATTCCGAACTGAAGGTCTATATACAGCCACTGCAGAACCTGCAGAAGTGTCCCCGCGATGATACCTGAAACGAGGGCCGGGCCAAACTTCACCCTTGTGTTGGGCATTATGATAAACAGGCCGGTAAGAGCTATCCATGTAATGAAATAGGGTGCAAACCTGACAAGGAAACCAACCACGGGCTTGAAGAAATTAAGTATGGGAGCACTTGAGATGAACTCTGACAGCTGGGTATTTATAAATACGGTTATACTTCCGGAAAGAATGAGTAGTACTGGTGCAATAAGCATTATACTTATATAATCTGTAAATTTCCTGTACCATGTTCTTGATGAGGGTATCTGCCATATATGATTGAAAGAGTTTTCGATCTGACCCAGAAGCGACATCACCGACCAGAAGAGTATTATTACTCCAACCCCTGCCATATATCCCCCGCGTGTTTCCTGAATTGCATTGCGTGCATTCTGTAAAAGCCAGATAACAACCTCCTGTTGCGATTGCAGCTCTCTGATAATAAGTTGCTCCAGGTTCTGGTCGAGTCCGAAACCTTTGGCAATGGCAAAAGCGATTGCAGCTATCGGAACTACAGAAATAAGCGAGTAGAAAGTCAGGGCAGATGCCCTTATCTCAACTTTATCATTGATGAATCCCCTGGCAGCTATTATAACTATTCTGATTTGCCTCAGTAGGAATGACCTGCTTCGTGAAATATCAGACAACGAAGTATGCCATATAGTTTCATTGATCTTCCTTAGCCGGGCCAGTGCCCATGGAACTGGTTTATTCATAATAAAATGTAAGATAACTAGCCACAAAGATACAAAATAGCTCATACAAAATTAATTACTAATTTCGTATAGATTAAAAACAATGTGATGGTTATCGAGATCCTTGAGTTTATTGAAGGCGCTGCAAAAGCCAGAGGTGTGACTGTAATAATTGACGTGTTCAGGGCCTTCTCAGTAGCCTGTTATGCATCAGATGCAGGTGCAGGGAGGATAATTGCCACAGATGATCCTGAAAAGGCTCTGAAGATGAAGAATTTGTTAAGGAATTCTTTTCTTGCCGGAGAAAGGAATGAAAAGAAGATTCCTGGTTTTGATATAGGTAACTCCCCTACCGAAATACTTCAGAACAACATCAAGGGAAAAACGCTTATACATACTACCACTGCCGGAACCGCCGGGCTTGTTAATGCAGTCAATGCAGATATTCTTCTCACAGGCAGCATAGTGAATGCATCAGCCGTAGCCGCCTATATACGTTCGCTTGATCCGGATCATGTATCCCTTGTTGCCATGGGATACCGCGGCACCCATAGCGCTGAGGAGGATCTTCTGTGTGCCGGTATGATAAAGAAGGGCATTTTGGGTGAAATAACTCACAGCGAGGAAGAATTAAGAAACCTGAGATTCTCTTCGGGAAGAAGATTCTTTTATCCTGAGAATATTAATTTCTCACCACCCTCTGACTTTTTTCTCTGTACTATGGCAAACCGTTTCGGCTTTATTTTAAGGGCTGAGCAGGATGGGGACGGCAATATGGAACTTTTCAGGACTTATATTTCTGAAGTATGATACGGCAGTTATGCGAACAGAGGTGTGCTGCTAATGCAATACATCCCTTCGTATCGGCTTATTTGCTATTAATAAATGCTTTAGCTGACTAAAGAAAACACTACCCTAAATCACCCTGGTTTTCTTTGCGTGCATACCCCGAAACGCACAAAACATACCGATCCTGTACAAATTATACAACCTGAGAGAAACTGGTGAGGAATCGAGCCTGCGTTCTATCCTGTCTTTATACCTTATGTAGAATTTAGCAAGAAAGCCAGTTATCCCGAAGGATTTCAGAACCCGATACTGACGCAGCATCCTGACAGAATCGGAAAACGTCTTTTTATCGGTCACAATATCATAAAGCTTGCTCAGGTTCTCAATACTGAATCGCGTCTTGCTCAGATAATCCATATTGGTCTCGAGCCCCTCATGAAGCAGGCCATTATCAATATGAAGAATTTTTATCCCTGCCTTTTTTAGCTGATACCCGAACAGGGTGTCTTCATGACCGTATTGTTTAAGTTCTTCATTGAAACGCAGCCTGGAAAACACCTGTTTGTCGATTAGAACATTGAAGGTAGTGAATGTACCGTAGGGGTCCTTATTTCTGTCGGCTGCCTTTTTCTGCTCCTTTTTTCTACCGTAAAACCATCTGAGAAGCAGATCCGGATCTCCCGGAGGGGCTTCTCTGTAAATTATCCCTCCGGAAATTACACTGGCTTTGCTAATAAAAGGAAGCCATGCCTGGAGATATGCTTCCGGTGTTGCGGGAACCATTGCATCAGCGTCGATTATGAGCATCTGATCTCCCTTTGCTTCAGAAATAAGCCTGTTCCTTATGGCTGCACGACCAATGTTGGTTTCCGAAACGACAACCCTTACCTTTTCTCCACTCAGTGCCAGATATCTGGCCCTGAATTCATCAGACGACCCATCGTCACCAATCAGGATCTCGCCATATTGAGGAGTATTCTCAAGCCCCCTTTTCATACTCTCAACAAGCGCAACAATGTCAAAATCTTTGACCGGGATCAGAATGGATATCATTAATCACAGAATAGGTTCTGAAGTCAAAAATAGCAATTTATTTCTCAAATAATGAGAGATTCCGTTTTGGCAAAGAAATTGTGATGATTAATTTTACATTTGAATAAAAATCACAGGGAAATGAAGACAATGCCAATTCTGTTTACACTTGTTCTCTTTATAATCCTTATGCCGGAGTGTAAGGGGAAGCCAGGTCATGAAATCTCCTTTACTATAAAAGGACTTGCTGACGCATCAGTATTTCTGGCTTATCATCTTGGAGACAAGCAATATATAAGAGACACTGTTATTGTTGACAGCAATGGAACCGGGATCTTCTCAGGAGATGAAACACTTCCTGAAGGTATTTATATGATAGTCCTTCCCGGAAATAAATATTTTGAGCTTCTGATATCGGACGACCAGGATTTCTCGCTTACATGCTCGCACAATGACGCTTTCAATACTCTTGAGTTTTCAGGATCTGATATTAACACACGCTTTATGGATTATCAGAAGAACTGGGTGGCGATGCAGCAGAAAGCATCCGCTATAGGAAAAAGGATACTGACAAACAGTCAAAACAGAGATTCTCTGAATCTGCTTTCAGATCTTCAGAAGCAGCAGGAGCAGAAAATGATAGGCTATCTAAAGCAGGTTAAGGACAATAACAGTGGGAACCTGCTTTCGGTTCTTGTAAGAGCCATGCTGCCAGTTGACCCCCCTGATTTTAAAATCGATCCGGCCGCTCCCTCAGCTGATTCACTGAGATGGGTTATGGAGTATAATTATAACAAGAATCATTATTTCGACAACCTCGATCTTAACGATGAAAGATTATTAAGGACTCCCCTGCTCAGTTCAAGGCTAACTGCCTTTTTTACTAATGTTGTGATTCAGGCTCCCGATTCGGTTATCTCTGAAATCGACAGATTAATTGCCATGACAAGTGGAAACTACAAAATCTTCCAGTATGTTGCTGTCTGGTTGTTCAATCATTTCCGTGAAAGCAGTATTATGGGCCACGATGCCGTGATGGTGAAGATTGCTGATGATATATATCTGTCGGGTAAAGCTGACTGGGTTACTGAGGAGTTTCTCAAGGACCTGGAAAAGCAGATTAACCTTCTCAGGCCGAATCTTATCGGAATGCCGGCGCAGAACCTTGTAATGGATTCCTTTAACGGAGTATTTGTTTCATTGCACGATATTGAAAAAGACTATACCATACTTTACTTCTGGGAACCCGACTGTGGGTTCTGTAAGGAAACCACTCCCCTGCTCCGCGATATGTACGGAAAACTTAGGGAAGACAACATTGAAGTATTCACAGTATGCACTACTTTTGACAGGGAAGAATGGGAAGAATATATAAGGACGAATAATCTTGGCTCGTGGATAAATGGCTGGGATCCGGAAAGACGGACGAATTATGCCTTTTTTTACAATGTACAGGCTACTCCGCTTATATATGTTCTTGACAGGGACAAGAAGATTATTGCCAAGAAGATAGGTGTGGAAGATATTATCCCGTTTATTGAAAACCACAGAAAGAATTACAACTAATCTCTTGTGCTTCCTGTAAGCCAGCCAGTAAGCTGGTGTATCGAGCTGCATTCAAAGTGTTTACCACCGGAATCCACTATCCATCTCCTGCCCGGAATGACCCTCACTACCGTTTCCCTGCATCCATCGTCTATTGTAAAGCCAGCCCTCAGAAGTGCCCTTGAGGTCCAGTATTTTTCCTTCCCCTTTCCCTCCAGGGATATAGATCCTCTTCCTGTTGTATTCATAACAAAGCTGCCGTGACGGGAGTCGAATTTAACAATTGACTTTTCGAACAGCATGTCGAAGGCATCATCAAGCATCAGGTCCTCGGGTGCTCCTTCCCTGAGGCCGTCTTTAAGCATAAGCCAGATCCTGTCTGCCTGGCTTAGAGCCGCCTGAAGATCGTGAGTCGAAAATATGATAGTCTTGTTCCTTTGCCGTGTCAGCTCCCTGAGCAGATGAATTATCTCATATTTGCTGTTGACATCAAGGAAGGCGGTGGGTTCATCCATAACCAGAATCCTGGTATCCTGGGCCAGTACCCTGGCTATCATTGCCCTTTGCCTTTCTCCGTCAGAAAGGCTTGAAACGTATCTGTCCCTGAATCCTGATAGTCGTGCTTTTTCAATAGCATCCCTTATCATCTTCTGGTCTTCCGGACCTGTCCGTCCATACCAGTTAGTGTGAGGAAATCTTCCCAGAGCCACCAGGTCAGTGACAGTCATATTGGATGCACTTACCACTTCGGTTGATACATATCCCACATTCCTGGCAAATTCATTTCCCGACATCGTCGTGATCAGGGTCCCGTCAATTTTAACTGTTCCTCCCAGTGCAGGCTGAAGTCGTGCAAGTGTCCTGAGGAGAGTGCTTTTGCCGATCCCGTTGATCCCGATAAGGGCCACCAGTTCTCCGTAAGCCGCTCTTGCTGAGAAGGGAGGCAACAGCCGGCAGGGTTCTCTCCCGTTCATAAATCCCACGGAGAGAGATTCCATCTTCAGTATTTCCCTGTCAGAATCTTCCATCAGCAGATATCTGAAAATTTACGGTTCCTGAGAATGACCCAAAGCACAACAGGGATGCCGATAAGTGCCGTGACTGAGTTGACGGGGATTACTGTGTCGGAGCCCGGAAGCTGTGAAATTATATCACTCAGTATCATAACCGAACCGCCGGTCAGCATTGTTGCCGGTATGAGTATTCTGTGATCGGATGTTCTGAAGACAATCCGTGCAATATGAGGCACAGCTATCCCTATGAATCCTATCGGACCGCAGAACGCTGTCACACTTCCTGCCAGGATACTTGTCCCGGCAAAAATCACAAGCCTTGAGAGTTTTATATTAAGACCCAGGCTTGAAGCATAGTTTTCGCCCAGCAGCATGACGTTAAGCATTTTGACCGAGCCGATGCAGATGGCAAAACCCGCAATGCAAGTTATCAGAAGCACCTTTATCTGAGATCCTGTAAGGTTGCCCAGGCTGCCCATGGTCCATATGACATACGACTTAAGCAGTGATTCGTTGCTGAAGTACTGCATGATGCTTACAATTGCTGATATGCCGCCTGAGAGCATCATGCCAATGATCAGGACCGTAAGTATATCCTTTATTCTGGCCGAGATAAACATTATCAGCAGCATAATTGCACCAGCACCGGCACAAGCGGCAACAACGACGGCCCAGTTTCCCAGATCTCTGAATACCGCGGGCGAATACTGCGCCGACAATCCCATTATAACAAAAGCGACTCCGAGACTTGCGCCCGAACTCAGTCCAAGTACATATGGCCCTGCCATCGGGTTCCTGAAAACGGTCTGCATCTGCAGCCCGCTTAGTGACAAAGCCATGCCCGCAAGAAGGGCAGTAACAGCTTTGGGCAGTCTGAATTTCATAACAATTATACCGGCAGTACTTCCGTTTGGGTCGGTAAGCGACCTAATGAGTTCAGAAGGATGGATATATACCGAACCTAAAAGGATATCTGCTACAAACAACAACAAAAGCAAAACTGACAACACGGGGAACAACAGACCCGTCCGGCCAGCTGACCATCCCCGGCTGTAAAACAAGCCATCTGTGACGCTGTTACTCATATCCTCAGTATAACAGGCAATCGCTTACCTGTCTGAAAAAAGCTTTCTGTAATATACAAGTTCCTTTTCATAATCCGGATAGGGATTAAGAATAGCTGCAATATCCTTCAGAATGATATGCGGATTTATGGCTCCTGTCTCCCAATAGTCATTTCCTCCATTACTGTTGCTCCTTTTGTTGTTGTTAAAGACATTCCCTTCCTTTACGCACTTCAGGCCGGCCAGACGTTTATCGAGACTAACAATCTCATCGATACCCGCAGCACTTCCGGGATTTATCCAGAAGTCGGCTTCCAGTGCCCTGGTATAAACATTTTCAATACCATAGGGCATCGAATGATCAGAATTTGTGTCTTTCCACAGATAATCCCCGCCTGCATCTGAAATAAGCCGGCTTATGTAGGAGTTGCCCGGAGAGACGAACCATGTATCCCTGAAAGGAAGACCAAGCATGACAGAAGGTCTGCGGAACAACTTAGCTGCAATCTCTTCCCTCATCCTCTTATATTCTCTTTCAGTATGAAGAAAGATGGAGTCGGCCATCTCTTCCCTGCAATACAATGCCCCGAAGAGTTTTATCCATTCGGCTTTACCCAGCGGATCTTCCTCAAGGTAATCAGCATTGAAGAGTACTTTTATTCCCATTTCGGCAAGCTTGCCGGTGTATGCCGCCGATTCCCCTCCGACACCATAAACCATTACCAGGTCGGGGTCAATTGAAGCAATCAGTTCTTTATTGAGGTTATCGTCATATCCGACTTCCCTGATCTGTCCTTTTCCTGCAAGTGCCAGAAGAGTTGAGTCATATATAAAATCTGTCCCTGAAGCCCCGGCCAGGCTCCTTTCTTCATTCAGGGCCCTTATCATGGCAAGGTGGGTAGTCGACATGCATACTATTTTTCTTACAGGGACCCTTATAATCCGTGAAGGATCTGCAGAAGTGGCACTGATTCCCTGGGGAACGAGATACCATTCATGAAGCACATCACTTGCCCCCTGCCAGGGATCCCTTATTGTCACAACAGTGAAGGAGTCCTTCTTTTCTATCAGAAGCTTACCTGCATATCCGGTTAGGGAAACTGATGTTGTGTGGTCTGTATTCCCTGATGAGGTTCTATTGCCTGAACATGAAATTACAAGGGAAGACAGGAGAACGGCTCCGGCTGTAAGAAACAGGGAAGCCTTTTTCCGGACAATCTGCAGAGTATTTGCTGTTTCCATCAATTGTTGTACCTGAAAGTAATTGCCCCCGGAATAATGTCGGCTTCCAGTTCCTCAATCAGTTCTCCCTGCCGGTTGTATCGGAGAACAAAGCCCCTGCTTGAAAAATCGACTGCATCGGTAACAAAAATTTCTCCGTTGGCGTGATTTATGCCCAGACGATAAAAATAATGGTTATCACCGGTAATAAATGGGACGGAAGGAAGCTCAGCATCATCTATGCTCATTCGTCTCACCCCGTTGTCAATAAAATAAAGAGTATCACCTGATTTATTTATATTCAATGAAGAAGGGTAATGGCTCCTGTCGGGAAATACAAGCCGGGATTCAACCTGACCGGTTTCGGTATCAATCCGTATCAGTTCTGCCATAGAATCACCGCTCCATCCTCCGCTGCAAAGCACCCACAGACCGTTATCCCTGTCAATAACCATGCTTTCGGGCTCGGCACCCACCTCAATCCTTCCGCTTATGCTGTCGTCAGAAGGATCAATGACAACCACTTCGTTCCCTCCCGACCAGTTGGCAACATAAACCTTGTCGTCTGTTTTTATTATAGACTCAGAAGTGCAGGCAAGGTTAATGAAACCAGTAAGTTTGGCAGTAGCAGGATTAAAGATGGCAACAGAATCTGAGTAAAGGCTTGTAACATAGGCTTTGCCTGCGTTTATAAGACATATAAACCGGGGAGAGATAAGGCTGTCGATGGTGGCGCTTGTCTTGAGTGTACTCAGGTTAGCCACCTCAATCTTACCCGAGTTATTAACTACAATAAAAAGCGACCTCTCCGATTGGGTAAGTGAGAAAGGAACATCACCAAGCGGCCTGCCATTAACCGATTCGAACACCGTATTATAAAGCCGGGCTGAATCGTATGAATAAAATGAAAGAGAACCGTTCCCCCACCTGAAATTACCTTCATTTACAATAAATGCGCCCTCACCTCTCAGATAGTAGTCACCCTGCCCGTTTTCGGGGTCAGAGCATGAAACAGTAAAGATGACAAGAAATAAAAATGGAATAATTTTGTTCATAGCGGCTTGTTTTTAAATTCGAGCAGCAGGCTGATGGCATATGTTCTCCCTGGCATAGGATGCCATGCAACTGCCTGATAGTTTATATTGAATAAATTTGAGATTCTGAAAGTCATATCTATTTTTACTTTAACCCATTCCCTGGCTGCCCCGGCAAAAAGGTCACATATCAGGTATCCGGGCAGATAATCTGAATTATCTGTTGAGATATAGCGACGTCCGGTCCAGGCGGAGTTGAAAGAGGCCCTTAACATCCCATATCCTGCTTTTATTCCCGTGTTTGCCATGTGAACCGGAACATATACTATCTGGTTACTGTTCCACAATCTCATGTCATTATGGATTTCTGAGGCCCTTGTGTACGACCAGGCACCGTTGATCCTTACAAAAAACCGGTCGCTTATGTATTCACCGGCTGCTGTTAGCTCAGCTCCGGCAATCTCTACATGTCCGAGGTTTACGGCGCTCCAGAAGGATGATTCTCCCGGATACCAGTGAATCATGTTGCTTATCCTGTTCCGGAAGATATCTATCCCGGCAGTCAGGGCAGGGTTAAGGTCGGATTTGCTCCTGTAGTCAAGTCCCAGTTCCCACGACACTCCATATTCGCTTTTAAGATCAGGATTTCCTCCAGGCATCCAGTAAAGATCATTCAGTGTGGGCAGCCTGGAGTTGGCTGACAGGTTTGCCTTTATAAGCAGTTCAACAGGCAAAGGCAGTTTATATTCCAGTCCGGCAGCAATATCAGGAATAATAAGCTTAGCGTCTGATTGTTTTCCTCTAAGCAGTGCCTGGGCAGCAAGCGGCTTCAGGATTGACCTTGAGGCAGAAACGGCAAGCACTGTGGTATTCCTTGTCTTTCTGGCGTCGTAATTATTTGAATTGACAATATTAAGTTCATGAGAGGCAAGAATTGACAGTTTTGTCTTTTCTCCGAGCTGAGGGCTGGCTTCAGTCTTAATTGTTATTGTCCTTACAAGGTTTCTTGAATCTGTTGACGTCTCGGGATTTGAATATAGCAGTCTGTCAGCTACGAAACCAGCATCGGCTTTAATTTCAGAACGGGGAAGACTGAGCCTGTATCCGAGAAGGCTTCTGAGTGAGCGGTCGACCTGCCTTTCTCCCGGTATGGGTTGCCGTGATATCATCGGGACAGGGATATTACGTTCAGTTGTGTTATACCAAACCCGGGCAGATGACATGCTTTTTGCTCCCTTAAGGTATAACTCCTGGAGGAATCCTATGGTTTGAGTCTCACTGTTTTTCCTCTTTTCGGTGAATGGTTCATTTGACAGAGCATAGTTAACAAAGGGGAAATCATTCTCTGATGAGTTGAAATAAGCTTTTGTTACCGAGGAGATTTCTGAATTCCCGGCTTTCAGGGCAGCCAGACCAGAATATCGTCCGAAGCTTGCTGTACCTGTATTCAGTGACATTGAATAACCCTCATTCCATTCGTTTCCCGACTCAAGGGTAATGACCCCTCCTATTGCGCCACCGTTTGATAACATTGAAGGTCCTCCGCTTAATACATTTATCTCATCGGCCAGACCTGAAGGCAAGAGAGAAAGATCTGACTGGCCCGGCATCGGATTATTTATGCTGATCCCGTTCCATGTCACGGTTGTATGGCTTGCTCCTGTTCCACGGAAGGAAGGGGAAGCTATTCCTCCTGAACCATATGACTGAATGTGCATAAGGTTGTTATCCGACAGAAGTTCAGCCACTGAATTCAGGCTAAAGTCTTTTTTAAGAGATGAGTCAATTAAATTAAGCGACAACCTGGAGATTCCTGAAGGATCTCTCCCGGCGCTTATCATAACCTCCTTTATCACTATGGTATCAACAGGTTCTGACTGTCCCGAAAGTGACAGGGGAAGCAGGAGCAGGAGCGGGAAATATGCAAGAAGCGATTTCAATTCCTTTAATTTTAAAGCAGGCTTTCCGGGAAAGATTAAAGGAATCGAAAATGATTCTACGCTTTTCTTCCCGAAAGCTTTGAACACACTTTACTTACGGCAGGTCTTCTGACTTATCCCGGTTTATGAAGCCTTCCCATTCCGCAAAGGAACAGTGGCAGGTATTTCATAAGCCATCATCGTTTGAACGATCGGGCATCACAGCAGCGGGTACTGTTGCGGAATCACACCGCATTCCCTCTTAATCACGATCACGGTATAAAATTACCGTGATACCGTAACAAGACAAAAGTATTTGATTTCAGTGATGAATCAATACAATGCAGGGGCTATTTATTAACAGGATGGTAACAAATATTTCAGAGGGTGCCGCATGAATTCCTGATCAGGAGTTCAGGGGATATATTCACCTGTCTTTTGTATTTGCTTTTGCCTGAATTCTTTACTTCGGTCCAGATCATGTTTGCAATCTTAAGGGCCATGGCAGGCAACTGTTTTCTGAGGCATGTAACCGGAGAAAACATAAGATCAAATCCGATACCGTCTTCCATTGAGATAAGGGCTATATCCTGAGGCACCCTTAGTTTGCGTTTTCTTAAGGCAGCCATCAGGGGATATACAAGGGCGGAATGCAGAACAAGTATTATTTCTGCACTGTGAGGAGGCCTCATGAACTTCTCAAACTGTGCTATATCGATATCTGAACCTGTATGAGGAGGTTCAATTTCAACCACAACAGGTTTGTTGATCTCAGGATTTTTACCAAGGGCCTGCCTGATTTCTTCAATAACAGGAGTATCCCTGCCAGAACTTTTCTGCCATGTGGCAATAATTATATTCTTATAACCCAGTTTTGAAATATGGTCTGCCACAAGCTGTGAGCCAACACTGTTATCAGTACAGACAGTGTTAAGCCTGACACTCTTTACAGATTTCTCAAGAAGCACGAATGGGTAATCAGCTGCCTTTAGCGTTCTGATGGTGTAATCATCGGCTGCTTCTCCGACGAGGATAAGACCGCTGTAAAACTTTTTGAAAGCTGAGATAAGCCTGTTGTATCTCTGGTCATCCGGATCCTTGGTAATTATGGAAAATCCTACCCCTATGCTTGTGAAAGCTTTCTGAAGGTAAGGTGTGATCTCATAAATAAAAGGATCGTTGATAGTAGGAACTATCATTCCCAGAACCCCCGGTTTTTCTTCGACCGGGGCTGGCTCCCCTTTCTCTTTCTGTTGATCAAAATATCCCATCTGTCTTGCAAGTGCAAGAACTCTTTCCTGGGTATCCTTTCGAATCCCATGCTGATCAGCCTTATTGTTTAACACCAGCGAAACCAGTGTCCCCGATAAACCAAGTCTGGCAGCTAAATCTTTGTTTTTAACTTTTTTCCCCATTTTTCCCCTGTTTTTAGAATTATCTAAATTTAGAAATATTTTTTCACATGAGTGTCAGTTTTATGAAAAATTAACATTCAACAAAGAAATTTTCAGCTCCAGGGTATCTTAATTACCTTTTTGGAGGACTGACACCTCTTTGTTTAGCAGCTTCTTCCAGCCGCTGCTGCCATTTTGATTTCTTAATAGGTTTCTTTGAGTTCTCCTCAAGTTTAGCTAAAACAGCATCTGCATTAATCATTTTCTTTGACACAAAGTTCTGAATGAAGGTCAGAATATTGGCAAGGAAATAATAATAAGTCAGTCCCGATGAAAAATTATTAAGAATAACCATGAACATCACAGGCATCATGTACATCATTGCCTTCATTCCGGGCTGGTCAGAACCGGGAGAAGATCCGGTCATCTTCATTGTAAGCAAGGTAGATGCCGTCATCAGCAGGGTGAAAAGGCTTACATGGTTCCCGTACATTGGTATTGTAAAGGGCAAAGTGAGTATTGAGTCGTATGTTGAAAGGTCGGTGGCCCATAGGAAGGCTTCCTGACGCAACTCTATCGAAACAGGGAAGAACCTGAACATAGCAAAAAGGATGGGCATCTGAAGCAGCATGGGCAGACAGCCACCCATTGGATTCACTCCGGCTCTCTTGTAAAGTTCCATGGTAGCCTGTTGCTTCTTCATGGCATCTTCCTTTTTCGGAAATTTCTTGCCCAGCTCATCGACCTGAGGTTTAAGTACCTGCATCTTTGCCGTTGACTGATAAGATTTAAGGGTAAGCGGGAGAAGTACTATCTTGATTATAATGGTCAGGATAAGAATTATAAGTCCGTAACTGGCTATATACTTCTCGAGCCAGTTGAAAATCGGAATAATAATAAACCTGTTAATCCAGCCAATTATGTTCTTGCCCAGGAAAACTATCTTATCAAGTTCATCTCCCGACTTCTTCAGTGTGGAAATATGGTTTGGACCATAATAAAACTTCATTGCAAAGTCAGTCTGCTGGTCCTGACTGAATGGGACACCCAGCTCTGCTGTAAAAAAGCGTATATACTTCTCGGAAGCGGCAGTCTTGGAGGAAGAGAGAGAACCGTTAAGGAAAAATCCGTCCGTCATGACAATGGACGAAAAGAACTGATCCTGAAAGGCTACCCAGCTTAGTTTTGTTGTGATATCAGCATTGTCGAGCTCTTTCTTCGACCTTGGATTGAGTCCGTCAACATCATCCTGATAATACCTGTATTTGATTGTTGTATACAGGTCTTCATTCTGCCTTCCCTTTTCCTGCTGGGGGATATACATCTTCCAGTCGAGGGTGATGCTGTTGACATTTGAGGCTATGACACCTTCCATTGACTTGAATGTAACATTGAAGTCGACAGTATATTTATCAGGTTCCAGTGTATAATTATACTCTATATACCTGTCATCTCCGGCCAGCAACCTTAGCACCACTGATCCGGCACTTTCTGTTGCAGACACCACCTTGCTGTCAGTGACCCTGGTGAACCAGAGGTCATTTGTTCTGATGGCCCTGTTATCGGCTGTGAAAAAGTTGAACCCGAATTCGGTGGAATCGCCTGAGAAGAGGATAAGGGGTTTGCCGTCGTGGGTTACAAAATCTTTAAGCCGGGCTGAATATACCCGTCCTCCCCTGAGGGAGATCTTAAGCTCAATCCTGTTGTTTTCCAGTGTAATGTATTCATCAACGCCGGTCGCTGAAGCTGCAAAAGTACCGAATCTGTTTACATTAAGGATGCTGTCGGGCAGTATAAGTGATGAAGTATCCGGGCTCTTAACAACTGAAGTAACTGTATCTGCCGAAGGCAATTCCTGTACGAAACCCAGTGTCTGGTTTATTTCATTCACTCTTGCTATAGCATCCGGACTGTTTGGTTTGTATCTGAGGGCATTAATGTATTCGGCACGGGCATTTTCAAGATCTCCCTCTGAATAAAGGGAATCAGCGGTTACGATTACTTTTTCGTAAGTTTTGTTCAACCTGCTGCTGTTGAAAATGCTGAATCCTATGAAGATCAGAAAAATAAGAACAAGGCCGGTGATTGTATTTTTATCCATTCCTTCTATATCAGTTAATTAAAAGTTTTGCAATATACTATTCTTTTATACATGCTTTCACGAAGCTGACAAATAAGGGGTGAGGGTTAATGACTGTGCTGCTGTATTCAGGATGGAACTGGACCCCTACAAACCACTTGTGTGAAGGTATTTCAACTATTTCAACAAGGTTTGAATCAGGATTGATTCCAACGGGTATCATGCCATTGTTCCTGAAATCATCGAAGTATCTGTCATTGAATTCATAACGATGCCTGTGTCTTTCGACTATTTCTGTTTTCCCGTATGCCTTATATGATATTGAGCCTGTTCCGATAACACATTTGTATCCTCCAAGTCTCATGGTTCCCCCTTTGTCGATTATGCTTTTCTGTTCCTCCATAAGGTCGATCACGGGATATCTTGTTTTATGATTTATCTCGGTTGAATGGGCCCCTTCAAACAGCAGGACGTTTCTGGCGAACTCGACTATAGCGCATTGCATTCCCAGACAGATTCCAAAGAAAGGGATATTGTTTTCCCTTGCATATTTAACGGCGGCTATCTTGCCTTCAATGCCCCGTGATCCGAAGCCCGGTGCCACCAGTATTCCATCGTATAAGCCTAGTCGATCCCTAACATTCTCATCAGTAATTTCATCTGAATAAATATATTCAAGATGAACCTGGCATTCGTTGTACGCTCCGCTATGGACGAACGATTCAGAGATAGATTTATATGCATCGGGCAATTCAACATATTTCCCGACCAGGCCAATCCGAACCGAATGTTTCGGATTCCGGAGCCTGTCAA
Source organism: uncultured Rikenellaceae bacterium (assembly GCA_964642615.1). GTDB lineage: Bacteria > Bacteroidota > Bacteroidia > Bacteroidales > VadinHA17 > LD21. The sequence goes on along the minus strand of CAZXSW010000001.1, from coordinate 58,614 downwards.
GGAAATTCCTCCATGGCTGCAGCGGGGGGTCTTCCTCATAGGGCAGTGCAAGCTTTCTCAGCACTGTCTGATCGAGTTTTTCATCGAGCATCCTGAGAGGAACCTCATAGATGGTTGAAACGTCAATTGATTCAATAACGGCATTCTCTTCAACGTTGCAGAACAGGGCTACTTTTCTTCTGAGGTCTTTCGTCAGGCTATGCTCAGTTCGAAGCACCAGTACATCGGGCTGTATACCGTTTTCGAGCAGGACTTTGACTGAATGCTGAGTAGGTTTGGTTTTCAGTTCACCCGAGGCCGACAGGTAAGGAACAAGAGTCAGATGGATCGTAATGCAGTTCTGCGCTCCAAGTTCCCATTTGAGCTGCCTGACCGATTCAATATACGGCAATGATTCAATATCGCCGACAGTACCTCCTATTTCAGTTATGACTATATCATACTTACCCCCAGTACTAAGAAGTTTTATCCGTCTTTTTATTTCATCGGTGATATGGGGAATGACCTGAACCGTTTTTCCCAGGTAATCACCTTTTCTCTCCTTGTTAATAACTGACTGGTAGATCATCCCGGTTGTAACATTGTTGGCCTGGCTTGTGGGAACATTGAGAAATCTCTCATAATGGCCCAGGTCGAGGTCAGTCTCAGCACCATCGAGAGTGACATAACACTCACCATGTTCATAGGGATTCAGAGTCCCGGGATCAACATTAATATAGGGATCAAGTTTCTGGATTGTAACCGAATACCCCCTGGCCTGAAGGAGTTTTGCCAGTGATGCTGAAATAATCCCTTTTCCCAGAGAAGAAGTTACACCTCCGGTCACAAAAACATACTTAACGTCTGCCAAAGTCTGAAAGATTTAAGAATAGAAAACCTCTGTATAAAAAAACATTATTCATCAAGCCCTGATTGATCGATCATTTTAACCTTTTCCTCAAGGGTCTTAATCATCTTCTTCGCATTTTCGATTTTCTCCTGAACCTCCCTTATCATATTGTCGGCATTGGCAGACTTGGCAAAGAAGCCTATATTATTCTCCCACAAAACGATATCGCCTTCAAGCTGTTTGATCCTTGTAAAAAACTTCTCTCTTTCGTTCCTTACTTTTCTTGATGCTTTGGGATTTGTCTTAAGACTGTCAAGCTTGGTCCTGTATTTCAGGATGCTCTTGTCATCATCACCTATTCTGAGTTTGTCGAACTCCTGGTTAAGAGCATTTCTGTATCTGTTTGTTATTTCATCCTTTTTATTGAAGGGCACAAAACCAATTTCTGTCCATCTCCTCTGTATTTCCTTAAGTCGTTCAAAGGCGGAGTGAACATCATTACCCGGCTCAAACTTCTCAAGTTCATCGATAATAGCCACTTTGGCCTTTAGATTATCTTCATATGAATTGTCAAGACTTGCAAAATGCTCGGCTTTCATATTAAAAAAATGATCACAGGCTTTTCTGAATCTCTTCCAGGTCCTTTCAGACTGCTTCCGGGGGACAGGACCTATTTCCTTCCACTCCTTCTGAAGCTTAATAAGTGCGTCGGAAGTGTTTTTCCAGTCAGTACTGCCCTGAAGGGCTTCAGCCTGAATACAGAGTTCTGTTTTAAGCTGAAGATTATTGAGCTGGGTTTCCTTATTGTCGGAGTAGAAGCTTCTTTTCTTTTCAAAAAAGGCATCGCATGCTTCCCTGAACCTCTGGTAAACTTTGTTATTCTGTTTCTTGGGAGCAAAGCCAATAGTCCTCCACATCTTCTGAAGGGATACAATCTTATCAGCTGTCTCATCAAACTCCCTGAAGCTCTTTATCTCCTGAAGGTTGATACTTTCCACCTGCTCACACAAAGCCATTTTAGCCTCCAGGTTTTTCCGCTGTTCATCTTTCTGGTTCTCGAAATACTCGTGATGTCGCCTGTTTATCTGTGATGTGGCTTCCCTGAATCGTTCCCATATCTCATTTTTTGATTCGATGGGAACCGGACCTATCTCACGCCATTGGTTATGGAAGTCCTGCAGGGCTCTGAAGGCATTTACCGGATTAGGCTCCAGCAGCAGTTCCTCTGCCTTTTCACATAGTACGACCTTTGCTTCAAGGTTTTTTTTAAGGTCAAGGTCCCTGAGTTCCTTGTTGATCTTTATATAATCATAGAAGAGTTCGACATTATGATGATAGTTCTCCCACAGATCTTTAAGTGATGACTGGGGGACCACACCTGTTGAATGCCACTCGTTCTGCAGAAGCCTGAAATCATGGAAGGTCTTGTTTATTGATTCCTCCCTGTTTACAAGGTCCTTTATCTTGTCAATGATCTCATATTTCTTTTTCAGGTTCTCGTATTTCTCCGATTCCTGAATCTTATTGTAGTCGTTTTTTTTCTCCCTGTACTTTTCAAGCATTTCCTTCACCTGATAGTCGAGAGGATCGACCCACACTTTGTATTCTTCAGGTTTTCCGCCCTCATCAAGAAATTTTTTCTTTCTCTCTTCGGCTTCCTGCTTAAGTTTCTTATAGAAAAAGATTCTGATCCTTTCAACATCATCCCTGATCTCGGAAGGAGGACGGTTTTCTATTATCAGAGCCAGGGTTTCGGCCAGTTCCTGTTTTGAGAAACCTGAATAATCAACCGGAGGAAGTTCAATGTTGTCAAGATCGCTGACTTCCGCTTCTCCGCTTTCACTCTCCACGTTTTCTTCAGTGCCGGCTGAGGCTTCCGGTTCAGCAACTGTGTCGCTTCCGGCTTTCTCTTCAACAGGTTCATCTGCTTCCTGGTCGGCTGAGGCTTCCGGTTCAGCAACTGTGTCGCTTCCGGCTTTCTTTTCAGCATATTCATTTTCCCCGGCTCCAGTGATATCAGCCCCGGCTTCTGCCGTATCTTCTTTATTCTCAGAACCGGTGTTTTTTTCAGCACCGTACTGTTCATCAAGAACAGTGTCATCCGGATTGTTTGTTGTCATATTTAATCCTGTTATGTTTCAAATCCTTAGTAGATTCATCACCATGACATCTCATGGAATTTTCAGAGTACGAAAATATTGAAATAATTATTAAAACTCAAAGTTTTAACATAAATTAATTTGATTATCAATTATTAAGGCTGTGGTTTCAGGTGAGAAACAGGGACTGAAACACTGCAACCTTTGGGGTCCAATATGTTGCAAAAATGTTCCTTAAAAGGCATTTGGTAGCAGAAAACTAAAAAAACAGGAAAGAAAATGCTTGTAACAAAAAATATAATTGTAATGATTGTTATATCTTTGAAGCTTATACGGCGATCCGGAAATAACAGACAGGTTGCGTAATTATATTTAGGAATTGAAACCCCCATGTTATGCTGACACAACCACTTTTAATAAGATTTTAACATGTGGTTTACATCATGCTCTAAAATTTAATATTAATATAATGATGGATAAGAAAGACATTATAATTCTGGTTGTTGTAGGTATAGTTGTAGCTATTCGTCTGTACCAGAAGAAAATGAAGAAAGAAGAAGACAGGAGTAGTCCGGAGGATTCTGCAAGCCACAGCTCCCGAAGCAGTCAGGGTGGTGATTATGAACCATACTCCGGGGGAAAGGATTAGTTTATTGCCTGCTTTTTGATGCCAGGTGCCTGAAGGGATTGAATATCTTCTCAATCAGCCGGAGGTCGCGGGTAATGATTTCAGCTGTTCCCTGCATATTCTGTGTAAATCCTATTTGCCGGCCGTAGAGTGTTGTAAGTCCCTCCGGCAGGCTGATTTCTATGATATAGGCATCCGCTGACGGGACCAGGGATTTTGATCTTACAAGTCCTCTTACCATTCCATATTCAAGGTAGGGATATCCGCTCATCTTGAGATTTACTTTTTGTCCCACTTCAACTTTGCCCGATCTTTGCATCTTCAGACTAATCCTTCCAATGTATTCGCCGGCATCGGCAGGGACCACACTAAGTACCGGTTCATCCTGAAGCACTGACTGGTTTTCGCTCCAGTACCTGGTAAAGGTCACTGTCCCATCGACAGGAGAATAAAGCAGATAGTTTGTCTCCCAGATGCTTGTCTGTGCCTTCAGGTTAAGAAACGACTCATTGACGAGCGTTAACAATCCCGACCTCTCTTCTTCACGTTTTATCCGGTAATCCTGAAGCAGCTGGCTTCTTTCGGCATATTCGATCACCTTTGCAGACTGATCGAGCCTGACTTCCTGGAGCTCCATATTGATCCTCAGCAGGGATTGACGTGATTTTTCAAAATCGCTTTCAGAAAACACCCCATTGGCAAAAAGTGACGAATCCCTCCGGAATTTTTTTATTTCAAGCAACTGATTTTCAGAATGAAGTTTTTCCTTCACTCTTGCCCTGGCTATATATTCATCAAGACCTTTCAGTTCCTTAAGAACAGCTTCTATTTTACTTCCATAGAAGTCGTTGGCAACAAAGATATTATAATCAGTAAGGTTTTTTATGAATCCGCCCCAGTAGGACTGTAATTCGCCAAGCTGTGAGAATACTGGCAGAATGGCAGATGAGACTGATCCGGGATCTGTAATAGAATCGGCAATTAGTTTCATATGCCTTACCTGATCAATTGAAGCGGCTGTCTCCATAACAGCCAGCAGGTCTCCTTTTCTGACGTGGTCCTGATCCTTTACATAAAGATTCTTGATCCTTCCCGATATTCGTGCCACTAGGGTAACCGGCGGATTTGCTGTAGTTATTTCAACGGGAGAGGGAACAATATCGGGGTATCTGATCAGCCAGGCGAAGAAGATAAAAAGTACTATCACAACCAATATAACAGATGTCCCCCATCTTACAATTTTCCGCGGAGGATCACCTATTATCTCATTAACAGGTTCGGAGAAGATCAGTTTTTTATTCCCGTAGTTCATTTACTGTTTCAGTTACCCAGTTCAAGCTGGTTTTTTATCAGGTTGAAATATGCACCTCTGCTTTTTATAAGAGACTCATGGTCTCCCGACTCAACTATTCTTCCGTTATCAAGCACAACGATTCTGTCTGCATCCCTTACTGTACTGAGCCTGTGAGCAACAATAACAACAGTTTTGCCCTCGAAAAAACCTGAAAGGTTTTCAACAATGGCCATTTCATTGTTGGCATCCAGTGAGTTAGTTGCTTCGTCAAAGATCAGTATCTCAGGGTTTTTATAAATTACTCTTGCTATCAGCAGTCTTTGTTTCTGTCCTTCGCTCAGTCCATGACCGTTGGCACTTATCCTGGTGTTATAGTTAAGAGGAAGAGATTCTATGTAGCTCCTTATATTTGCAATACCTGCTGCATAAATCATTCTTTCCTCATTTATATCCTCTGAACCCGGAGCTATGTTTCTGGCTATAGAATCGGGAAAGAGAAAGCCGTTCTGCATTACGGCCCCCACCCTTTCACGCCAGGTTTTAAGACTTATATTCGACAGGCGGGTGTTTCCGACAATAATTTCACCTTCACCAGGCTGGTAGAATCCAAGTATCATCCTGAGCAGAGTAGTCTTTCCGCTTCCGCTGGTGCCAACGATGGCGGTTGTTTTGTTTGCCTCAATTACCAGGTCTATATTTCTAAGGGCATAGGGAGAATGTGGCCCCTCGTACTGGAACGAGAGATTGTTTATATAAATATCTTTTTTCTCAGGAAGGCTTCTTACCTTAAGTTCCGAATTTTCCTCCTCCTCTTCCATCCTGTGGACTTCGGCAAGTCTGTCAAGACTAATCCTTGCATCCTGGGAGATTCTCAGAAATCCAATTATCTGGCTTACAGGAACATTAAGCTGCCCGATAATAAACTGTACGGCCAGCATCATCCCGAGGGTCAGTTGCCCGTTAAGAACAGCCGTGGCAGCCATAATGGTAATGAAGATGTTGGTAACCTCGTTTATAAAGGTGGCTCCCGCCGACTGGTACTGAATAAGTCCAAGTCCTCTTACCTTAAGTCTGAACAATGAAGCCTGGTGTTTTTCCCACTCCCACCTCATGGATGTCTCGGTCCTTGAAAGCTTAATCTCCTGCATCCCGTTGATGATGTTAATGAGTTTTGTAGTGGCCACCGACATCTCCTTGAACCTCAGATAGTCGAGCTTTGCCCTTGGCTTGACGAAGAGAGTCACCCACAGGATATACAGAAATGTCCCGGCAAGAAAGACCAGAAAAATTTTAAGGCTGTAAACGGCAAGAACTATTCCGAATACGACAAGGTTGAAGAAAGAGAAAATAATATTAAGGCTTGCTGAAGTCAGGAACTCCTCGATCCTGTAATTATCATCAACTCTCTGAAGTATGTCGCCTGTAAGCCTGGCATCAAAAAAAGAAACAGGCAGCGACATCAGTTTCTGAAGGAATCCCGATACCACTGCCACATTCACTCTTGATCCTATATGCAGAAGCAGCCATCCCCTTATAAATTCGACCGACATCCTTCCTATAACAAGAGCAAGCTGGGCAAAAAGAACAAGGTATATGAAATTAAGATCGTTGTTATTCAGACCTATATCAATAACCGACTGGGTAAGAAAGGGGATCACCAGCTGGATACAACTGGCTATTAACAGACCCAGGATAAGTTGAAACAAATATTTCCTGTAAAGATTAAAATATTCAAAAAGGAACCTGAATCCTCCGTGAGCTTCCTTCTCGTCTTCATTCTCAAAGAAAGCAGGTGTAGGCTCAAGGATGAGGGCAAGTCCGGATGGTTCGCCTTCCGAGATGGTGGATGCCCAGTTCCTAACAAAATCCTCGTTGGTATACTTCATAAGTCCGGCAGCCGGATCAGCAACCCACACCTTCCCCTTCCCTGTTTTATAGACGACAACAAAATGTTTCTGTTTCCAATGGACAATGGCAGGGAGAGGCAGATTGCCGTCAAGGACCCTGAAAGGAATCCTTACTCCTGTTGTTCTGAAGCCTATTGAATCTGCAGCTTCAGAGAGGCCCATAAAGGAAACACCTTCCTTGCCTATATAACTTTTTTTCCGGAGCGTCTCAAGCGAAATAGTTCTTTTATGAAATGCAGCAACCATCTTCAGGCATGCAGGACCGCAATCCATGGAATCTGGTTGTTTCACAAACGGGAATGCCATACTTTCTTATTCCGGATTATTTTGACAAGTAAAGATATTTATTATTTATTTTAAATTTACTTTACACTATTTTTAAAATAGCATGGTGTTCTGAGAGATATACAATTACTACCGGAACCAGTATATTTGTTAATTTATTTCAAACTTCGGCGAGATTGTTTCGGAAATATTCTGATAGTGACCTTATTGAAGGGATCCGCAAACAGGATGAGAAAGTTCTTAACTGGCTGTATAATAATTTCCTGCAGACTGTAAGGCATCACATCCTTAAAAACAGTGGTAATGAAGATGATGTATCTGACGTTTTCCAGGAAACTATTATAGCACTCTACAGGCAGATCTCAGAGGATCATTTCACTCTTACCTCTGATCTTAAAGGTTATTTTTTCGGAATTGCACGGAATATATGGAGCGTCCAGCTAAGGAGGAACAGCAGGAACACAGTTCTGGATCAGGATATCGCTGACGAAGATGGTCAGGATGAAAGCAAGGATCTTATTCTCGAGCGTATCCTGTCAAGATCTTTTTCAAAACTTCAGAATGATTTCCAGCAGATACTAAGGCTCTTTTCAGACGGTCTGTCATATGAAGAGATTGCAGGGCAGATGAATCTGGGCAGTGAAGCTTATGCCAGGCGCAAGAAGTATCTTGCAAAAGAAGCTCTTATGGAACTGGTAAGGGAAGATGAGGAGTACAGGGATTATCTGGATCTCCGGTAGATCACGAAAACACCAAGGGCTAGAATTGTTGTTACAGCCAGAACCCTAAGCATCTGATGCAAATGATAGACCGGGGAGTTGTTGCCGTAAACAACAAGCGACGACCAGAAATATGGATGAGATCTTAGCTGATCAGCGTCTTTCATATATCTTACTCTTGCTCTTCTAAGGGCATTGCTTTTGGAATCGCCTCTTTTCAGATTCCTGTAAAATTCCTTTACTATCTCCGTCCCCGACCTGTCTTCTATCTCCCATAACGACATTATCACCGACTGGCTGCCGCTGTAGATAAAGCCTCTGGCCAGGCTGAGGATTCCCTCTCCGGAATAGGATAATCCGACTCCTGTGTTGCATGAACTTAGCACCACCATCTTTGCTTTCAGAGGCATACCATATATCTCGTAAGTATTAAGGAAGCCGTCTTCGTCACTTTCCCCGGCCGAAAAGATCATCCTTGAATGCATTGGCATTCTGTCGTTGAGCAGGGTGTGCATTGCCAGGTGGACTATATCATAATTTCCTGCCAGAGATTTAAAAGCAGTTTCGGTGGCTTCGTTATTGAGATAAAGGTCACCTTTTGCAATCCCCGCAACAAATTCAGCCTCGTCCCTTGCATAGGGAAGATCGGGAAGAGACCCTGAGAAGCCCTGCCTGCTCAATAGGAGTGAATCTGAAAATAACCTGTCTTTGTATGAAGGAGCAAAAGACACCAGGCTGTTGCTGAAGCTTATCTTCCTTTTAAGTGATTCGGCCAGCATGGTAGCTGAATAAATGTACGAGATCTCATATTCCCTCATCGCGTAGGGAAGTTCCCTGTAAAGCATGTCATCATAATCCGACTCCCCGGTTAGAAAAGTCTCAAAGGGAAGGTAGGAAAGAATATTATCGGGTGATATGAACAGTTTGTCTGAAATAAGGAAGGGCTTTGCAGGTTCTACAAGTAGTAAAAACAGCTCATGGGCAGTTTTGCAGTATTTTCTGAAATCACTTCGTGCATTGCCTGAAGGGGCAGGATGAGAAAGCAGACTCCTGAATTCCATAGCCTGACTAAAGAAGGCTGAATCAACCGGAATGGTCAGGAATTGCTGATGCTTTCTGTTTGCCACAAACAGATATATAACCGAATCGGAGACTATATAATTCAGATAGTTTGCGTTTCTGCCTATAAGTTCATGGATCTTGTTCATTCCGGCCACTTCTGTATTATATCTTAAGGAGTAGTATTCGGGATATTTCTTTTCAAGTACTGTTATAAGAGAGTCTCTTCTCATTGTGACGCTGAGCAGTATTGAGTTCCATTGCTGAAGAAGTAAAGCATCCGGATTGATACTGAGATTCTCATCGGCGATTTTTGCATTGTAGTAGTTTATAGAACGCTGCAGCTCTCTCTCCAGTTCTGCTATAGCTGGTGGTATATGGAACTGGACTGCTTTGAGTTCTCTTGTAGCAGTCAGTAATCCGGCGACTTTGCTTTTTTCAGAGTATTCAAAGATCTTTTTAAGGTATACGGGATCACCGCTCTCGTTAAAACAAAGATAAAAGTCATTTATAGCCATAAGATATGAATCGCGGTAGCGGTCCCCGAGAATGAGCCTGCTCTCCTCTTCGCTTATATTGATTCTGATTCTCTCAAGAAGCTTTATTATTTCCTCTGACGTGTTAGCCGTCTCGAACAATAATCCGGCCCTGCCTGATTCTCTGTAAAGGCCTTTAAGTATTGCGTACCTGGCCCTCAGGTAAAGGAGTGATTTCTGATCTGCTTTCAGGGAACTGGCATCCGGACCATCCCTTGAGCCTGACACCTGATCTGAAAGCCTGGTAATTATTTCAAGGGCCTTTTCATTCTTATTATTTGCCGAGAGGGTAAGAGCATATCCCAGCATAACGGGATCCCTTAAAGCCTGCTCATCGGGATGTGATTCTGTATAATTAATACATTCTTCGTAGTGTGATAGAGCCAGTAAGGGATCAATACTATAAATCCTCAGATAATCGGCATAATTCTTAAGTACTTCTATATAGGGCCCCGACTGTTTTCCGTACAATTTCCCGACCCTTTCAAGAAGCGAGGAATGAATCTTCTGTCCCTCAGCAACCCTGCCCGAATTTCCCAGAGCTATTGCATAGCTGTTTATGAAATTATACGACAGTGATGAGTTTATCATTTCAGCAATCTCCAGCCCCCTCCCGTAAAAATGGAGCGACTTCTCCATCTGACCGAGATAGCCGTAAGTGACAGCAAGGCTGTTCAGAAGATTTATATATTTCTCATCTCTTGTCATAGTACCGGCCGAATAGAATGATTCAGCTTTTTCAAGATAAAGAACTGATTTTGAAAAATCTGAAAGTCTGTAGTAGCATACACCAAGATTCAGGTAAAGGTCGGGTTCATAGCTGGCAGAGAACATACCAGGAGGCTGTTTATTAATAATATCCAGGGCCTCACTGCCAAAGGCCACTGCCCTGTCGTACTCCTGTAGCTCAATACAGGCAGTAACCAGACTCAAAAGCCCCTGCACAAGTGATGGGCTGCTGTTTCCAAAGAGTTTTCTTTCGATCTCAACAGACCTCAGGGTATAATCTGACATCTGCTCAAAATCACCAAGAGAATTATATCCCACACCAATATTGTACAGAGTCCTGGCATATAATTCTTCCTGCCTCCCGTTCCTCTCTAGTACAGAACCTGCAAGAGTCAGCCATTCTATACCTTTCCCCGGGTTGCCTGAGATAAGTTCAAAAACCCCGATAAGATAATATGATTCAGAAAGAGCCGCAGAATCTGTTACTCCCTGTCGGGCTAACCGAAGTATACTGTCAACATAGGATCTTGTTTGAGCGGCATCCCCTGTGGTAAGGCTTTGTCTAAGCAGGGTGTTAAGAGAAGGAAGACTGGTTTCCCCTTCAGGGAGTACTATCTCCCCTGTTCCGATTCCTGTCCCTTCTTCCTGGTGAGTCTGTGAGTTTCTGATCCCGGAAGGCAACAATAAGAGAAATGCCAATATTCCATGTAAAAAAAAGTAATGCATAAGATTTTCCCGGGATGAAGATAAACAAAATAAGATTTTTACCGTATAAATAACAAATCTATTATTTTTAAATCCAAACCCGAACAAAAAATAAAAAATTTACCGTTTGTAAGTTCCTGAATTTGAAATCGTTGTTTTTTTTTTGAAAAAAAGTTGATTTTTTCGTGTCACAAAACCAGGGTTGCCGACATGTAACAATGAATACACGAATTACCCAAATGAGTATCAATTAAAAAATTAAAAGAAATGAAAACCCTGAATTTTGAAAAAACCAACGAGAATTTCAACGAATTTGCACTTTCAAACGAAGAGATGTTTGCCGTTCGCGGTGGTGGTGAAGAAGGCGTGCCCATTTTATTGCCGAATCCTCCTACAGTAAAAATCTGAACAAAATAAGCTCCCTGTCGAAGTTGCCCGGCGTTGGGCGTGACAGGATATTTTAGCACTCTGTTTTGGTTTTGGTTTTAGTATTGGTTTTGGTTCTGTGTTGCTGATTCTGCAACAGGTCGTGACCGGCCTGGCAGGATGAAGTGAGAAACTGATAATGGCAGCTGATGCCATAAATCAAATTCTCTGACAACAGGCTTTGGGAATAATGCCTTTAGTGATTTAAGGTATAAATTACATAAATAGACAGAAATGAAGACAATTGATTTTTCGTATTTCATCGAAAGGTATAATGCCGGCGAGATGAATACTGAAGAAAATAAATGGTTCGAGAAGGAGCTCGAGGGCAATGAAAAGCTTCGCAGGGAGGTTGAGTTACGGAAAAAGACCGAAGCGATCCTCAAGGATAGTGACGTCATGGCTCTGAGAAACAAACTTAATTCCATCGAAAAGAAACGGATGGAACAACCACCGGTCAGACGATCTTCTGCCGGAAGCCGGAACCTTAAATACGCTGCAGCTGCCGGTGCTTTTGTGCTGTTCGGAGCAATTGCCCTCTTAAGTAATGGCAATCTGAGCAACTCCGAAATATTTGACAAATACTACAGGTCATATGAGGTTACCGCACCATCCAGGTCGGCTGCTTCAGGAATAAATCAGGATTTCCTGCTAGGTGTTGAATATTACAAGGTTCGCGATTACAAAAGTGCAGCTTTATATTTCAGCAAAGTTGTTGAACAGGATTCAAAGAATATGGAATCGACCCTTCTTTATGGTGTTTCCAATTTTGAGATAAGCAACTATCCTGAAGCAGAAAAATCCTTTGTAAAGGTCATTGACGACAATGACAACCTGTTTATAGAGGAAGCAAGATGGTATCTGGCACTCTGTTACGTCAAGAGCGATGAAAATGACAGGGCCGTCAAACAACTGACTGAAATAAGGAATTCAAGAAGTATATACAGAAAAGAGGCAGCAAAAATTCTTAAAAAGATTGATTAAGGGTTACTAAAAGCTATTCATATGTTCAATCTGAATACATACGGTGATAGAGATCAGGAGAGGCGTGATATGAGGCATGAGAATTCAGATATTGTTGCGGTTTCATCCTGCACGGACGTGGCAGACAACCAGGCTGTGCTTACAGGGATGTCGCATGAGATGAGAACACAGATGAATGCAGTTGTAGCATTCTCATTTCTTCTGTCGAAGGATGAGTATGCCAAAGAAGAAAGGGAAGATTTTGGCAACCAGATACTTCAGGCTTGTGAACAGCTTATTGAGCTTTTCGACAACTTCCTCGATTCAGCCATAATTGATACGGGTAATTCAACGGCAGAAACGGGAAGAGGCAAAACTGATAATTTCCTTGAAGAGATCTTAAATGATTTCAGGGATACTCTCAGAAAGGACAAGTACAAGGATATCCTGCTTGTAACAGAAAACCAGGTTATTAAGAGGGAAGAGTTTTTAATTGATACAGGAAAAGTAAAAAGGGTAATTCGGAATCTTTTTCAGATATCTCTTTCCAATACACGATCTGGCTATATTAAAATAGGCTATAATATCAGGGATGGCCTTTTTAATTTCTACATTCTCGACTCGGGAATGGGTTACTTCAAAAACAGGGAATTCTTCGAAACCAGCGATCTGAGCGCTTCACTGGGAAAATTCAACGATCTGTATTCGGCTATAAATATAATGCTTGTAAGGAAGATCATAGGCCTGCTCGGTGGAAGCATAAGACTTGAATGTAACGGACTGACAGGAACAGGGATCTATTTCTCTGTTCCCGCAGGTGTCGCAGAAAACAGTGATGCTTCAGCTAAAAAATCAATAAAAACCATGATTAATATATGATTCCAGATGTTGTTTGCATAAGTTCGTCTGAATTTCACCAATCGTGAGATCAAAAATAGCTGCTACTGTCTGGGCAGCTATTTTTTTAATCTTCCAGTATCTTGACTTCCGTTCTTCTGTTGAGTCTTCTGCCTTCAGTGGTAACATTGTCGCCTACGGGAGAAGCATTCCCATAGCCCTTCGGCTTAAGGCGGTCTGCCTCAATTCCTTTTGAGACGAGATAATCGACAACAGACCGGGCCCTTCTCTCTGATAATACCAGGTTATGCTCATCAGACCCGGTCGAATCGGTATAACCGCCTATCTCGACAACAACCTCAATATTCTCCTTTAGAAGATCAACAAGGTTATTAAGTTCTGCCCGTGATTCATTTTTAAGAAGCCAGGAATCAACTTCGAAGAACACATTCGACAATAGCATCTTTTCTCCAGCCCTTACCGGGTTCAGGGGTATCTGCTTGATAAACGGCGTTGCAGCACCGTGTTCCCCTTCAAGCATAAAACTGCCTGAGTAGAACAGATATCCCGTCTTTCTTACGTTTAGGCCATAATTATTACCTGCCGGCAGACATACAAGGAAATTTCCGTTCTGATCGGTTGTGCTCTCAACAAGAATCTCCTGTGATGATATGCCTATCAGTTCATAGTCTGCCTGTAAAGCAAGCCCTGTCTCACGATCAACAACCTTTCCCTTCAGATATGAAACCGGATCGGGCCTTATTGATTCTGCAAGATTGAAATACCAGATATCCTTCCTGTTGACATTATCCCTCACCGATGAGAAAAATGCTTTCTGCCCTCCTGATTCAATTACAAGACCGGTTTCATCGTTATATGTATTGACAGGATAACCCAGATTTCGCGGCTCAGTCCAGGTGGAATCATCATCCATCCTGGTCATATAAATGTCAAATCCACCCATTCCTGGTCTGCCATCTGAAGAGAAGTAAAGGGTTCTTCCATCAAAATGGATAAAAGGAGACATCTCATCGCCATCAGTGTTTATCATAGCTCCCATATTGATTGGCTCCGACCAGCTGTTATCTTTCTTCTTTACAGAGTACCAGAGATCTTTCCCTCCAAATCCTCCCGGCTTATTGCCTGAGAAGAAAAGCATACGTCCGTTGGCACTGACAGAAGGTTGTGATTCCCAATGGCTTGTATTGACAGGCGGACCAACATTAAAGGGTATCGACCATTTCCCTGAGGAGAAGGAAGAGAAGTAGATATCACAACTTCCGGCACCGCCGGGCCTGTCGCAGGCTGTGAAGTACATATAGGTTCCGTCCGAAGAAAGAGTCTGGGCTCCCTCATTTGCCGGCGAATTCAGAGGAGGGCCGGCATTTACTGCCACTGACCATCCATCTTCACCAAAATAACTAAGATAGAAATCTTCCTGTGCAGGCACCCGGTTCATTCCCCTTTCAGCTGGTCTTCCCTGACGGGTGAACATCATTGTAAGCCCGTCAGCCGTTATTGATGGCCAGTACTCATCATCAGCCGAATTAATTCCTTTTCCCATATTAACCGGACTGAACTGGACAGGATGTTTAAGGGCTTCAATGGCGAACTCACAGTTGAGAACATTCCTTCGTGCCAGCACCTCGTTTTTTGACGAGATATCCTTTTGATCAAGATAAGCCCTGTAGTGTATCAAAGCCATTTCATAATCTCCCGACATAAGCTCCGAATTTGCAAGCTGAAATAATACAGGAGGGAAATAGAGCGAGTCAATTTTTACGGCCTCACGGTAATGCCTGGCCGACTCGGTATAACGCTTCTGTTTTGAATACAGCTCTGCAAGTACCATATGAGCCTCGTAGAAACGTGGATCAGCCTGGACAGCCTGCCTGAGATTAGCCTCGGCACCGGTATAGTCAAAAAAATCATAGCTCTGTGAGCCTTCTCTGTAAAACCTTGCAGCCCTTGCAGAAGAGGTATGTAGCTGCTGTGCTTCTGCCGTAACAGGCAATAGTGCGTAAAGAAGGAAGACCAATACTGTCAGAGGTTTCATAGTTTCACGGAATGTGCATGTACTTGTGCGCCTGCAGGGAAATTCTCCATTTTGTGTTTTCTTTGATATAATCAACAATAAAGGGAATGACTTCTTCAAACCTTTTCCATTCAGGCTGAAGGAAGAGATGACAGTCATCCCTGACAATACGGCTATACTTCTCAGCCCATTCAAAATCAGCTGGTGTTTCTATAATAACCTTTAATTCATTGGCTTTATTGCATATATCGCCCACAGGCGGCATATTTTTCTTTGGTGAAAGACAGATCCAGTCCCACTCACCGCTCAAGGGATATGCTCCGCTGGTCTCAATAAAGGTACAAATTTTGTTTTGTTTCAGTTGTGAGCACAGATAATCGAGGTTCCACATCAGGGGTTCACCTCCGGTAACCACAACAGAATCAGCTCCTGAACCCAGTACTGAAGCAATTATGCTGTCGGTGTCTTCCATCGGATGCATATCCTTATCCCATGCAAAGCGGGAATCACACCAGCTGCAGCCCACATCACAACCGCCAAGACGTACGAAATATGCCGCCTTTCCTGTATGATATCCCTCTCCCTGCAGGGAATAGAACTCCTCAACAAGCGGGAGCTTGAATTCACTCATTACCTTATATTTAACAGCCTCACGAACTCTCCGAAGAAAAAGGTATTATCAATAATCCCTGAGAATCGTTCAGCCGCCGGCCCGTATGAAAATACAGGAACCATGACAGCTGTATGGTTTCCACTTTCAATGAAATCAGCCGATACCCTCTTTCCCTTTATATCTCCTCCGGGCAGTGACATCCCTCCCGTTTCATGGTCGGCAGTAACCACTATCAGGGTTTCTCCATCGCGGACAGCAAAGTCATAGGCAACACCTATTGCTTCATCAAGATCGATCATTTCAGTTATTATATATTCCTTATCCCTGTCATGACCTCCCCAATCGATCATAGAACCTTCGATCATCAGAAAAAAACCATCCTTATCCTTGCTGAGAGTCTCAATAGCCTTGGCAGTCATCTCCTTTAGAACTCCTTTTCGGCCTTCGCTAACCCTTGGCATATGTTCCTTTGAGAGAAGTCCTGCTATTTTGTCCGATCCCGATTTTTTCAGATCATCAAGATTATATACAACATCGTAGCCCAGGTTCCTGAGTTCAGCAGTAAGATCCCTGCCGTCTTTTCTCTCATTGAAACTGGTAAGACCGCCTCCCATAAACACATCAGGACCTTCTTTTACAAAATCGAGGGCTATTTCCTCATAGTTATTTCTACTTACATTATGGGCCACAAAGGAAGCCGGAGTTGCATGAGTGACTGCAGAAGTGCTCAGCACACCTGTTGCCATACCGTTTTTTGAAGCAAGGGCAACAACGGAGTAAATAACGGCAGAATCAGAATCCATCCCTATCATGCCGTTTTTTGTTTTTTTGCCTGTTGCCAGGGCTGTTCCACCCGCCCCTGAGTCAGTAACATAATTATCAGCCGAATAAGTCTTGTTGAATCCGGAATAAGGAAATTTCTCCAGATATAAGGGAGTGCTGCTGGCTGTCATGCCTGCATAAACCTGTGTGGTGCCCATCCCGTCGCCAATAAAAAAGATTATATTTTTCACCTTTGATGATTCAGCACCCGGGGCAACGCTTTTCGAAGCGGCACATCCGGCTGACAGAATAAGAAAGGCAAATAAGGTTACTTTTATAAGATTTGATTTCATAATAATGTTTGTTTTATATTATTAACAATACCTGGTTTTCAATGTTCAGTCAAAAAGCAGTTTATAATCCCTCGCTGCAGCCTTTTTCACCCAGGCAGAAGGTTCAATGCGCCAGTTATCAAGTGCTTCAGGGGCTATTGTGCCTTTACTCTCTATCTCTGCAAGGATATAGAATCTCAGATCTCTTTCGGTCGACTTAATGAGCCTCTCCGTCATCTCCTCAGGCGAAAAGCCTGCCCCCCCGGCAAGATGACCTCCTCCGCCGTTCCCCCTGTATGAATTGAGAGCTACCGAATAGATTTTTTTCATATCGAAAGACTTACCTCCCGATACCGACAGTATACTTATCCTCGATCCTTCTGGTTCAGAGACATCAACAACATAGTCTATACCGGCAGCTGAGTCAAAATTATAGGGCTGTTCAGAAAGCCAGGCCTTGCCGTTTTCGATGACAGGTTTCCCGTCCCTGCCCTTTCTGAATTTAAGCAGGTTATCACCGGGACCTGTCATTGTGTTGTACCACCCGCCATAGGAATATTCAAGGTACTTCAGTATCTCCTCCCCTGTCATTTCCATGGTATACAGCATATTCTCAAACCTGTATAGCTTAAACATGTCGCTTACAGTGACCGGACCTGACTTAATTGTGACATCGAATGAAAGAGGAGCTGCAAATGAGATATCGGCCCCTGAAATCCTCAGCTGAAGAGTATGTATCATATCGACAAAAGCTGACGAACCGAAATAGGAATCGCGGGATGAGATGTCAGAAGTCGAGACTGCTATTTTCTTATTTACATATTCTTCAACTTTTCCCTGTTGTACTGAGAACCTGGATACAAACTCAGGGTCGGGTTTGAGATTTCTTACCCTTACCAGCTCTCCGGTTATCAGCTTCTTCCCCTTACCTTTCTTTGAAATTATAACATCGGCTCTGCCTATATATTCAGCCCTGCTCCCTGCATTGAGGATAAGTACAGTATCTCCGGCCGCATTTACAATCTTAGTGTTTTCAGGGTTATGATCGTGCCCGGTGAAGATTATATCAAATCCGGGGACCTCTCTGGCAATGGCTGCAGCTCCGTTCTCATCCATATAGCTGTCTGACTGTTGTCCGTTTTCTTCCCATCTCCAGCCTGAATGAAAAAGACCGGCTACAATGTCGGGCTTTTCACTGAGTATCACCGGCATCCATTCCCTTGCAGTTTCAAGCATGTCTCTGAACTCCATCCCTTCGTAAAGTTCCGGCGGGAGCCAGGTGGGCACGGCAGGTGTGATCATACCCAGAACAGCAATTCTGAGGCCTTTTTTATTGATTATGGTATAGGGTTTGAAATACGGCTCGCCCGTGGATGTTTTAACTGCATTGGCAGCCAGAAGAGGAAAATCATACTCCCCTGTTAGCCTGTCGTAAACATCATGCCCGGCTTCTATATCATGATTGCCGACACTTGCTGCATCATATTTAAGGTAGTTCATAACCTGTGAATTGATATGAGGCGACATGGTGTCAATAAAATTGTAGTAGTAAACAACGGGTTGCCCCTGCAGGTTGTCTCCGTTGTCAAGCAGAACTATCTCTCCCTCACTTTGCCTGAGTTGTCGTACATAAGAGGCAACAGAGGCAAGTGAGACTTCTGTACTTCTTCTTTCAATGAAATCGTATGGGAGAAGTGAGCCATGCAGGTCGGTAGTTTCAAGAATGCTAATTCTTTCGGTGTCACTTTCGGAACACGACACGAGTAAAAGAAAGAGAACAGGAATGATCCACAGTCTTCTCATAACTACTAATTTTAAGCCGTAAACTTATTAAAGATAATCCATAAGATAAGCATTAAAAATATGTTATAGATCAACTGAGGCACGTAATTGATATCTTTGTTTAAAATAAGCAAGATGGTAAAGACAGGTCTGGAACAGATAGCAGAAGCCCTTCCTGAGGCCATAAAGAGAAAAAGAGTGGGGATACTTTGTCATGCTCCAAGCATCCTGAGCGACTATACACATATCACAACCCATTTTTTCAAACGTAGCGACTGCCATCTGGCAGCTGTCTTTGGCCCCCAGCACGGTATCTCAGGGCAGACCCAGGATAACATGATCGAGTGGGAAGGCACAACCGACCCCATATTCAGAGTGCCGGTATATAGTCTCTACGGGGAGCACAGAAAGCCCACCCACACCATGCTCAGTAATATCGATCTGCTTATTGTCGACCTTCAGGATGTGGGGGCCCGGCTCTACACATATGTATGGACTCTTAAGTTATGTATGGAGGCCTGTGCTGAAGCCGGCATTCCGGTGTGGGTCCTCGACAGGCCTAATCCCATTGGCAGGATCGCTTTTGACGGACCCGTGCTTAAGGAGGAGTTCTTTACCTTTGTAGGAGGGGCCTGCCTTCCTATGTGCCACAGGATGACTATCGGAGAGATGGCCCTGTGGCTCAGAACGTTTTACCACCCTTCATGTGACCTGAAGGTAGTGTGGATGAAAGGCTGGAGACGGAATTCTCTCTACAGTGAAACAGGACTCCCCTGGGTTTTGCCTTCACCAAACATGCCGACACTTAATACAGCCATTGTATATCCCGGAATGGTACTTCTGGAAGCACTTAATCTTTCCGAAGGCAGGGGTACAACAATACCTTTTGAGTTGTTCGGAGCCCCCTTTCTCAATCCCGGAAAGCTTATAAGAACACTTGGTTCTTCAGAATTAAAAGGCTGTCACTTCAGGGAACACGGTTTTATACCCACTTTCAACAAGTATGCCGGAACCTTTTGCGAAGGAATACAGATCCATGTAACCGATCCTGCCACCTTCAGGCCGGTTGAAACGGCCCTTGAGATAATTTGTGCCGTAATGGAAACATCGGGCGACAATGGACTAAGGTTCAGGAACCCACCCTATGAGTATGAACATGAGCTGATGCCTTTTGATATCCTCTCGGGCGATTCACAAATGAGAAGAGTTATTACAGAAAGGCTGACCCTGAGTCACGAAAAAGAAAGGTGGAAGGAAGAGACTGAAAGCTTCCAGATGGAATTCAGTCAGATGGCTGTCTACAAAGAATAAATAAGGTTTCAAAAAATCCCTGAGAACCTTCTATTTTCGCGCGAGAGCAATTTCAATCTTCTCTATGAGCTGATTCGGGAAAATGGGCTTTACTATATAATCATCAAATCCGCTGGATATTATTTTCTCCCTGTCACCAAGCAGGCTATAGGCGGTCTGGGCAATAATTATAATGTTTTCCCTGAATTCCCTGATTCTGGCGGCAGAACTGTATCCGTCAACCTGGGGTAACTGTATATCCATCAGTATTACATCAAGTTCCGGCTCACTTCTTGCTATATTAATTGCTTCCTGACCATCAGCGGCATTGAACAACAGGGCTCCTGTTTTTTCAAGGATCTTGTTCAGGTATAGTCTGCTGGATACATCATCCTCGACTATAAGGATCTTTTTGTTTCTTAGATATTCGTTTTCCATTGACTTTTAAGGTGTTATTCGAACAGACCGTCATCCCTTAAAAGGACCAGGATTGATGACTGGGGGACAACAAAATATTTCTCCCTGTTGAATTCTATTTCTATCGCACTGTTCTGCAGGTAAACAGCCTGATCTCCTTCTTTGGCCTGCAAAGGAACATATTTTGGTTCATCCGACCCGCTTTTCCAGGGTTCATCAGCATCGTTCACCGCAGGTATGGGATAGCCCGGACCCACCTTAACAACGAAGCCTATATGTACCTTTTCATTCTCATTCACGCCGGGCGGAAGGAACAGTCCGCTTTTGGTCTTTGCCTGCGGAACTTTCGGTTTAATCAGAATCCTGTCTCCTACAACTATAAGTTTCTGAAGATCTTTTTCATCCAGTAATACACTCATAACAGATCGCTATCAATGACAAAAATATCATATTTTTAAAGAATCAGGAACCGAAAGATAAATTAATTAATATTGTGTTCAGGAAACGATGCGGGTCTGACTGAATATAAAAGCATGAATCCCGACAATTACTTAACTATCAGAAAACATTCACAGGGCATTTACCGCGACAGAGGAAGCCGGTTTATCGGGCTTGCCTGGCCCGTTGATTCGGTTGAACCGATAAGGGAAATTGTTGATTCTGTAAGAAAGGAATATCATGATGCACGGCACCATTGCTACGCCTATGTGATTGGAGCAGATCGTCTTACATGGAGAGTCAATGACGACGGGGAACCTTCGGGAAGTGCCGGAAAACCTATTCTAGGCCAGATAAACTCTGCAGGCTTAACAAATGTACTTATAGTTGTTGTACGCTATTTCGGAGGGACACTGCTGGGAGTTAGCGGACTTATACATGCCTACAGGACCGCGGCGGCAGAAGCCATAAAAAACTCGGGAATTATTACCATGACCCTTATGGATTATTTCCGGCTCAGTTTCCCCTATGCTGCCATGAACGATGTTATGAAGATTCTGAAGGAAGAAAATGCCGGACAGGCAGATCAGAGTTTTGGCCTTGATTGCAGCATTACAATTCAAATTCCGCATTCCGAAGCTGAAAGGATCACTGGCAGGCTATGTGCGGTAAGTGAAGTCAGCACAGCCTGGCTCGACACCCGCTAGGCTCCCCTGCCCCCGAAAGTTTTTAGCAACTTATCAACATTTACCTATGCAGAGTCATTTCTTGATTAATTTTGAATGACAGCATTTCAGTTCAGATTAACAGGTTAAGCTGATGAAACCCACATGTTTTGAATACTCAGACACGCATTTGAATTTTGAGCATACATGTGGGTTCCCTCAGACCACCAAAGTCAAAATTTTTTTCTGATGAAAAACAGGAGCTTGGTTTCGATCGATGATTTAACAACAGATGAGATACTCAGCATTCTTGAAAAAGCGGCCGGATTTGAAAAGCAGCCTGTCAGTAATCTTCTGTCGGGAAAAGTAATAGCAACATTGTTTTATGAACCCTCGACCCGCACCAGGTTAAGCTTTGAAAGTGCCATTAACCGTCTGGGTGGAAAGATAGTGGGTTTTACCGACTCCTCCAGCTCGAGTGTTTCGAAGGGTGAGACCCTTTATGATACCATCAGGATGGTAAACAGTTACTGCGATCTTATTGTGATGAGGCATCCTGTGGAGGGAAGTGCACGATACGCAAGTGAGATAGCTACTGTGCCTGTTATAAATGCCGGTGACGGGGCTAACCAGCACCCAACACAGACCCTTCTCGATCTGTATTCAATAAAGAAAACACAGGGCACCCTTAATAACTTAAACGTCTTCATGGTTGGGGATCTTAAATACGGGCGAACGGTTCACTCGCTTATGATGGCCATGTCGAGATGGAATACAACCTTTAATTTCATTGCTCCCGACGAGCTTAAAATGCCTGATGAATTCAAGCTATACCTTGAAAACCTGGGACTTAAGTATTATGAACATTCCGATTTTACAGATATAATATCAAGAGCCGATATCATTTATATGACAAGGGTGCAGAGGGAGCGTTTTTCTGACCCTATTGAATATGAAAAGGTCAAAAATGTATATGTCCTCAGGAACTCAATGCTTCAGAATACAAAACCCAACATGAGGATACTTCATCCCCTTCCCAGAGTGAATGAGATACATACCGATGTTGACTCCAATCCAAAGGCCTATTATTTTGAACAGGCGCTGAATGGTGTTTTTACCCGACAGGCTATTCTCTGTACCCTTCTGGGTATCAATTAAAAGAGTTACCATCATGAAAGAACCAAAACAGTTGAGTGTGAGCGCCATTGAAAATGGCACAGTCATTGACCATGTACCGGCAAAGAACCTCTTCAAGGTTATTCAGATACTCGGTCTTGATCACATCGACAACCAGATAACATTCGGAACAAACCTTGAAAGCAAAAAACTCGGGAGCAAGGCTATAATAAAGATAGCAGGGAAATATTTCGAAGATGCCGACATCAACAGGATAGCCCTTGTTGCTCCTGATGCAAAACTTAATATAATAAGGGAATATGAGGTTGTTGAAAAAAGGGAGGTACAGGTTCCTGATGAGATAGTAGGTATCGCTAAATGCATGAATCCCAAATGCATTACTAATTTCGAAAAGGTCACTACCAGGTTCAGGGTCGTGTCAAAAAAGAATGTCGCCCTGAAATGCTATTACTGCGAAAAGATTACCAACCAGGAAAACATGCAGATTATCTGATTGTACTTTATGTGAGTCTGCAGACCTCAGTTATGAAATTTCTGACATAACCTTTTTCATGATCTTTCTGGTGCTTTTAGTGCAAAAGGAGCAGCTACCGTAATCTCTCAAGAGATTTCACGAGATTCTCATCTTTTTTTATACTTCTGTAAGCCAGGAAAATAAGTATAAGGCTCACCAGTGGCAAAAATGATCTCAGACAAAACAGGGGACTTGCCTTCTCCCCCATGGCTGAAGTTATAAAGAATACCATGATAGTCAGGGCCAGCAGGACAAGAACGCCTGTAATAACCGTAATCCTGGCCTGAAGGGGCCTGTTCCTGAAGAGAAAGATTGCAATCAGCGCGAGAATTGAAGCTGCAGCAACAGGCAAAGTAATTAAATACCAGACCAGATCATTGAATCCTCCGGGCGAAAACCCGTCAATACCGGTGATACCCACGTAAGCTTCTGCTCCTGAACTGTTAATAAACATTAAATAATTACCGGAGAGGAATAAAGCCGACATAAGAATTGTCAGCAAGAGATATAATGACTGGATGCGCTGAATCATACAAGTGTAAGTTTAGTGCAGTAAAAATAGTCTGAAATATTTAAAAGCGGACAAAAAGAATCAGGTTCATTTTTTGTAATTTTTAATCTTTAACATTATTTATATTTTTTAAAAAACTTTAAAAGTCTGATTTTATTATATTTGAGTGGATGTCACTGAATAAAAAATGTTTTCCTGAACCAATTATCAAATCGACTGTTTAGGAGATTAACGGTAAGTAATACTGAACAATATATGAATAAGCGTTTAAGGACCACTATTTTCATTCTGCTGGCAGTAGTACTGGCAGTTATTATTTTCTTTCCGAAGGTAAAACCACTCTTTGCCTCCGGCCCTCAAGGTCCGGGAAGCGGAGGTCCGGGTTCGGGCCAGGGCAGACAGATACTTAATGCTACAGGTTATCTTGTCGAGCCTCAAAAGATGAGTGACCTGTATAACAGTACCGGAACGCTGAGACCCGATGAGGAAGTAGAACTTGCCTTTGAGACCTCGGGAAAGATTGTAGGAATTAACTTCACAGAAGGAACAAGAGTGAAGAAGGGGGATCTTCTGGCCAAGGTCAATGATAAACCTCTGCAGGCCCAGCTTCAGAAACTCGAGGCTCAGAAAAAACTTATAGAGGAGAAGGAGTTCAGACAGAGGAGTCTCCTTGACAAGGATGCTATAAGTCAGGAGAGTTACGATCAGATCGTAACCGACCTGCAGGCCAATCAGGCTGATATAAACCTGATAATGGCACGTATAGCGGAAACAGAGCTGAGAGCTCCTTTCGACGGGATAATAGGTTTGCGATATGTCAGCGAAGGCAGCTATACCAACCCTTCGACCAAGATAGCCAGGCTGGTTAAGATAAGTCCCATTAAACTTCAGTTCTCGATACCTGAGAAGTATGCCAATCAGGTAAAGATAGGTTATCCTGTTTCTTTCAGGGTCGACGGATCGAATGAGGTTTATGACGCAAAAGTATATGCCATTGATCCCCAGGTCGAGGAAGACACCCGTACCATAGTCCTCAGGGCTCTCTATCCTAATACCAGTGAGGAGCTCAAATCGGGGCGTTATGCCTCGGTTACCCTCTTGCTCTCCGAAATTGACAACACAATAGCCATTCCCTCCGAAGCGCTCATCCCTGAAATGGAAGGAGAGATAGTCTATGTTTACCGTAACGGGAAAGCTGAGCGTGTAAATGTTGAGACAGGATTAAGGACCGAATCGCAGATTCAGATAGTAAGTGGACTGGAATTCGGAGATACCCTGCTTGCTACGGGTATACTTCAGCTGAGACAGAATCTGCCTGTAAAACTTGATTCGGTTATTACATACCAACCTTAATCAGAGGAGTATCTATGAGTCTTTCATCATTAAGTATAAAAAGACCTGTACTGGCGACAGTATTTGCGATTATTATCATGCTTTTCGGAATAGTGGGCGTCACCTTCCTCGGGATCAGAGAGTTTCCGAGTGTTGATCCGGCCATTATTACAGTAAGCACTTCATATCCGGGTGCCAACTCGGATGTTATCGAGACACAGATTACCGAGCCTCTCGAGCAATCGATTAACGGTATCCCGGGAGTCAGGACCCTTACAAGCGTCAGCAGTCAGGGGATGAGCAGGATAACTGTCGAATTTGAGTTATCTGTTGATCTTGAAACGGCAGCCAACGACGTCAGGGACAAAGTATCGCAGGCACAGAGACGACTACCCCGCGACTGTGACCCCCCAACTGTTACAAAGGCTGATGCCGATGCGAATCCCATCCTTTTTCTTACAGTAGAGAGCAACAAACGTTCTTTGCTTGAACTGTCGGAGATTGCCGACCTCACTCTTAAAGAACAGTTGCAGACTGTATCGGGGGTTAGTGCAATAAATATCTTCGGGGAAAAGCGCTATTCTATGCGACTCTGGATCGATCCGGTCAAACTGGCCGGATACGGGCTCACCCCTATGGATGTAAGAAATGCCATTGCAATTGAAAATGTCGAACTTCCCTCAGGTGCCATTGAAGGCACCACCACACAGCTTACCATACGGACACTGGGACTCATGACAACACCCAGGGAATTCAATGAGCTCATAATAAAACAGACCGGAGACCAGGTCGTCAGATTCAAGGATATAGGAAGAGCCGAGCTCGGAGCCGAGGACATAAGAAGCATCCTTAAAAGTAATGGTGTGCCTATGGCTATGCTTGCAGTTGTGCCACAGCCGGGATCTAATCATATCGAGATTGTTGATGAGATTTTCCGTCGTCTCGACTACATACGGAAAGATCTCCCTGAAGATGTAAAGGTCGAAATAAACTACGACAACACAGATTATATACGGTCATCCATAAACGAAGTACTCAACACCATATATATAGCCTTCGCCCTTGTTGTTATAATAATCTATTTCTTCCTCAGAAGCTGGCGGGCCACACTGATCCCTATACTGGTGATACCTGTATCACTTGTCGGCGCCTTCTTCATAATGTATCTGGCCGGTTTTACTATCAACGTACTTACCCTTCTGGCAATAGTGCTGGCTATCGGCATAGTGGTCGATGATGCCATTGTTGTGATGGAAAATATATATGTAAAGGTTGAATCGGGGATGAATCCGGTAGAAGCCGGATTAAAGGGATCTGATGAGATCTACTTTGCCATTATTTCAACCACTATCACTTTGGTGTCTGTATTCTTCCCCATAGTCTTTCTCCAGGGGATAACAGGAAGGCTTTTCAGGGAGTTTGGTATTGTAATGGCAGGGACAGTTGGAATCTCAGCCTTCCTGGCCCTCTCACTGACTCCCATGGTATCGTCAAAATTCCTGCGTCATGAGAAAAGCCATACATGGTTCTACAGAAAAACCGAAAAATTCTTCGATGACCTTAATAACTTTTATAAAAGGGTTCTCGATTATTTTCTCCTCCACAGGCACTACTCTTTATTTATACTTGCCGGTGCATTTGTGCTCATTGTTGTTTTGTGGTTTTCATTACCGGCCGAGATGGCACCTCTTGAGGACAGGTCACAGATAACAGTCAACACAACTGCAACTGAAGGGGCAACCTATGAATTCATGCTCAGCTATGCCGATGAGATTGCTGAACTTGTTGAAAGTAATGTCGCGGAAATGGAAAGCTACACCTCAATGGTTAGGGGCGGCACTATGGCCAATATAAGGATCAACCTTGTAAAACCCAGCGAAAGGGACCGCACCCAGCAGGAAATTGCCGACCAGCTATCAGTTGATGTAAGAAGCCGGACAAGGGCCAGAGCCTTTGTAAATCAACAGTCGACATTCGGTCAGAGAAGAGCCGGTATGCCTGTACAATATGTGCTGCAGGCCACATCAATAGAGAAACTGAGGGAAGTATTGCCTGAATTTATGAATAAGGTAAATGAAAGCGAGGTACTTCAGATGGCCGATGTGAACCTTAAGTTCACCAAACCTGAACTGCAGATACATATAAACAGGGAAAAAGCCAGTAGCCTGGGCGTATCAACGCAGAATATAGGCCAGACCCTCCAGCTTGCCTTAAGCGGTCAGAGATTCGGTTATTTCTTTATGAACGGAAAACAATACCAGATACTTGGAGAGCTGGCAAGGCAGGACAGGAACAAGCCTCTCGACCTGAAATCACTCTATGTCAGAAACAACCGTGGCGAAATGATTCAGTTCGACAATCTTGTCACTCTTTCAGAAGAGACTGCTCCCCCTCAGCTTTACCGTTACAACAGGTTTGTTGCTGCAACGGTATCGGCGGGACTTGTCAAGGGCAAAACTATAAGCGAAGGCATTGCAGAGATGGACCGGATAGCCAAAGAAGTGCTTGACGATTCATTCAGAACAGCCCTGGCAGGAGACTCCAAAGACTTTTCGGAGAGTTCCTCGAGCCTTATGTTTGCATTTTCACTGGCCCTTATCCTTATCTTCCTTGTTCTCTCTGCTCAGTTTGAAAGCTTCAAGGATCCGTTTATTGTTATGATGACAGTGCCCCTTGCCCTGACGGGAGCCCTGATCTTTATGTGGTATTTCGATATTACTATGAACATCTTCAGTCAGATTGGACTTATAATGCTCATAGGCCTCGTATCTAAGAACGGAATACTCATTGTTGAATTCGCCAATCAGAAAAAGGCTGCAGGACTGTCAAAAACTGAAGCTATAAGACAGGCAGCTGCTTCAAGATTCCGTCCCATCCTGATGACAAGTCTGGCAACAATACTTGGTATTATGCCTCTTGCTCTCGGCCTTGGCGAAGGAGCGGCCAGCAGGGTGGCAATGGGTATCACGGTAGTCGGCGGGATGCTTTTCTCAACACTTCTGACTCTGTTTGTGGTTCCTGCTATTTACACATATATTTCAAGTGAAACAAAAAAAAGTAGTAATGAAAATTAAACTGCTTTCGCTGATCCCTGCCCTGTTGTTCTCCCTGAATCTGAATTCACAGGTTCCTCAGGTCTATAATATTGAAGATTGTATTAGAACCGGTCTTGAGAGAAATTTCTCACTCCTCATCTCAAGGAACAACGAAACAATAGCCAGAAACAATTTCACTCCGGGCAATGCCGGATTCCTGCCCTCGGTTGATCTGACGGGAAGACATACAGGAACACTCAACAACACCAGAAGGGAACTTACCGATGGAACAGTGACACGTACCACCGGGGATTTCACAACAACATCCTCTGCAGGGGTTACAGCAGGCATGACAATCTTTAACGGTTTCAATGTTCAGACGACTTATAAAAAACTCAATGAGCTTAAACAAATAGGTGAGTTAAACACCCAGTTGTCGGTTGAAAACCTTGTGGCTGAAATAATTTCGGGGTACTTTAATTATATCCAGCAGATTGAGCTGCTTACTACAATGGAATATGCTGTTTTGTTGTCGAGGGAGCGTCTCCGTATCGATGAAGAACGTTATCTGCTGGGCTCCAGCTCAAAGCTTCAGGTCCTTCAGTCACGCGTATACCTTAACTCAGACAGTTCGCGTCTTTCAAAGCAGAATGAGGTTGTCAGGGCCTCGCGCATCAGGCTTAACGAATTGATGGCACTTGAAGATCTGGCATATGATTTCACAGTAGCCGACACTTCCATCCTGGTCAACCCTTCTCTTCTTTACCAAAAGATACTTGAGGAGACACTTCAGAATAATACAAGCCTTAAAATAGCCTCGGGCAATATGGCATTGTCGGAATATGACTATAAGCTCATTACATCAAGGAGTTATCCCTATCTGAATGCCTCCGGAGCTTACAACTATTCATTCAACACTTACTCATCAGGAAACGCCAGCAATCAGATTGGCAGCGGGATGAACTACGGTCTCACCTTCGGTCTGAATATCTTCGACGGGCTCAACCAGAGAAGAAGCATTAACAATTCAGTGATAGACATGAGGAACAAGGAGCTCAGATACCAGGAGATCGAACAGGGTATAAGGGCTGACCTTATAACCTTATACTATGCGTACCAGAATTACCTCAACCTGATTTCTCTCGAGAACCAGAACCTTCAGACAGCCACTGAGAACTTCGGCATAGCAATGGAAATGTACAGGCTTGGAAGCCTGTCGGGCCTCGACCTGCGCGAAGTGCAGAAGAGTCTTCTGGATGCCCGCGAGAGATTGTTCTCCGTTGAATACCAGGCAAAGCTGGCTGAGATTTCACTTAAGCTTATATCCGGAGGAATTATGGATTATTACAGGTAATTTGCTCCTGTAATTTCTATCTTTGTTTTTATTTAAGATAATGCAGAAACAGACTGAATTAATTACAAACAGTGACGGTTCGGTTTTTCACCTGAATCTGTTGCCAGGTGATATTGCTGAAAAGATAATCATTGTTGGCGATCCGGGAAGGGTCGATATGCTTGCCGCCCTCCTTGATGACGTCAGGGTGCGTAAGGAGAACAGGGAGTTCAGAACCGTAACGGGTTCATACGGAACGGGTGAAGTTACTATAATATCATCCGGTATCGGTACTGACAATATAGATATTCTGGTAAATGAGCTTGATGCCCTTGTAAACATAGATCTGTCAACAGGCAAGGTAAAAGAAGATCTTGTGGAACTTACCCTTATAAGGATAGGTACTTCAGGTTCGGTAAGACAGGACGTGCCGGCAGGGTCAGTTGTGATGACCGAAATGGCTATTGGTTTTGACGGACTTATACACTTCTATGAGGGCTATGACTGGATACTTGACAACGCTGTTTCGACTCTCCTCACAGATTTTCTGGAATGGCCCGACACCCTCTCCTACCCTTATGCAGTAAACGCCAGTCAGGAACTGCTTGCTGTATTTGCCAACGAGAATTTCTTAACAGGAATGACAGTATCTGCCCCCGGTTTTTATGCACCCCAGGGAAGAAAACTAAGGCTTGAGTCTTTTGACGATGAGATAAATAAGAAACTTGGAAGTTTCGTATACAGGGGGCGTGCAATCTGCAACTATGAGATGGAGAGTTCAGCCATCTACGGACTATCAAAGCTCCTAGGCCATAAAGCCCTGACTCTGTGTGTTGTAATTGGAAACAGAGTTACCGGGGAATTCATGAGGGATTATAAGCCGGCTATAAAGGATCTGGCTTCAAGAGTCCTGAGAATCATATGAAATAATCACAGATTTTCCCTGTACCATCTGATGGCTTCTTTCAGGCCGCTTTTCACATTAAAGGCCGGTTCGTATCCCAGCAGTTTTCTTGCCTTGTCTATCGATGCTAGGGAATGAGGTATGTCTCCTGCCCTGACCGGTCCGTAAACGGGTACAGTTTCTGAAACGGCAGGATCTGTTTCCGAGATGATCTCCTTTATAATCCTGAAAAGTTCGTTGAGAGAGGTACGCTCACCATGGGCAACATTATATACCTGGTTAATAGCATCTCTTTTATCAGCAAGAGCGGAAAGATGATTTGCCTGAATTACATTGTCGATATAGGTAAAATCCCGTGAAACAGAACCATCTCCATTAATAACGGGGGCTTCGTGAGTCAGGAGTTTCTTAACAAAAAGTGGTATTACGGCTGCATAGGCCCCGAACGGGTCCTGGCGCCTGCCAAACACATTGAAATAGCGCAGACCGATTACTTCAATTTTATAGATGGCAGAGAAATTTTCAGCAAAAAGCTCATCAACATATTTTGTTATGGCATAGGGTGAGAGAGGTTTTCCTATTTTGTCCTCCCTCTTGGGCAGGTCAGGATGGTCACCGTAGGTAGAAGAGCTGGCAGCATAAATAAATCTTTTTACCCCTGCCTGTACGGAAGCGTAGAGCATCTTTACAAATCCCCCGATGTTTACATCTGTCGAGGTTACCGGATCTTTTATAGAACGGGGGACAGAGCCCAGGGCCGCTTCATGAAAGACAACATCCATCCCTTCAACTGCTTTTTCGCAGTCACTGTAATTCCTTATATCTCCCTCAATAAGCCTGAATGAGGGATTTCCTTCAAATGATCTCAGATTATCCCTTTTTCCTGTGGAGAAGTTGTCGAGGCATACGACAAAGTTTCCGGCGTTGAGGAGAGACTCAACAAGATTGGAGCCAATGAATCCGGCACCACCGGTAACAAGGACTCTGCTGTTTTTTAATAACGTGGTCATTTTAAGGCATCAATATCAAAATTATTATTGCTCTATAAATCCTTTTTGAATGTATACAAGATCTCATTGAGTATGAACTCGGCACTTCTTCCGTCACCATAAAAAGCCGGATACTGAAGATCAGAATCAGAATGCATAAAAGTAGTAAACTCATTCTTTATAAGACCCGGCTCAGCATCCACCAGTCTGGCAGTCCGGTTAGTTATGAGTTCAATCCATTCTGTCTCCTTTCGGAGCACGATACAGGGTTTTTTGAAGAAGTGGGATTCTTTCTGAACACCAACTGAGTCTGTTATTATCAGCCTGCACGACATTTCGAGTAGTATCATTTCAAGGTATGAAACCGGAGGGATGATACGTATAAAGCCGCAACTGACAAGTTCATCATACAGATCCCTGAGATATCTCTTAAGGATATTTGCTGTTCTGGGATGGAAAGGCATTACAAATGGCATTGAGTATTCCTCGGCCATGATCTTGAGGGTCGACAGGATGGTACGCAGGCGGTAGATGTCATCAGTATTGATATCCCTGTGTATGGTAACAAGAATAAATCGCTCGTTTTCAACTGACAGTTTTGAAAGCAGGGGAGTTTTTTTCTTCTGAGCCAGGCTGGCAAAGAAAAGTGAGTTGTCGTACATTATGTCGCCGGTAAGATAGATTTTGGGATTGTTGACATTGTACGGCGGACTGTTCTCAGGTTTGAAACCTTCGTTTATAAGATTCTTGAAAGCTGCATTTGTTGGTGCAAACAGAAGAGTCGATGTATGATCGCTCAGTATCCTGTTTATCTCTTCAGGCATTGATTTATTGAACGACCTGAGTCCGGCCTCAATATGTACAACCGGGTAATGCAGTTTTGATGCAGCCAGGGCACCTGCCAGGGTAGAATTGGTATCTCCGTAAAGCAGTACACAATCGGGTTTTTCACTTATCAACACTTCTTCTATCCCCGAGATCATCATGGCTGTCTGTTTTCCATGGATGGCTGATCCCACACCCAGGTTATAGTCGGGTTTATGGATTTCGAGTTCTTCGAAGAAAACGGCTGACATTTCCTTGTCATAATGCTGGCCTGTATGTAGGGTTACCTCTCTTATACTGTCAGAAAATTTCAATCTTATAGCTCTGCTTATTGCCGAGGCCTTAATGATCTGGGGCCTGGCACCCACAATATTTAAAAGTTTTAAAAGGGGCATTTATGTGAGTATTAAAACGAGAGCTAAAGATATTAATAATTCCCTCAAAACTGAGAAATAAAAAACCTGGTACCAGAAAGCTGATACCAGGTCACAATTTGTTTAATTTTTTTATTTTGCATAGTTAACAGCCCTGGTTTCCCTGATGACTGTTATTTTTATCTGTCCGGGATAGGTCATTTCGTCCTGTATCTTCCTCGCTATTTCAAACGAGAGTCCTTCGGCTTCCTTATCGGTAACCTTTTCAGCGCCGACGATAACCCTTAATTCACGTCCGGCCTGAATGGCATAGGTCTTCATTACTCCCGGATACTGAAGAGCAAGTGATTCGAGCTCCTTGAGACGTTTGATGTATGACTCGACCACTTCCCTGCGGGCTCCGGGGCGGGCTCCTGATATGGCATCGCAGACCTGGACAATGGGAGATATCAGTGAAGTCATTTCAACTTCATCATGATGTGCTCCGATGGCATTGCATACTTCAGGTTTCTCTTTGAACCTTTCGGCAAGCTTCATCCCCAGTATGGCATGCGGGAGTTCCGGTTCGTCATCAGGAACTTTACCAATGTCGTGGAGGAGTCCGGCTCTTTTTGCAAGTTTTGCATTAAGACCAAGTTCAGATGCCATTATTGAGCATAGATTTGCCACCTCCCTTGAGTGCATAAGCAGGTTTTGTCCGTATGACGACCTGTATTTCATTTTACCCACCAGCCTTATAAGCTCGGGATGGAGTCCATGAATACCAAGGTCGATGGTGGTTCTTTTTCCAACTTCGAGAATCTCTTCCTCAACCTGTTTCCTGGTTTTCTCAACCATTTCCTCTATTCTTGCAGGATGAATACGTCCGTCGGTGACCAGCTGATGGAGTGCAAGCCTGGCTACCTCCCTCCTTACAGGATCGAAGGCTGACAGTACTATTGCCTCAGGAGTGTCATCAACAATAATCTCAACACCTGTAGCTGCTTCAAGAGCCCTTATATTTCGTCCTTCACGGCCTATTATCCTTCCTTTCATCTCATCGGACTCGATATGGAAAACAGTGACGGCATTTTCAATGGCATTTTCAGCGGCAACCCTCTGAATGGTCTGGACAACGATTCTTTTGGCTTCCTTATTGGCTGTCATCTTAGCTTCGTCAAGTATCTCATTTATATAAGACATAGCCCCTGTCTTGGCTTCCTCTTTGAGAGATTCTATGAGGTGGTTCTTAGCCTCCTCGGCTGAAAACCCTGATATTGCCTCAAGCTGTTCTACCTGCTGTCTGTGAAACCGTGCAAGTTCTTCGTTTTTCTTTTCAACAATCTCAAGCTGTGCAGAAAGGCTTTCCCTTATTGCATCTGCTTCATTCTTTTTTCTCTGTGCTTCCTCAATTTTCTGTGAGAGGGTCAGCTCTTTCTGTTTTATTCTGTTTTCAGCCTGGCCTATCTTTCCGTTTCTTTCATTGATAACCTTCTCATGTTCCGTTTTAAGCTGAAGAAACCGCTCCTTGGCCTGGAGTATCTTCTCCTTTTTAATTACTTCAGCTTCCGTTTCAGCTTCGCTTATAATCTTTCTGCTTTTTTTCTTCAGAGCAAGGGACCATAGGAAGTATGATGCCACAGACCCCGCCGCCAGTGCTATCAGGCAGAAAACAAGAGAGAGACCGTTACTTATTAAATTTATTAATATCAGCATTACTTTTCAGTTTTTAGTTATAATAATTCTCTTTAAGTTAGTGTATGTTAGTATTTGTCAGCTTCTTATGTTCTATATAATAAAAAACCCGCAAAGTTCCTTCAACTTTTTAAAACCCCATATCTACATGGCTGGAGCTCCTACTCCGGTTCGGAAATCCCCTGTCCCCGAAGGGAACCCGACGGATCGGGTCGGGGCCTGTCCTGCCTGGACTAAGGATTGCTCCAAAGTTTTAAGTGTTGAGTTTCAAAAATGAATGAAGAAACAGTGCGGGCAATAAGTAAATATTTTAAAGAACGTCGTCGTTACTCTTAACATCAAGAACCGAATCTATCTTAAGAACCAGTTCTTTCAAGGCATCAGGGAGATAATCATTACTTAGTCTTTCCTCTTCCTCTGTAAGCTTAATCACATACTGCAGTGAAGCCATCGCCAGAAAGTCCTGAATATCCTTATCAACATACCGCTGTTTGTACTGCAGTATCTTCTCGTTGATCATCCTGGCAGCTTTCCTGATTTTCTCTTCATTCTCCCTTTCTACCTTCAATGGATAATATCTGTCAGCAATATTTACTCTGATCGATAGCTTATCATCCATTATTTATATTTTATCTGTTTAAAAGAGCAACACATCTGTCAATTTCCCGCACAAGTTCAGTGATCTTCTTTTTCGCCTCCGTAACATTCTCACCCCCACCCAACAATGCTCCCGATAATTTAAGTCTTTCAAATTCAGTCTCAGTCTTCTTTATCTTCTCTTCATGTTCCTTCAACATCAATCCCAGCTCCTCATTTTTTCTGCCAAGGTCTCTGTTAACGGCTTTAAGATCATTGTATCTGTTTAACAATTCATCAAGCTTTCTGTTCAGTAATTTTAACTCTTCATAACCCTGCCCTGACATAACATGATCTTTACGACAAAGTTAATACTGTTAACGAAATTTTCAAAAATTTAACATAAATAGTTTGCCCCGCCACCGCAGAAGTATAGTTTTGCAGATTCATAATCAATACTTAATGACTGAGATGTTTTTCGGCCGTATTCTTGCCATAACGATATCACTGCTTGCTATCCTGCATAACGATCCCCCGAAACGGGATGCTTTCATTTCTCCGCTTAAGATTCCTATTGCCCTGTCAGCCAATTTCGGAGAACTCAGGGCAAATCATTTTCATTCAGGACTGGATATTAAGACCCAGGGTGTTACGGGCAAGGAAGTTGTTGCCGCGGCTCCCGGATATGTTTACAGGATAAGTGTTTCACCCGGTGGATTTGGCAAAGCCCTTTACCTGAGACATCCTTCAGGTTTTTCTACCGTCTATGGTCACCTCGACCGCTTTTCCCCTGAGATAGAGGCATTTGTCAAATCAAGGCAATACGATGAGAAAAGCTTCCTGGTAAACCTTTTTCCTCCTTCCGACAGGTTCAGGTTCAACCAGGGAGACGTTATTGCATACTCAGGCAACTCAGGAAGTTCCTCCGGTCCGCATCTTCATTACGAGATAAGAAAGACCGATGGGGAAAGACCGCTTAACCCTCTTCTTTTTGAATTCGATGCTGATGACAGGATAAAGCCTGTTATTGAAAGACTGGTCATTTACCCGGCATCGGAAAATACCATGATCAACAACCAGAAGACTCCCAGGAAAATTACCCTTACCGGTACTGCAGGAAACTACCGCCTTCCTTCCGGAACGGGCATCCGGATAAGCGGACCTGCCGGATTCGGTATAAAAGCCTGGGATCAGTTCAGCAACAGCCTTAATAAATGTGCCCTCTATTCTGTCGAACTGTTTGTTGACTCAACAAGGATCTTCAGGTACAGGATGGATGATTTCTCCTTCGATGATACGAGATACATTAACAGCCATATCGATTACGAGACATATATTAAAGACAACGTTTATATACAAAAGCTATACGTCCTTCCAAATGACCGGCTTAATATTTACAGTGATCTGGTGAACCGGGGGATATACAATTTCACTGATGACAAAAGACATCAGATAAAAATCATAGTTACTGACTTTCATAATAACACCTCGGTCCTTTCGTTCTCCGTGACCGGAGGTCCACCCTCAGCGCCTGTTGCTTCAGAAGATGAGGACAAGGAGCACATTGTGATGCCTTACAGCCGGAATAACCGGTTTATTGCTGGTGATGTATCTGTCAGTATACCTTCCGGAGCCCTTTACGACACTCTTCTCTTCAAATACAGCAGATCCCCGGGTTCAAAAGATATGTTCTCCGATGTCCATCACATTCATGATATTTATACTCCCCTGCATAAATCGTACACTCTTACCATAAGGCCTCAGAGAATCCCGGAAGGACTGGAATCAAAGATGCTCATCGTCCAGACAGGGGCCAACAACAGGAGGACACCCGTAACAGGCCGCTGGGTTGATGGTTCACTCACCGCTGACCTGTTGTCGTTCGGCAACTTCTACATCGGAGCCGACACCATTTCGCCCGTAATAACCCCTGTAGGAATGAGCCAGGGAGCCGACTTGTCGGGAAGAGAAATGATGAGGTTCAGGATCTCAGACAACTTCTCGGGAATAGGTTCATGGGAACCTTTAATAGATGGTAAATGGGCCCTTTTTGAATACGATCAGAAAAACAACATGCTCATCTACCGCTTCGACCCGGCCAGGATCTCAAAAGGAAGCAGACACACCCTTGCCCTTAAGGTAAGTGACAACACAAACAATGTGAAGATTCTTAATTTCGACTTCAAATGGTAAAACGTTGAATCAGGCAGTCAGCTCCGGTCGCCTGGTATTGAAAAAACCTTAAGGAATCCCGGTTATCAGGACCCTTAAGGAGTTTTTATTTGTTACTTAAGAATATATTCTTGCAGGATATATACCCTTTCTGACCATCTTTTTAATACTCTCCACAACAAAGGGCTTGTCATCGCGGTAGGTTACCCCAAACCACCTCTCATTGCTCATAAGTATCTTGATGGTTATTTCGCCGTTCTTTACAAACTTGTCAACAGAGGTTGGTATATCCAGCTCTGACTTTGGATCCATTCCCTTTTCATTAATAAAAGCCCTGAATTCCTGACCAAGAAAATCAAAACAGGAAGGTTTAAAACCCCATAGATTCATTGAGACTATTTCATCACCTGTAAAATGCAGTATTTCGCCATTTTCACCGGGAGCTTTGGCTCCGTCACCTGTTTTTTCGATCTGCCTGGTCTCGACTATGTTAACTAACAGCCCGTCAGGTCCTGCTTTGCATACCCCCCTGTTAACATGTCCGTGTTCAGAAAGAGTATTGCCAAGCTTATATCCTACAATGCAATAGTTGTTTGGATCCTGATCGTTAACAAGAAAATCCCTGAGTATTCTGAATGATTCAACCCCGTAATAATCATCAGCGTTGATTACTCCGAAAGGCTCCTTTATCTTTTCTTTTGTGACCAGAATAGCATGACTTGTTCCCCAGGGTTTCTGACGTTCGGGCGAAACCTTTACACCTTCTGGGAGATTGGTGATTTCCTGAAAGACATAATCGACCTCTATTCTGCCGTTTAACTTTTCGTAGAAGCGTTCCCTCACCTGGTCCTCTATATCCCTTCTTATTACAAAAACTATCTTGCCAAAACCTGCCCTGACAGCATCATAAATGGAATAATCTATTATTGTCTCTCCCGAGGGACCAACTTCATCAAGCTGTTTATTACCCCCGTAACGGCTTCCCATACCGGCAGCCAGAACTAATAAGGTTGGTTTCATATCTTTCTGTATTATGTGTATGCAATATTAAGGAAAATATCTTTACTCCCCTTTAAACACTTAAACTTTATCGGCTTTTTAAGCCCCCTCAGTCTTCTGCCAAATGGCTTTCTGAATATTAAGAACTGATAAAAAGCATCCTCCCCTATGCTATATTGGATATGTTAATTTTTTGTTATTTTAAACACCTTGTTACCTTTGCTGTTATCTGTTAAACCCTTTGCCGTGTCTGACCTTCTGAAATCGGAAAATAAGCGGCTGACAGGGATTCGGGATATAAGATTTCCCGGATTCCGGGACAAAGATTATGATCACCGGCATGGTCAGGAGTGAAATTCCGGAGGGCAAACACAGACTTTATTTTGTTAAACCATTAAAGATTAGATATATATGAAAAAAGCAACCGCAATACTTCTTATTCTGATTGCTTCAGCCCTGTTGCCTGAACAGATCGTGAATGCCTGCACCAATTTCCTGATTACAAAAGGAGCCTCAAAGGACGGATCTGTAATGATAACCTATTCGGCTGATTCGCATGTTCTGTACGGAGAACTCTACTTCTGGCCTGCCAGAAACTGGCCGGCAGGCTCTATGACTGATATCTATGAGTGGGACACAGGTAAATACCTTGGAAAAATCCCGCAGGTATCCAGGACATATTCAGTTATTGGCAATATGAACCAGTACCAGCTTTCAATAGGTGAGACAACTTTTGGAGGAAGGGAGGAACTGGCCGATCCGGATGGAATCATCGACTATGGTTCACTCATTTACCTTACCCTGCAAAGGGCAAAGAGTGCAAGGGAAGCTATTGTTGTTTTTTCAAATCTCCTCACCGAATGGGGTTACGCCAGCTCAGGCGAATCTTTCTCGATAGCCGACAAGAATGAAGCTTGGATCCTTGAACTCACTGGCAAAGGTCCAGGTAAAAAAGGTGCAGTCTGGGTGGCCCGCCGTATCCCTGACGGATATATTTCAGGTCACGCAAATCATCCCAGAATAACCACCTTCCCTCTTGCCGATGGCGTCAGGTCAATAACAAGCAAAGAGCTTGACAAAATTTATAATCCCGATGTCGAGATTGTATATGCATGGGATGTTATCGACGTTGCCCGCAGTTACGGATGGTTTACCGGGAAGGATGAGACCTTCAGCTTCAGTGATACATACGCCCCCCTCGACTTCAGTGCTGCCAGATTCTGCGAAGCCAGGGTATGGGCCGGTTTTAACACTGTAAACAGCCAGATGGGACAATATCTCGATTATGCCATGGGAGAAAATCTTAATAACAGAATGCCTCTATGGATAAAGCCCGACCGTAAACTCGAAGCCAGCGACGTTATGTCAATGATGAGAAACTACTACCAGGACAGTCCCATGGATATGACAAAAGATGTAGGCGCGGGCCCTTATGGCAGTACAGTAAGATGGAGGCCCATGCAATGGGAAGTTGATGGCGTGAAATACATTCATGAAAGAGCCATCTCAACCCAGCAGACCGGATTCTCCTTCGTGGCACAGAGCCGTTCCTGGCTGCCCGACCCTGTCGGAGGCATCTTCTGGTTCGGCGTCGACGACACCTACTATACAGTCTATACCCCGGTTTACTGCGGGGCTACAAGCGTTCCGGAAGCTTATGCTGTCGGTAACGGTGATATGATGACTTTCAGTGACGATGCTGCTTTCTGGGTCTTCAACCAGGTCACAAACTTTGCCTATACCAGAACCAGGCTGCTTATCGGCGACCTTCAGAAAAAACAGAGTGAACTCGAAAACAGGTATTTTACCGAGACTTCAGAAGTAGACAGGATAGCTGCAGCACTATTTGAAAAGAAGCCTTCAAAAGCTGTCAAATATATAACAGAATACTCTGTAAATACCGGAAACAAGACAGTTTCAGAATGGAAGGAACTGTACAGGTTCCTGTTTACAAAATATGTCGATGGCAACGTAAAGGAAGCTCGTCCCGTTCCCGACGGTTATAAATACTACACCCCTGCCGTTTCTCAGCCGGGTTACGGAGAAGATTGGCTCAGGGTCATTGTTAATAGCACAGGAGACAAACTAAAGGAAAGATAGAAACAGTAAGCAAAAGAGCAATTTTTAAATTAGCGGACAGGGAGTTAAAAACTTTTTTACTTCCTGTTCGTAATTTCAAAATATAATTTATAAATTTGCGACCTGATTTTGAAAATGAGATAACGAAAAATAATACTTCGCGAGATGAACTTAATGAATATTGTTGAGAAGGAATATGCAGTAAAAAACGAGTTCCCGAAATTTATTGCAGGTGACACGGTGACTGTCCATTATAAGATTAAGGAAGGTAACAAGGAAAGGATCCAGCAGTATCGTGGCGTCGTGATTCAGAGGAGCGGCTCGAGTTTTACAGAGACTTTTACAGTCAGGAAGATGTCGGGCAATATAGGTGTTGAAAGGATTTTCCCGGTAGCATCACCCTTTATCGACAAGATTGAGGTCAACAAGCATGGTAAGGTTCGCAGGGCAAGGATTTTCTACCTGCGCGATCTGACCGGCAAAAAAGCAAGGATTAAAGAAAAGAAATTCTGATTTATCAGTATAGTTAATAAAAAGAGGATCTCCGCCGGGGATCCTCTTTTTATTTACAGTCCGGCTATCCCCGGTAACTTTCAGATTTTATCAATCAAGCCTTCGCTTTTAAGCCTTGCTTCTTCGACAAGCTGGTCGGCTTTAAGGCCGGCTTCCCTGATTACCTGTTCAGCCCTTCTGTCAGCTTCATTCCTCAATGCGTCGGCACTCCTGCGGGCAGCCAGCTGTGCTATAGTGCCCCTCGATTCTGCTTCCTTTATGATTCTTTGAGCCTGCTCATCAGCTTCCTGCCTGATTTTTGCGGCAGCTTTTTCTGCTTCTTCCTTCAATAGGGCTCCCTTGTCCTCAGCTTCTTTTATAAGCCTTGCAGCCTGCTCGCCTGCTTCCTGCGATGCTTTTTCCCTTGCATCTCCTATACCACTGCTTACAGCTTCCCTGACACTTTCCGTAACACTCTGTACCACACTGCCTGCAACGCTTCCCTGTGAGTCACCAAAGAAAGGAGTAACAGTTGGTTTCCCAAAGGTTCCGGCGACTCTCAGGTTA
This sequence comes from uncultured Rikenellaceae bacterium, assembly GCA_964642615.1. Taxonomy (GTDB): domain Bacteria; phylum Bacteroidota; class Bacteroidia; order Bacteroidales; family VadinHA17; genus LD21. The sequence goes on along the minus strand of CAZXSW010000001.1, from coordinate 17,751 downwards.
ACATTTATGGTTTCCGAAGGACTGAATGTCAGACCGAAGGCAGAGGCTTGTGACGACAGACTTTCAATCAGCGAGTTGGCTGAAGTACCAAGCTCAGACCTAGGAATCTGCGTCTTTATGACATAGTTAAGCGTCTGGTCGAGGCCCTGGTCCCCTGCCACATTCATCTTAACATTACCCACCTTCACATCAAAAGGACTCACATATAGCCTTCCTTCGTCAATTTTAAAACTTATATTAAGATCCCTGAATTTGTTGGTTAATTTATTATCAAGCTTAAGCACCTGCTTTAGAGCATTATAGACTGATGATTCAAGAAGTGTTACCTCGTCAGAGGTAACCTTACCTCCTCCCGCTATTGTTTCAATAAGCGGCATCATATCATTGCCAAGCAGGCTGCTGTAGTCAAGGTTCATCCCAAAACGCCCGTCAATACCTTTAGCGGCCGGAAGGAACTGCCTTACTATTTTGAAGGAATTAAAAGCCTCCTTTACAGCCATATTGTTCATCCTGAGTGCAGTTCTTAAAAAAGGCTTCAGAGAGTCGCGGGTATCATAATCAGCATCCATCATAAGTGTTCCTCCGAGGAGGTCCATCCCTGTTTCTTTAAGACTCATCACTCCTTCGTGCAGGATAATTTTCCCTTTGACATTATTTACTTTTATATCGCCATATATAAACTGGTCAACAGTAGCTGCAAGGTTAAAGTCAATATTCGCGGGGATACGGATAAGCTCAGAAGATGATGTGTCGGCTTCGGATTCATCAGACGACATCTGCGACATTATATCTGACATGTTAATGACTTCGGAGCTGGTGCTTAGATTTCCTCTAAGTGTTTCGTCGCGGAACATATACTGAATGTAGTTCTCGATTCTGCCTGACATACTGACGTCGCTCGAGCCTGCAATTCTTATATCCGCACCTGTCAGTTCAGCATAGGCCGGGGAGATATTGAGAAGAGCTTTGTCAATATTCACGTCAGGATACCCGGTCATTTCAACTTTCACCATATCAGCCTCCAGCTTTCCTGATGCGCGGAATCTGTCATATTGTTTATTATCGAGCATCGAAAGCCTTCCAGCCATTTCGACTGCCATATCCAGAATTCCGGCCAGTGAGATACTGTCCGAAGGCATCGCATTTGCCAGTGCACCCAGGTCAATCTTTCCCAGCAGAGAGGCAGTGAAGTCGGGGTCACTTACCGGGGTTTTAAGGGTGAAACTCATGTCGAAGGGGTTACCGGCTAGCTCCATATGAAATTTCCTTACATCCACTGTCGTTCCGTCGAGATCTTTACCGTCGACAAACAAGGATGAATTCAGGGTTATATTTGTTATCTTTTCAGGAAGCGACGGATAACTTATCAGTCCATTAGTCACATCTATCTTCAGTGCCACGTCGGGCATTGTTGAATCGGCATCGCTGTATACACCTTTTGCAGAACCGTCAAGGATAAAATCACCTCCTGCATTAAGGTCTTCAAAATCTGACATATAGAAGGCAGGTATAATTGAAAGGAGCGTCTTGAAAGATGTTTGTCCGGTGTAGAAAGTAAGGTCTGTAACGATATCGTCATCAGGCATGCTCACCCATCCTGAAAAATTTACTTTCATATCATTCACTGTAAGGTAGTTGTCGTCGAAGGTGAATTTCATACTGTCGAGATTTGCCACCAGGTCGACATCGGCAAAGGCAACTGCCCTGTCGAGGTATTTGATCCCGTCCATTATAAAGGTTACTTCTTCTGCATTCAGGATTACATCAAGGTTTGTTTCGCTTAGGGTCATGTCGCCGGTCAGTTCTCCGGTCAGACCATTAAGTTCAGCCGACATTCCGGCACCTTCATCCCTGTACAAAACCGAACTGTTTTTGAGAGCAACCTTTTTAAGCAGAATCTTCATATCACCCTCATCAGCAGTGTCCTCTTCATCGTCCGATTCTTTCATGATATCCCAGTTAGCTTCCCCGTTCTCAAGTACCACAGTGTTAACCCTGGCATTGTCAACAATAACCGATCTGATTTCATAGCCTGAATTTCCGAACAGGCTTTTCAGATTGAAGACAAGGTCAAATGATCCGACTGCAGCAAGGGGTTCATTTTCGAAGCTTCCTGTTCCTGTAACACTGAGGTCTGAAAGAGAGAATGTCAGATCAGGAAAATTCCTCAGGAAACCCAGCTTGTAGTCACTGAACTCAACCCTGGCATTAACCGAGTTGTTTATAGCTGTTTCAACTTTCTCCCTTATTTTGCCTTTAAACAGCAGGGGGATTGAAAACATAAGCAGGATTACAAACAGGAAAAATCCTGCCACTATCTTCATGGTTATCTTAGCTGCTCTGTTCATCGTTTTTAACTTTATATTTAATAATGAATCATTTACAAGAATAATTAAAAAAGTATAACAGACAAATAAAGGTAATTATTATTCGTGAGAATAAAAATTTGTTATATTTGCGATCGCAAAATAAAAGGACCTGTAGCTTAATTGGATAGAGCATCTGGCTACGGACCAGAAGGTTGGGGGTTCGAGTCCCTCCAGGTTCACTTAAAAAGCCGGAATACCGGCTTTTTCTGTTTCCTGAAGTAATGAATTAATGGGCTGTCGGCTTCGCTTTTTTCTCACCAGGTAAATTATCCTCCAGTTTAATTTCCACAGCAAAGTCGCAACATAAGAAAAATCATCAGAGATAAACCCTATTTTTGTAACCAGTGGCCTGTTAACTAATGGCTTTTTTAGTAATTCAGGCTAACCATTGACAGGTATATGCCCGGTCATTGGTATAAAAAACAGATGATTTACCTGCAAATACCTAATTTAAACAGACAAGATGTTCAAAAGATACTGCAAGACACTTAAACTCAAGGATGATCCGGCCCTGATAAAAGAATACAAAAGAGTCCATTCCATGGGAAATACCTGGCCCGAAATTTCCCGGGGAATGAAGGAAACAGGTATCATCGATATGGAGATTTACCTCCACGGAAACCAGTTGTTTATGATAATGGATACCATTCCAGGTTTCGACCACGAAAAGGCTATGAGAGAATTAGCCGGTAAGCCCCGCCAGGCTGAATGGGAAGCTTTTGTATCACGTTTTCAGATAAGCGGCGAAAATGCCACAGCAGATGAGAAGTGGCAGCTGATGGAGCGTATTTATGAACTTGACCAGAAAACAGAATTCAGGGCAATCGACGGACAACTAAAGGAAAAATAACATGATGAAGGAAAAGAAGCTGGGAAATACAGGCTTGTTATGCCCTCCCATAATACACGGCACCAGTTACCTCGGGAATCTTTACAGGGAACTTTCTGAAGAAGAAAAGATGGCTCTTATGCAGGAATGGTTCCGGGTCTCTTCAGGCAAGGTGATGATTGACACAGCCGGCAAATACGGAGCAGGCCTTACTCTGGAGGTCATTGGAAAAGGCCTGGAAAAAATGGGCATTAAGCCGTCACAGATAACCATAAGCAACAAACTGGGATGGTACCGTGTTCCCCTGACAGCAAAAGAGCCCACTTTCGAGCCCGGTGTATGGGCAAACCTTAAAAATGATGCTGTCCAGAAAATAAGTTATTCGGGCATCCTGGAATGCTGGCAGCAGGGTTGCGATCTTCTGGGTGGAACATACAGGCCGGAATCTGTTTCGGTCCATGATCCGGACGAGTACCTGGGAGCGGCCGCTGATGCTGAAGACAGAAAGAGAAGAATGGACGAAATCCTTGGAGCCTATAAGGCCTTATTCGAACTCAAGGAGAAAGGTGAAGTAAAGGCAGTTGGCATCGGATCAAAGGACTGGCGGGTAATAAAGGAGATATATGAATATGTCAGATTCGACTGGGTGATGTTCGCTAATAGTTTTACCATCCTTCAACATCCGACTGCAATTATCGAATTTATGTCACTACTTGAAAACGAGGGAATAGGTATTGTAAATTCGGCAGTTTTTAATGCAGGATTCCTTACCGGAGGGAGTTATTTTGACTACAGACTTACTGATCCGGACGATCCGGCATTTAAAGCTCTCTTTGATTGGCGCGACAGGTTTTTTTCTGTATGCAGAAAATTTACTGTTGAACCCGGCGATGCATGCCTTAAGTTTGCGTTTTCAGCTCCACAGATAACGGCACTGGCACTTAACCCCGGCAAGCCTGTCAGGATGGCCCGAAACCTAAAAGTACTTGACAATGAACTCCCCGCAGCTTTCTGGACCGAATTAAAAAACGAAAAGATCATCGATCCTGAATATCCCTATTTATAAAGTTACATCCATGATAATCGACACTCATCATCACCTGTGGAGCTATAACCAGGCCGAATTCGGCTGGATCGATGATGATATGACTGTAATTCGCAGGTCATTTCTGCCTTACGACCTGGTATCCACATTAAGCACTACAGAGGTTGAAAAAGTTATTACTGTCCAGGCACGACAGTCAACAGACGAAACTGATTGGTTGCTCTACCTTGCTTCACAATACACCATGATGGCCGGCGTGGTAGGCTGGTTACCGCTTGAAGATGTTAAAATCAGCCACCTTCTTGAGAAATATTCTGAAAATAAATGGCTTAGAGGTCTCAGGCATGTCATTCAGGGAGAACCTGATCCTGAATTCATCCTGGGAAAAAACTTTAACAGGGGCATTTCTTTACTTAAACAATATGATCTGGTTTATGATATACTGATCTTTGAACACCAGTTGCCGGCTACAATCCGTTTTGTTGATATGCATCCCGGACAGCAGTTTGTGCTCGATCATATTGCAAAACCTCGGATCAGGACAAAGGAACTTCAGCCCTGGGCCTCCAATATCAGGGAACTGGCCAGACGCGGGAATGTTTCCTGCAAAATAAGCGGAATGGTAACCGAAGCTGACTACCAGAATTGGTCCGGGGAACAGCTCATGCCATATTTCGATGTTGTTATTGAGGCATTTGGACCTTCAAGACTTATGTTTGGTTCAGACTGGCCTGTTTGCCTGGTAGCAAGTTCTTATTCCAGATGGCTTGATCTTGTAAGAAAAGCCATTTCAAAACTTGACCCTTCGGATCAGGACATGATACTTTGCAGTAACGCTCAAAGGATCTATAATATTTAAGACATACATAATGAAAGCAGTAGAAATTACACGACCGGGAGAAATAAAACTGGTTGAACGCGAATTGCCCGGAACAGGTAAGGATGATGTTCTTCTGAGAATGAGATATGTTGGATTCTGTGGCTCTGATCTGAGCACTTTCCTGGGGAAAAATCCACTGGTTCAGTATCCCAGGATTCCAGGCCACGAGATTTCTGCCGTTATCGAAGCCACAGGAGTTAATGTACCGGATTCAATAAGGCCCGGACTCAGCGCTACCGTGGTACCCTATACCCATTGCGGCCATTGTTCATCCTGCAGGCAATACCGTTTCAACGCATGCCGCTACAACCAGACACTGGGGGTTCAGCGCGATGGAGCCATGACTGAGTTCATAGCGGTACCATGGCAGAAAGTTCTTACAGGTGAAGGATTAAGTGAGCAGGCGCTGGCTTTGGTTGAACCGTTGACAGTAGGGTTTCATGCAATTGGCAATGTGAGGGTAACTGACCAGGATACTGTTCTGGTAATGGGATGCGGAATGATCGGAAGCGGTGCAATAATAAGGGCTTCGCTCCGTGGGGCAAAAGTAATTGCTGTAGATATTGATGATTCAAAACTTATAACAGCCAGGAAACTTGGAGCTCATTATACGGTGAATGCAAAAGATCAGTCCCTGCATGCTGAACTTGAACGTATTACCCATGGTAACGGACCAACGGTCGCCGTTGAAGCGGCCGGGAACCCTGCTACTTACAGGACGGTCTTCGAAGAGGTTGCTTTTGCCGGACGTGTGGTCTGTATTGGTTATGCAGGCTCTGAAGTAACACTTCCTACAAAGCTGTGGGTCCAGAAAGAACTGGAGATAATGGGATCACGCAATGCTCTGCCCTCTGATTTTGAAGCTGTAATCAGATACCTTATTACCAGCGGGCTTGATACTGATCTGCTTGTGTCAAAGACAGTAAAACCTGAGGTGGCTCCTGAAGCAATGAGACTCTGGGCGGAAGCACCAGGGGAAATCCTTAAAATACTGGTCGGTTTCTGAGAAATACAGTAGCCATTAAGTAAGGATCCGTCTTTATTATTTAAAGGGAGGATTGATTTTTTATTATTTTTATGAGTTCTATATTTCGCAATATTTAATTTTAATACTTTAATACCTTCCTTATGAAAAAACAAAGACTATTTCTGATAATCCTCACCCTGTCACTCCTCCTGCCGGCGACTCTAAGGCTGGCATCAGCGCAGGGAGCAGGACCCGGTGGTAAACTGCCTTCACGACCTGAAGGCCCGTGCGATATTTTTGCTGCAGCAGGGACACCCTGTGTGTCGGCTCACAGCACGACCCGTGCACTTTCTTCTTCATACAACGGTCCTCTTTACCAGGTGATGCGTCAATCTGACGGCAAAACGCTGGATATAGGGGTGGTACAGCCTTCCGGTGATGATCCGGGAGGATATGCTGATGCAGATGCCCAGGATAAGTTCTGCGAAAACACCATAGCCTGGATATCTGTCATTTATGATCAATCGGGTAATAATAATCATTTATATCAGGCACCTCCCGGAACATTCAGGGGTCCGGCCAAAGGCGGATTCAACACCCTGCCTATTGCCGATATGGCACCCGTTACAGTGTCAGGTCATAAGGTATACGGGTCTTATATCATGCCGGGAATGGGCTTACGTAACAATGATGCCAAAGGTATAGCAATCAATGATGAACCTCACGGCATTTACATGGTGTTTGACGGAACCCATTTCGACAGCGGCTGCTGCTTTAACTATGGCAACACTTCGACAAACAGCCGGGCAGTGGGAAGAGGAACCATGTCGACGGTTTACTTTGGCACCTCAACAGCCTGGGGCAGCGGCAATGGTCCCGGTCCATGGATAATGTCAGATATGGAGGCCGGACTCTTTTCAGGTTACGATGCAAAACAGAATATTGCCAACCCGACCATTGACTCATGGCGTTTTGTCACGGGAATGGTTAACGGAGGCGGCGGAAACCGTTGGGAGATAAGGGGAGGCGATGCCCGGGAAGGCGATTTGTCTGTATTCTATCAGGGTCCCCGTCCCGGATCAAATGAGAATAACTACTACTATCCCATGCACCAGAAAGGTGCCGTTCAGATGGGAAACGGCGGTGATAACGGAAACGGCTCTGCAGGTACCTTTTACGAGGGTGTAGTTACTTCAGGATATCCCGCTGATGATGCAATAAAAGCTGTCCAGGAAAATATAGTAAAAGCCGGCTATCATGTCCTCCCTGTCAGTATGACACGCATAACCACTTTTACTCCAGGCTCAGCGCAGGAGGTGACCATCTCTTTCACAAACAGTACAGGAGTCACGGCGACCGGACTTAGCCTGAGTCTGGTCATGCCTGAGGGATGGTCTTCTTCCGTATCGGGAAAAACCCAGAATGCATTCTCCTTCAATCAAGCCGTTGCACCCGACGCTGCTGTTAAGGCAAGCTTCATAGTGTCATCCCCTAAAGCCACAGGTGCCGGTTATATTACCGCGAAGGCAGAGTGGAAAAGTCCCGGAGATAACAGCCTGCGCTCGGAATCGGTTTCAGCGAGGGTTAGAAACGCAAACCCTGTTACTATCAATGAGATCCGTTTAAGCACAAGCACAAGTGCAACAAACCAGTTTATTGAGCTGTATAATTCTTCAGACAGTGAAGTCGATATTTCAGGATGGTCGCTTATAAATACAAGAAGTGAATGGGCTCCTGTAAAACTAGCCGGCATACCTGCCGGAACCAGAATTGCTGGAAGGGGCTTTTACCTTCTTGGTCTGGCCGGTTCAGGGCTGGCTGCTCCGGCAGCAAAAGGAAGCTCTGTCATCAATGTAAATGTAATTAATGGTTTTGCTGCCGGTCAGGAGATTAACATAAACGGAGAGAAGAAAACGATTAAGAGCGTTGGCTCCGCGGCCTCACCTATGACCACTGTTTTTGTACCTGTATCAACCGGTCCATGGATCACCATCCCGGCAGGTTCGTCAAACCTCCCGGTAACAAGTATGTCCGGATTTGAAGCCGGCCAGAAGATCGGCATTGACATGGGAGGCAACTACGAGGAAGTCACAGTCACCTCAGCTGGCAAGGCTGCAACACAAACAAATCTGGCAACAGAAGCCAAAGCAGGAGACACAAGGATAAAGGTTACAGCTAATTCCGACATGACAGTCGGTGATCTTCTGACTATAGGGACAGGTTCACGTAAGGAACATGTAAGGGTTAAAAGCTTAATCAATATTGTTGCGCCCAGATCGGGCAGGATGCCTGCCCAGCCGGGAGTCAGCCCCGCGGCCGGTGAGGTTGAGCTGGCTGAAGCTCTTAAGTTTGACCATATGATCGATGTAGATGTTGCAGGCCCGGGTACAGGGATCAGCTTTACTCCTGCCACCAGGTATGAACACAAAAGCGGTGATGCAGTACAGGCACTGGGAAGCGGAATAACCCTTGCCAGCCCCCTGGATAGAAGTCATGAGGCCGGAGCCCCTGTATCAGTCTCAGCAGTAGTGTCAACTGGCTATCAGGGAGATAAAGCCCCTGATCAGTGGTATGGCACCGCCCTTTCAACCTCTGCCGGATCACTCGCACTGATGGATGCATCTGGTAAAGTGGTTGTTGATGCAGTGGTTTACGGATCACAGCAGAGTAATTCGAGCGCCAACGGAACAATTACAAGTCCGGAATTAGCCGTACTTGAAGGAGATCAGAAACAGGGAGGCTGTATTGTTGTGGCCCCCGAAGAAGGCAGGGGAACCGTAGCAACAACCACGGGAGAGATAAACAGAAGTCTTGGGCGCTACCCTGATGGTGCAGATACAGATAACAACTGCACAGATTTTAATCTGCAAAGTGCCATTACATTGCTTGTCCCGGCAAAGGCCGGCGACAGTAACCTAAAGGTGGGCAGCGTGACTGATCTGAAGGCTGGACAGAAAATATTTATAGGATCAGGAACCGGAGCCGAGGTCAATACAGTTACACAGGCTGGCACTCCGGGCGGCACATCGACTGTTTCCAATACAGGCGCCGGCTCAACAGTCATTGCCGTTTCAGTAGCAGAAGGTTTTAATGCAGGTCAGACATTCACGATAGGCAGTGGTTCAGAAAGTGAGAAGGCCACCGTTTCTTCAGTTGTAATGGCACGCCGCCGTTTTGGTGCGACCACTGCCCAGGCCGACTCAATAAAGGTCACCTCTCCACTTAGGTTCGACCATGCTTCAGGAACCCTGGTTTCGGGAAGCGGCATAACCCTCAGCAAGCCACTGACAGGAAATCATGAAAGAGGTACCCGGATTATGAGCTATACTCCTACCCCCGGTGCCCCTAACCAATATCCCGGCAGACCTTAAGTGTTTACCGGGTAACGAATCTTAAAAAAGAAACTCCGCGGTATCAGTTTATCCTGACCGCGGAGTTTTTTTATTAAGAAAATTACCTACTCCGGCTAAAGGTCTTCCATATTTAATCTAACCGACTTCCCTTCTCCCTTGAACACTGTCATATCTTCATCTGAAGAAGCACTATGATAAGTGTTTATAGAGGTAATCGTTGCATTAGATCCGCTTACTGTCATCTCAAAAACTCTCCATGTATTGCCTGATCCGGTATATGCGGGAGCAGTGAATTTATTGAGAAGACCATTGTATCCATACACCTCGACAACAGCAGGTGAAGCAGGTATCTCCAGTGCTCCGGAACTGCTCTGATTTGAGTAATTATGTACCGAGTAACGGTAAAGACCATTTCTTAGTACTGACAATGTAGTTGTCTCAGGACCGTATGAGGTAACATCATCCACATCAAGGTTTACTCCTTCATCGGGATCCTGATCCCAGTAACACAGATGGAACCTTACGCCAGTTGATGACGGACCTGTAAGGTGAGTGTCGAGATCAGAAGGGTTGCTTCCCCAGGTAAGAACAATCCTGAAATCGCCTTCCTCAGGCCGTGACACAACTGTTTGCTGGGCCAGGTTGTTAGTACCCTGAACAATGGTAATTCTCTGGGTTATCCTTGTGAAATATCCATTACATATAATTATGCAATAAAAATTACCTGTTGGACCATCTAATATCTCAAAGGTGCCGTCGCTGCCGGTGGTTACCATCAGTTCTGATAACTCGGCATTGGCCTCAGTATTAAAGGAGCCCAGATAGACTCTTGCTGAAGCAAGGCCCTCTCCTGTCTGCGAATCTATTACAACACCAAAGATATCTGCTTCTCCTCTCAGTACAAGATCAGGAACATCATCAGATGATATCTGGTTGGCACTAACCGAAACCGGAGTTGATGTGTAGCCCGGTGCATTAATTGTAAAAGTATGCGCGCCTTCAGGCAGGTCTACTGTAAAAAATCCCTCATCATCAGTCATCCCTGTTTCTGAATCTACTGTAACTTCAGCATCAGCCACAGGTCTGCCGGTAGTATTTACAACCCTTCCCCTGAATGAGACAGTCTCCTTTGTACAAGAGGAAAAACCGATGATTAAAACCGGAAGAATTAACAAAGCAATAAGTTTTCTCATAAGTGGTAATTTTTAATTTTATAAATAATAATGAAATAGCGTTTAAAATTATCTTAATTCACAAAACGGGCACAATAGTTACTCCTTTTTATGTCAAAGCCTTAAGGTCGTTTATCAAAAAATAAATGATATTAATCACTGGCCTTCTTAACTGATTCAGATTATTGATGCTAAGAGGGGTATTAATAGTTACATAGAAGAACAGGGCGCAAAAAGCGCCCTGTTAAGATTGTAAACCTGAAAAATAAAACAAAGTATGAAGAGTACTAATTCTCTTCCTGATTGCGTTTGTTACGGCTTATGAAATAGATCTTGCCATCTATCTCCGTCATATCTACTATACTGAATCCATGAGATTCAAGAATTCTTTTAACATCGTCCCTGTCGAGGTATCGTTCAATCCTTGAATCAAGGAAATTAATGAACCTGTTGAATATTGAAGTGGTTCCCTGCAATGAAAACCCCTTTGCACCTGATCGTTTATTCTCTGTAAAACATCCAATAAAACTGGCCTTTGGCGGCAACACCCTGAATACAACATGAAGGAAGCTGTCAAGATGCCGGATAACATTAAGGCTCTTGAGGTTTACAAGCACCTTAACACCTTTCAGATCATCATAATCGTAGTAAAAGTGATGTCGTGATGAGAGAACAAGAAGGTTGGGTTCATTTGACAGGCCAAGCCAGTTCAGGTAATGGAAAAAATTCTCATCACCTTCAGCTGCCAGATTTGTATATACAGGATTGTAGGATGTGCGTTCCACTGTATTCTGATCGGGTGAAAACATGTTGCTAAAATTAAAATTATCCATAGCCAGAGGCTCACTTGTCATTGTAATATTCTGCATCGTCCTTCTGCTTGATTTATTTGTAAAATTATTTATAATGAATACCTGTGTCAAGGTGCTCTTGTTGTTATTATGGTAACTTCCGTGATATGACATTTTCGTTAATCACACAATCAGGGCCGATAGCCTATTCATATCAACAACTGGGCAGTTAAATATGTTCGTTCGTCAAAATCCGGCTGAAATTTACGGGAATAAATGAGCCCAGGGCTTAACTTATTCAGACGAAACAGTATCTTTTCGCTCATTATCTGATACATACGTCAATTAGCCTGCTTATAAAAGGTTATGATTACATTTTTCTGCTTTTTGACAAACGGACTGAGCGGAGTGATTAAATTCAGGATTATCCGGTAATACGAAAGAGTCACCTTATGGAATCAGGCTTCCTGAAGGAATAAACATGCATTCAGGGAGCCAAAAAGATGTTCTTAAAACTGACGATGGACTTAATTTTAGATAACTTTGGGTTTTAAACTTGAACTATATGACAGAAAAGATCAGGAAGATTTTTGATCAGGAAGCCGAAGCAATAAAAAGAATTCCGGTAACAGAAAAATATATTCAGGTAATAAACCTGATTTATGATCATGTTCACACAAGGGGCGGGAAACTGGTAACCAGCGGCATGGGCAAGGCGGGACAGATAGCAGCGAATATAGCAACCACATTCAGTTCGACCGGCACTCCTTCCGTCTTCCTGCATCCCAGTGAGGCACAGCACGGTGATCTGGGAATACTGCAGGCAAACGATGTTCTTCTTGCCATCTCCAACTCAGGGAAGACAAGGGAGATACTGGAGCTCATAGATCTTAAAAATAACCTTTATCCTTCCATCCCGGTTGTTGTAATTACAGCTAATGCCATGAGTCCCCTTGCCATGAAGGCCGATCATTTTATACTCACAGGAGCACCTGATGAGGTCTGTCCCCTTGGTCTTACACCCACTACATCCACAACTGTGTTCACAGTTATAGGTGATGCCCTTGTCGTATTACTTATGGAAAAAATCGGGTTTGGTGCAGCTGAGTATTCAAAACGCCATCATGGTGGATATCTCGGGGTGAGGTCGAGAGAAAAGACTCAAACGCTGAACGGTCATCAAAACAAATAACAGATATGGCTATTAATGACAGTGGCGGTCAGATGAGCAGAAAAGACTATGTCTTTTCAATTACTGTAATCGGGCTCTTCTTCTTTATCTTCGGATTCGTAACCTGGCTGAACGGCATCCTGATTCCCTTCCTCAGGAGTGCCTGTGAACTAAATGATTTCCAGGCTTATTTTGTAACCTTTGCCTTCTATATTTCCTATTTCATAATGGCTCTTCCGTCGTCGGCACTGCTAAGGAAGACTGGCTTTAAGAACGGGATGGCAGCAGGATTGTGGATCATGGCAGCCGGGGCCCTCGTTTTCATTCCTGCTGCAATGTCGAGGAATTTTTTATTGTTCCTTACAGGATTGTTTGTTCAGGGTACTGGGCTGGCCCTTCTCCAGACAGCATCGAACCCTTATATTACCATTATCGGACCCAGGGAAAGTGCTGCGAAAAGAATAAGCATCATGGGCATTGCCAACAAATTTGCGGGTGCAATAGCTCCCGTAATCCTTGCCTCTGTCATTATGAAAGACTCACATATTATTGATAAGCAGCTTGCAGCAACGTCCGACCCTGTGGCTCGCGGACTACTGCTTGACAGTATGGCCGGAAAGGTGATAATGCCCTATATAATCATGGCCGCCATACTTGTACTGCTGGGACTTCTGCTGAGGTTTGTCCACCTTCCGGATGTTGACACTGATGCTGAAGAAGAGCAATCAGCTGATTTGAATGTAAAGAAGACAAGCATCTGGCAGTTCCCTCACCTGCTTCTGGGAGTTGTTGCCCTGTTCTTTTATGTAGGCGTTGAAGTAATCGCGGGAGATACAATAATAAGGTATGGGCAGTCGCTTGGCATAGGAATGGATTCAGCAAAGTACTATACCTCCCTGACCCTGGTATCGATGATACTGGGTTACCTGGCCGGAATAGCTTTTATTCCAAAATACCTGAGTCAGAGCAATGCCCTTAAGATCTGTGCCATCCTTGGAGTCATATTCACACTGGGGGCCGTCCTTTCACCTTCAGAAGCCGCCATGACTATTCCCTTTATCGATCTTGTAACATTCAGACCCCTTGAACTTATTCTGCCTCTGACAGTGCTGTTTGTAGCTCTTCTGGGACTTGCAAATGCACTGGTGTGGCCTGCAGTGTGGCCCCTTGCCCTTAGCGGCCTCGGAAAATTCACAAAAACCGGTTCAGCTATGCTTGTCATGGCTATCGCCGGAGGAGCAGTAATGCCCCTCCTTTACGGCAAACTGGCTCTTCTTTCCTCGACACAGCAGGCATACTGGATCTGTGTTCCATCATACCTTATTATTATGTATTTTGCCTTCTTTGGCCTTAAAGCCGGGAAATGAACATGCAAAAGAGACCGGATGAAATATTATGCATGTTCAGGGCCTCAGGCAGAAAGCCCGGTTTTAAACCCTTTGGCAACGGCCATATTCACGACACCTGGGCAGTAAGCATTGCTGAAAGAGAAGGATATGAATACATTATTCAACGTCTTAATAATAACGTTTTCAGGAATATACCAGGTCTTCAGGAGAACATTGAAAGAGTGACTGAACATATCAGGCAGAGACCCCTCACCCCCCGGGGATCAGATTTATCAGGGAATTCACTTACACTCATAAGGGCAAAAGACGGGAAGAGCTGGATTACAGACGATAATGGCGACTTCTGGAGGATGTATCTCTTTATCAGGGACCATCGTTCGTATAATATAGTTGATTCTCCTGAGAAAGCCTTTGAAGGAGGAAGGGCCATCGGACAATTCCAGTCTATGCTGTCCGATCTTCCCGGTAAGCCTCTTAATGAAACCATACCCTGGTTCCATAATATTGAAAAGAGACTCGAAACCTTCTTTATGGTCCTTGGAAAGGACATCTGCAAAAGAGCTTCAGCAGCTGCAGAGGAGATTAAATTTATTGCTGACAGGGCTGAAAAGATGACAATAATTGAGAAAGCCGGCAGGGAGGGATCAATACCCCTGCGGATAACTCATAACGATACCAAATTCAACAATATTCTTTTCGATAACAACGACAAGGCCCTTTGTTTGATAGATCTGGATACCGTAATGCAGGGATATGTGCACTATGATTTCGGTGATTCAATCCGGACAGCGGCAAGCAGTGCAGCAGAAGATGAAAAGGACCTTTCAAGGGTGAAGATAAATTCAGGTCTGTTCGAAGCTTTCGCCAGGGGATACATAGGTGAGTCCGGAGATTTTCTTACCGCAGAGGAGAAGGAATTGCTTGCAATAGCACCTCAGGTGATAACCTATACGATGGCTGTCAGATTCCTGACCGACTTCCTTGATGGTGACCATTATTATAAAATACACAACCCCGACCATAACCTTCAGAGGGCCAGAGCACAGCTTAAACTGGTTGAAAGTATGGAACAGGAGTACGGAGAAATGGCTTCTATTATCAAAAGACTTTGACTATCTTGAATCGGAAAAAAAATTTCACTGGAAATGAGCAGGGAAACAAAAGATTCAGAAAAGGATAAAACAACATCCCGGATTAAGGACTGGACTGAGGAAGAACTTGATTTCCTCGGTAAGTTCAGGGATCCCTTTTCCATTCAGGTCTATCTCGATTCCATAGAGTACAATCCTTCTTATGACTGCCGTTCACCCAGGTGGGTGATTAGAAAGAAATCGGCTCACTGTTTTGAAGGTGCTATTTTTGCAGCAGCCGTTCTTCGACAGCTTGGACATAAGCCCCTGATAGTTGATATGCGCGCTGAAAACGACGACGATCACGTCATTGCCGTCTTCAGAAAAAGAAATCGCCTTGGTGCTGTTGCCAAATCCAATTTTACCACCCTGCGTTTCAGGGAACCTGTTTACAAATCGCTGAGGGAGCTTATTATGTCGTATTTCGATTTCTTTTTTAATACAAATGGATTCAAATCCCTCAGATCTTACTCTCTGCCTCTCGACCTTTCGCAGTTTGATATGTGGGATTGGCATACAACCGATGAAGACCTGCAGTATATCGGCGACAAGCTCGATGCAATCCGTCACTTCCAGCTTATGAATCCCGCGATGGCCCGCGATCTCAATGTTGCCAGTGAATCGATGCTTATGGCCGGGCTGCTGGGGTCGAACCAGGAAGGCCTTTTTAAACCCCGGAAATAATAATCTGATTACAAAACACTACATCAGGGCTTTATTTCAGAAAGACGGTCGAACAATATTATATTATATATTGTTGATTTAATGCATTATATAATCTTAAGCCAATCAGCGTTCGAAATTTATTTTTGGAATTAGTCTTATATTGCATATTTTTGAAGCCGTTTTATTTATGGACTTCATGCCGGCATGAGCATGTTGTCAGTATAATTTACTGATAAATAACATAATAGTAGAATGGAATTTTCCGGAAAGTATTACAAAGCTTTTCTTGAGAGGCAGGAAGCAATAAAAAAACAGTACAGCAGCAAGCAGGCTGAGAAGCAACATTCAAAGGGAAAGCTTGCAGCCTGGGAGCGGATATCTTTGCTTTTTGACACCGGGACATTTGAGGAAGTAGATGCCTTTGTGACACCGGCGGGCCAGCCTGTTGAATTTGGCAAGGTTGAGAAATCGTATGGTGACGGAGTAATTGTCGGTCACGGTAAGATAAACGGCAGGCTTGTTTTTGCCTATGCCCAGGATTTCACAGTTATGGGAGGTTCGCTGGGTATTGTCCATGCAAGGAAGATAGCCAAGATTCAGGAGATGGCGCTAAAGATGGGATCACCCATCATAGCACTTATCGATTCGGGAGGTGCAAGGATTCAGGAAGGAGTTGCCAGCCTTAGCGGCTACGCAACAATATTTCAGAACATAATCCACTCATCAGGGATAATACCTCAGATCTCAGTGATCATGGGGCCAGCCGCAGGAGGTGCTGTATACTCCCCTGCCCTTACCGACTTTGTCTTCATGACAAACCATACAAGTTTTATGTTTGTTACCGGACCCAATGTTGTAAGGGAAGTACTCAATGAAGAAGTTACTTCAGATCAGCTCGGCGGAGCGGAGATTCATGCGACGAAGAGCGGAGTTGCGCATATGATATATGACGATGAGGAAAATACCATTATGGCTCTTAAGAAATTCCTCACCTATCTTCCTTCAAACAATGTTGAAAATCCTCCTGTTGCGGCAGATGACGGATCAGTAAGTGAGATAAACAAGAAACTCAGGGATATAGTTCCTGACGACCCTAACAAGGCTTACGATGTAAAGGAGGTAATCTCCCTTATAGTTGACCGCAACAGCTTTTTTGAGATATCTGAGCTCTTTGCTCCTAACCTGGTCACCGGATTTGCCAGGATAAAGGGGAAGACCATTGGGATAGTAGCCAACCAGCCCAAGGTACTGGCAGGAGTGCTCGACATTAACTCATCAGTAAAGGGTGCAAGATTCATAAGGTTCTGTGATGCCTTCAATATTCCAATCCTTACATTCGAAGATGTCCCGGGATTTTTACCGGGAGCCGACCAGGAGCATTCAGGAATAATCCGTCACGGAGCCAAGATGCTTTTTGCCTACAGCGAAGCCACGGTTCCCAAGATTACAGTTATCCTCCGCAAAGCTTACGGGGGCGCTTTTATAGTTATGAACAGCAAGAACCTGGGGGGTGACTTCAGTTTTGCCTGGCCTTCTGCCGAAATTGCAGTTATGGGCCCCGACGGAGCTGTAGCTATCCTGTACAGGAAAGAACTGGCCGAAGCAAAGGATCCTGCAGAGCTTAAAAAGGAACTGGTTAAGAAATACAGGGATAAAATAGCAAATCCCTTTATTGCTGACGAAAGCGGTTATATAGACGAGGTAATAGATCCTGCTGTGACAAGGAAAAAGATAATATCAGCCCTTGCCGCGCTAAGCAATAAATGGGTCAAGGTCCCTGCACGAAAGCATGGGAATATGCCGTTGTAAAATTTAATTCAGGACAAAACCAACATACTTTGAAAATGAAGATCAGGAGAATTCTGATTGCAAACAGAGGAGAAATAGCGGTACGTATAATAAAAACCGCCTTGAAGATGAAGATCGGCACGGTAGTTATCAAGACTGCAGTTGAGCCGAATGCCATGTATGTTGCGATGGCCGACACAGTATACGACAACACTGAAGATCTCTCCGAAATACCAGTATT